>CAZYWM010000029.1:0-19349 GCA_964651615.1 uncultured Oscillospiraceae bacterium | reverse complement strand
CCCAGCAAAGACGACAACGCTGTTTTACACAAATCAGACCGGAAAGATTGTGAGGCTTTAATCAAAGAATAGTATAAAAATTGCCAAAGAGAACAGTGGCCCATCAACTGTTGTAAAGCACCCAAAAGCACGCTTCGGCGTGCTTTTCTGGTTTATAGGGGGGGATTTTGCGTGCTCCCATAAATTGTAAAAATTTTTTGAAGTGGTTGAAAAAAGAAACGTCGTGTGCTACACTTACTCCGTCGCGTGCGACATTGTTTTTGGAAGGAGGTAATTGGGTGTATCACTATGGTCATATGTTCCGGATGCTGCACTGTGCCATTTCTCAGTCCATGACCCAGGCCTTGGGGGAGATGGAGCTGACATCGGCCCAAGGGCGGATCATGGGGTATCTGGCCCGGCGAAGGGACCCGCCCTGTGCCAAAGACATTGAGGATGAATTCCACCTGAGTCATCCCACGGTCTGGGGGCTGCTGTCCCGGCTGGAAAAGAAAAAGTTTATTGAATTCCACCCGGATGAGAAGGACGGACGCTGCAAGCGAATCCTGGTTTCTCCCAAGGGCCGGGATTGCCATGAAAAAATATATCGTGTGATTATGGAAAATGAGGAGCGGGTGGTCCGGGGCTTTACCCAGGAGGAGCAGGAGCAATTTTACGCGCTGCTCTGCCGGGCGGTGTGCAACATGGGCTGCTTGCCCGGCTTCCAGTTTGAAGAGGAGGAAAACAACGAATGATTAAAAGACTCGCCCGGTGCGTCCGGGAATACAAATGGCCTGCCATCCTGAGTCCCTTGTGCATGATTGGCGAGGTGGCTATGGAGGTGCTGATCCCTCTGGTGATGGCAAAGCTCTATGACTACGGCATTGTTCTGCAGGATATGTCTGTGGTGGTGCGCCAGTCGATCATCCTGATGCTGTGCGCCCTGGCCTCGCTGTGCTTTGGCTCCGCCTCCGCCGTGTTTGCCTCCAAGGCGGGCACCGGGTTTGCCAAGAATCTGCGCCACGACATGTACTACCATGTCCAGGAATTCAGTTTCTCCAACATCGACAAATTCTCCACCGCCTCCATCGTCACCCGGCTGACCTCGGACACGGCCAACATTCAGATGGCCTTTCAGATGATGATTCGTATGGCCATCCGCTGCCCCATGATGCTGATTCTGGCCCTGTTCTCCGCTATGCGGATCAGCGTCAGGCTGAGTCTGGTGTACTGCATCGCCCTGCCCATTCTGGTGGCGGCGCTCTTCTGCCTGGTGCCCCTGGTGTTTAAGATTTTCGACAAGGTATTCAAAACCTACGACCGCCTGAATAACGTGGTGCAGGAAAACATCCATGGCATTCGGGTGGTGAAAAGCTTTGTCCGGGAGGAAAGGGAAGTGGAGAAATTCACCGGTACCTCCGGGGAAATCTACCGCCTGTTCTGCAAGGCCGAACACATTCTGGCGCTGAACAACCCCATCATGCAGCTGTGCGTCTACATCTGTATTCTGCTCATTTCCTGGCTCGGGGCCAAAATGGTGGTGGCCTCCGGCAATGTTCCCGGGGCGGGCCTTACCACCGGCGAGCTCAGCTCCATGCTCACCTATACCACCCAGATCCTGAACAGCCTGATGATGCTCAGCATGGTGTTCGTGATGGTGATTATGTCCCGGGCTCCCATGCGTCGCTGCGCTGAGCTGCTGGAGGAGGAGCCCAATCTCACCTCCCCCCAAGATGGGGTGAAGGACGTGAAGGACGGCTCCATCGATTTTGAAAACGTGTCCTTCCGCTACTCCGAGAAGGCGCAGCTGGACGCTTTGCAGAATGTGAATCTCCACATTCCCTCCGGCACCACCGTGGGCATTCTGGGCGCCACCGGCTCCTCCAAGTCCACTTTGGTGCAGCTGATTCCCAGACTGTACGATGTGACTGCGGGCACGCTGAAAGTGGGCGGTGTGGATGTGCGGGATTACGATCTGGAAACCCTGCGGGACAACGTGGCCATGGTGCTTCAGAAGAACACCCTGTTCTCCGGCACCATCAAGGAGAATCTGCGCTGGGGCAACTCCGATGCCTCCGACCAGGAGCTGATTCACGCCTGTCAGCTTTCCTGCGCCGACGAGTTCATCCGCAGCTTCCCCGACGGCTACGACACCCACATCGAGCAGGGAGGCTCCAATGTCTCCGGCGGTCAGAAGCAGCGGCTGTGTATTGCCCGGGCCCTGCTGAAAAAGCCAAAGATTTTGATTCTGGACGACTCCACCTCCGCTGTGGACACCCATACCGATGCCATGATCCGCAAGGCCTTCCGGGAGGAAATCCCCGGCACCACCAAGCTGATCATTGCCCAGCGAATCTCCTCCATTCAGGACGCGGACCTGATTGTCATTATGGAGGGGGGCAGGATTCTGGAGTCCGGCACCCATGAGCAGCTGCTGGAAAGCTCCAAAATCTATCAGGACCTGTACAACACCCAGCAGAAAGGAAGGGAAGAATAATGCCTCCTGTAAAAATGCGCGGCGACGGCCGCATGGCGAAAAGTCCCAAAAAGACCCTGCTCCGGCTGCTGAGCTATCTGAAAAAATACACACCGGTGCTGCTGATTGTACTGGTGTGCATTTTCCTCACCTCTTACGCCCAGACCATGGGCAGCCGCAGCCTGGGCACCCTGGTGGACAATTACATCCTGCCCATGGTGGAGTCCAACTCCCAGGATTTTGGGCCCATGACCTCCTATCTTCTGAAAATTGCCGCCATCTTCGGCATAGGCATCCTCAGCTCCTTCCTCTTTAACTATCTGATGGTGGATGTGAGTCAGGGGGTCCAGAAAACCATCCGGGATGAGATGTTCGTAAAGATGCAGCGGCTGCCTCTGCGGTATTTTGACTCCAACACCGCGGGCAACATCATGTCCCGCTACACCAGTGATACCGACACCCTGCGTCAGATGGTCAGCCAGGCCATTCCCCAGTGCGTTTCCTCCATCATTACCCTGGTGGTGGTGGCGTGGAACCTGATCGACACCAGCTGGCTGCTGTTCATCGTCATGCTCTTTACCGTGTCGCTGATTGTTTACGTCACCAAGTACCTGGCAGGGAAGTCCGGCAAGTATTTCATCGGCCAGCAGAAGTCCCTCGGCGCGGTGAACGGCTATATTGAGGAGATGATTAACGGCCAGCGGGTGGTGAAGATTTTCAACCACGAGCATGTGTGCGAGCAGGAATTCGATGCTCTGAACGAAACCCTCTGCCGCAACGCCTACGCCGCCGGCAAGTTCTCCAATATTATGGGCCCCATCAATAATAACCTGGGTTACATTCAGTATGCGGTGCTGGCCATCGTGGGCGGAATGATGGTGGTAATGAGCGAGGGAAAGATGCTCACGCTGGGCAGCCTGATGGCCTTCATGATTTTGTCCCGGAGCTTCAACATGCCCATCTCTCAGATTTCCAACCAGATCAATTCCATTGTCATGGCTCTGGCCGGGGCGGAGCGAATCTTCGATCTGATGGATCAGGAGCCGGAGCAGGACGAGGGCTATGTTCATCTGGTCAACGCCAGAATCGACCCGGACGGCACCATCCACGAGACGCAGGAGCGCACCGGGCACTGGGCCTGGAAGCACTATCACAAGGCTGAGAACACCACCACCTATCAGGAACTGAAGGGTGACATCTATATGGAGCATGTGGACTTTGGCTATGTGCCGGAAAAGACGGTGCTTCACGATGTATCCCTGTACGCCAAGCCCGGCCAGAAGATCGCCTTTGTGGGGGCCACCGGCGCGGGAAAGACCACCATCACCAACCTGATTAACCGGTTCTATGACATTGAAGACGGCAAAATCCGCTACGACAACATCAACATCAACAAAATCTGCAAGGATGACCTGCGCCGCTCTCTGGGTGTTGTGCTCCAGGATACAAACCTGTTCACCGGCACGGTGATGGACAACATCCGCTACGGCAAGCTGGATGCCACCGATGAAGAGTGCATCCACGCCGCCAAGCTGGCCAATGCCCACGACTTCATCACCCGGCTCCCCGAGGGCTACAACACCATGCTTACCGGCAACGGCGCCCGGCTCTCCCAGGGTCAGCGGCAGCTGATCGCCATTGCCCGGGCCGCTGTGGCAGACCCCCCGGTGATGATTCTGGACGAGGCCACCTCCTCCATTGACACCTACACCGAGGCGCTGGTGCAGGCGGGTATGGATGCGCTGATGAAGGGCAGAACTGTTTTCGTCATTGCCCACCGGCTGTCCACCGTCCGCAACTCCGACTGCATCATGGTTCTGGACCAGGGCCGCATCATCGAGCGTGGCACCCACGATGATCTCATTGCCCAGAAGGGCACCTACTATCGGCTTTACACCGGTGATTTTGAACTGGAGTGAGCTTCTGAAATATAAAAAACAATACCGCACAATAGGAGCTAACGGACTTCGGCGGAGCTTTTGCCGAGAGTCCTTGGCCCCATTGTGCGGTATTGCCTTAACGGCGTCTGATTTGGTCAGCCAATTCAGACGCCGTTTTTTATCAGAGGGTGCCGGGGGGAGTGCAGATGTTGCGCAGATGGAAATACACGGTACTGACGCTGATACCCAATTCCTTGGCCACAAGCTCCACGGAATTTTTCAGCTCAAACACATGGAGGCTGTACAGCAGGCGGATGATCTCCTTGTTTCTCATGGAGGGGAGAATGGACTGGTCGTTGAGGACTTTATTTTTAGCTTCCTGGAGCTTCTGCTCCACAGCATTTGTGGAGTTTTCCGCGAAATTCTCCGCCGTAAAAACAGAGGCGTCCCTGGGGAGCAGCTCGGACAAGTGCTGAACCATGGGCGTGTTGAGATACAGATTGATGCACAGCAGCCCAATGATCCGCCGGCCTTTCCCCCGAATGGCAATGGTGGTGGATTTCATGGGTTCCCCCTGTTTGTTTTTGCAGAAATACACCTGAAAATCGCTGCTGGAATTGTCGGATTCCAGCCTTTTCAGCATGGAGATTCCCAAATCCGTGATGGGGGAGCCTTCAGTGCGTCCGGTGTGGAAGCCGTTCATGATCTTGATAACAGAATGGCTCCAATCTGCCAGGCTGTGCAGGGCGATTTCATAGCTGGAGCCTAAGTAGGCAGCCAGTCCTTCCGCCAGGGTTTTGTAGGTGTCCAGAATGCGCAGGTCCTCTGCGGTCAGGTTCCTGTCGGTCATAGCAATAAATTCCTCTTTTGTAATTATATTTCTTTATGAACATGAGTATTTTACATAAAAAACGCGGAAAAGGCAAGGAAAATTCCGGGCAGATTCGTTGTGTTTCTTGTCAAAAAATGCGGGCTCTGTTTTATAGAAAGTATACAAAAATATTTTTTAGTAAAATATTTGATTGACTAAAATAATTTATAGTTCTATAATGAAAAAGAAATCAGTAAATTTCAGCTTTTTTCATGATAAAAGTTAAGGAGGATGTTTTATGAAAACGATTTCTACTGAAAAAGCGCCTGCCGCTATTGGTCCTTACTCTCAGGCGCAGATGGCCTGGGGGCTGGTTTTCGTCTCCGGTCAGATTCCTGTGATTCCCGCCACCGGTGAGGTGGCCGAGGGCGGCATCACCGGCCAGGCGGAGCAGTCCTGCAAAAATGTGGCTGCTGTGCTGGAGGCCGCAGGCTCCTCCATGGCCAAGGTTCTGAAAACCACCTGCTTCCTTGCGGATATGGGGGACTTTGCGGCCTTCAACGCGGTTTACGAGAAGCACTTCATCTCCAAGCCTGCCCGCAGCTGCGTGGCGGTGAAGGCGCTGCCCAAGGGCGTGCTGTGTGAGATCGAGGCAATCGCCGAGATGTAAATGGAGGACGGTATGGATACTATCAAGAAGCTGATGCGGCCTGCCTTTGCCAAGCTGGACGGCGGATTGTTCTCCGTGACCGAGAAGGCCGACGTGGGCGATGTGGGCCAGCGCATGAAGGAAATGGGTGTCGCCATGATGAGCTGGGCAGACCCCTTCATGCCCGACCCCTCCATCCCGGACTGCGTCACCAAGGCCGCCATTGACGCGCTGAAAACCGGCGCGCCTGCCCATTACATCATGCCCATCGGAAGCCCGGAACTGAAGGTGCTGATTGCGGGGCGCACCAAAGAGCACTTCGGCATCGACCTGGACCCTCAGAGAAACATCATCATCAACCCCGGTTCGGATGTGGGCCTGATGTTTGCCATGGCGCCCTGGATCAATCCCGGAGACGAGGTGATGATTCACGATCCCAGCTATGGCAGCAATTTCCTGAACCCGGAGCTGCTGGGCGGCGTCACCGTCCGGGTGCCCACCTACGAGGAGGACGGCTGGCATCTGCGCATTGAGGAATATGAGAAGCGCCTCACCGACAAGACCAAAATGGTGCTGCTGACCAACCCCAATAACCCCACCTGCGTCACCTATACCCGGCAGGAGCTGGAGCAGTTGGCGGCGTTCTGTGTCCGCAATAACCTGGTCTGCGTGGTGGATCAGGCATTCGAGGATACGGTGTTCGACGGCCGGGAGATGGTCTGCATGGCATCCCTGCCCGGCATGTGGGAGCGTACCGTTACGGTTTGCTCCGTTTCCAAGGGCATGGCCCTCAGCGGTTTCCGGGTGGGCTGGATATTTGCCAACGACGTGATCATGGACACTTATTTCGGCTCCGCGGTGAACATGCAGGGCGCCACCAGCACCCTGGCCCAGATGGCGGTGATGCCTGCCTTTGAAGATGACAGCTTTATTGCCGAATATTTGAAAAAGTACGACAACCGCAGACGCTATGCCTACAAGCTGTTCAACTCCATCCCCGGCGTGTCCATGCAGATGCCCGAGGCTACCTTCCTGCAGTGGATCAATGTCTCCCAGCTGGGAACCTCCACCGAGGTGACTCAGTACCTGATTCAGGAGGCCAGAATCTGCGCCAACGACGGGAAATTCTACGGCGATCAGGGCCAGGGACATATCCGCCTGGTTGCGGGCTGCTTCTGGAATGATGAAGACTGCTATGCCGCCATGGACCGTATGGCCGCAGCGTTCCGTAAGCTGGCAGAGAAAAAGGGACTCTGCTGACAAATAGAAAAGGAGAAATCAATATGGCAGAAAAGAAGAAGCTTGAGTTCCGGGGCGGAATGGCAATGTCTCTGGTGCCGGTGCTCATCTATGTGGGCTTTTGCATCACGCTGTTTATCGGCTTCAAGGCCTTCAACATGGAAGCGCTGGCCGTAGGCGGTTTCCTGGGACTGCTGGTGGGCGGTATCTTCTGCAAGAGCTACACCAAGTATTGGGAGAGCGCCATTTCCGGCATTTCCTCCATCACCTCTGTCTCCGTGGTTGTGATTCTGCTGCTGGTGGGTATGTTCAGCCAGATGATTAAGACCAGCAACATCTCCGGCGGCTTTGTCTGGCTGGCCAATTCCATCGGCATCA
Organism: uncultured Oscillospiraceae bacterium; assembly: GCA_964651615.1. Classification (GTDB taxonomy): domain Bacteria; phylum Bacillota; class Clostridia; order Oscillospirales; family Oscillospiraceae; genus Faecousia. The sequence continues at coordinate 11,937 of CAZYWM010000029.1, read as the reverse complement.
AGGGCGGTCTGTTCGTGGCCTTCACCTTCCTAACCACCTGCATCGTCTCCACGGCCACCGGCTCCTCCATCGGCACCATGTTCATCGCCTTCCCCATTTTCTACCCCGCCGGTACGATTCTGGGCGCAAACACCATGTGGCTGGCCGGCTCCATTGTCTCCGGCGCCATCTTCGGCGACAACCTGGCCCCCATCTCCGATACCACCATCGCCTCCGCCTCCACCCAGCAGTTCCAGGACGGCACCCCCGCCGATGTGGGCGGCGTCGTCACCAGCCGCCTGCGCTACTCCGCAGTGGCCGGTGTGATTTCCCTGATCCTGTTCGGCATCGTGGGCGGCATCGGCGGCACCTATCAGGGCGGCGCCATTGAGGCTGCTTCCAATCCTGCCAGTCTGGTGATGCTGATTCCCGTGGTGATTATGCTGATTGTCTCCACCAAGACCCGGAACATTTACCTGGGCATTCTGGTGGGCCTGGGTCTGGGCACCGTCGTGGGTCTGGCCTTTGGGCTCTTCGGCATGGGAGATGTCTTTGCCAACGATCCTGCCAACAACGCGGCGGTTGGCTTCCTGGTTTCCGGCATCAACGGCATCCTGCCCACCGTGGCCCTGGTCATTTCCGTGTTCGGCATCATGGGCGTTCTGAACGATGCGGGAATGCTGGACCTTGTGGCTGAGAAGATTCTAAACAGCAAGGCCGGTCAAACCCAGCGGGGCGCCGAGCTATTGTGCATGGCGGGCATCTCCGTCACCACTATCCTCTTCGGCGGCGTGACCAGCGCGTCCATTCTCACCTTTGGCCCAATCCTGAATAAGATCGGCTCCGCCAAGAATATTCACCCCTATCGCCGGGCCAACCTGCTGGACGGCACCGCAAACAGCCTGCCGGCCATCGTTCCCTTCATGAGCACCTTCGTGTTTATCGGCGCCGCGCTGACGGGCCTGTCTCCTCTGGCAGTGGCCGGAGGCACCATCTATGCCTTTGCCCTGTTCCTCACCTTCCTGTTTGCGGTTCTCACCGGCTGGGGCCGTAAGAACGAGAAGTAATTCATCCGTGGCATTTTGGAGGCTGCTCCGGTAAAATAGGGCAGCCTCCAATAGAACCTGACAAATTCCAAAAATGGGGCTTGACAAATCGTGGGAATCTGGTATAATACGTTTTGTTCCCGGTACGGAGGCTTAGCTCAGCTGGTTAGAGCGCATGCTTCACACGCATGAGGTCACAGGTTCGAGTCCCGTAGTCTCCACCAAAAATCGGCAATCTTCGACAGAAGATTGCCGATTTTACTTATTCACTTTTCACTATTCACTCTTCACTAAAAAATTTAGGGCCGATTTTTGGAAAGTAATAAGTAATGGTGAATAGTGAATAAGTTGGATGCGGTTTTATGCGTACTCCGGAACCAGACACTGCCTTTTGGCAGTGTTTTTTTGTTTGAAGAAACCGGAAATTGAACCGGTTGGGGGCAGGAAGAAATTCAGAAAAATGGGATGGAAATGCGGCGGTGTTTGTGGTATTCTATTGACAATACGGATTTTCCTGCTGTGCTGGACTGCCACCGCCGGATTTGGGCGAGTGGAAGAATCCGGCGCTTCAAACCAAAAAATGAGGTGGAAATATGGTAACTTCAAATATAAAAGCAATGATCAAGAGCGATATTCGGAGCGTCTGGGAAATTGTTTTGGCGGTTGAAAATTACAGCACATGGCGAAGGGATTTAAGCAAAACAGAAATCCGGAATGAAAAGCAGTTTGTTGAATACACGAACCAGGGCTATCCCACAACATTTACTGTTACGGAAACAGAGCCGTACCGGTGCTGGAAATTTGACATGGAAAACAGCAATATGAGCGGGCATTGGGTCGGCGTTTTCACCGCAAAGGGCAGCGAGACAGAAATCGATTTTACGGAGTATGTGACAGCCAAAAAGCTTTTCATGAAGCCCTTTGTGAAATTGTTTTTGAAGAGACAGCAGGCGCAATTTGTGCTCGATTTGAAAAATGAGGCAGAGAAGAAAGGAAGAGGTCAAGGAAAATATGTATCGAATTCTGATTGTGGAGGATGATGACGGCATTGCCGGGGGAGTGGCCAGGCAGATTGCCTCCTGGGGGATGGAGGCGGTTCGGGTAAAGGATTTTCAGAATGTCACCGGGGAGTTTGCCGCTTGTCAGCCCCATCTGGTGCTGATGGACATCGGCCTGCCCTTTATGAACGGCTATCACTGGTGCAGCGAGCTGCGCCGGGTGTCCAAGGTGCCCATTATCTTCCTGTCCTCGGCCTCGGACAATATGAACATCATCATGGCCATGAACATGGGGGCGGACGATTTTATCCCCAAGCCCTTTGACTCCAATGTGCTCATCGCCAAAATTCAGGCCCTGCTCCGGCGGACCTATTCCTTCGGGGAGAGCAGCCCGGTTCTGGAGCACCGGGGGGCCATGCTAAACACCGGTGACAACACGCTGAGCTATCAGGGAAAGCAGATCCCCCTGACAAAAAATGAGTATCGGATTCTGCTGATTCTGATGAAAAACAAGGGCAAGGTGGTCAGCCGGGAAAAGCTGATGGAGGCATTGTGGCAGACCGATGAATTTGTGGACGAAAACGCCCTTACCGTGAACGTGGGCCGGCTGCGGAAAAAGCTGGAAGGGGCGGGACTCACAGGCTTTGTGGAGACCAAATTCGGCGTAGGGTATCTGGTGGGGTGAGAGAATGAGAAATTATCTGAGGCAGCGAAGAAAATGGCTGCTGCTCCTGCTCTGCTGCGCTTTTGTATTCGCCGGGTCCTTCTGGCTGTACCACCTTCCGGTGGCGGCGGTGCTGTACCCCAGCGTCCTGTGCGCGATACTGGTGCTGGGCTGGTTTCTTGCGGACTACAGAAGGCAGCGGCAAAAGGAGCGGAGGCTTTCCCGGCTGGCGCTCCTGCCCGATGACCTGACGGAGGGGCTGGAAGGGGCCCCCGGCAGCCTGGACGAGGCCTATGGGAAGATCATCCGGAACCTGTCTCAACGGGAGCAGTCCCTCCGCCAGGAGCAGCAGCGCCGGGAGACGGACCGGACGGATTACTATACCACCTGGGTCCATCAGATCAAAACCCCCATTGCCGCCATGCGCCTGCTGCTGGAAAATGAGGACTCTCCCCTGAGCCGGAGCGTGGGGGAGGAATTGCAGCGGATTGAGCAGTACGCCCTTATGGCCCTGACCTACCAAAGGCTTGACAGCGTGGACACGGACTATGTGTTCCGGGAGTGCCAGATCGACCGGGTGGTTCGGGGAGCGGTGCGGAAATTTGCCGGGCAGTTTATCCGAAAGGGAATCCGGCTGGACTACACGCCCATGGAAAAGCAGATTGTCACCGATGAAAAGTGGCTTTCTTTCGTGGTGGAGCAGCTGCTGTCCAATGCCCTGAAATACACCCAACAGGGCTCCGTCTCCATCTATATGGAGGGGGACTGCCTGTGCATCCGGGATACGGGCATCGGCATCGCCCCGGAGGACCTGCCCCGGATTTTCCAGAGAGGCTACACCGGCTGCAACGGCCGGACGGATAAAAGAGCCACGGGGCTGGGGCTGTACCTCTGCCGCCGGATTTGCCAGAATCTGGGCCATACCATCACCGCCCAGTCCACCCCGGGGGAGGGCACCCTGATAGCGCTTAATTTGAGCCAGAACCGGGGCACGTTTGAATAAAGACCCAATTGTGACAGTTTTGTTCGTTTTGAGCCCCCGCCTGTAAGGAAAATCACAGGCGGGGAAAATTCTTTGCCGCTATAATGGTGCCATCACAGGAAAGGAAGGAATCTTATGAAGATAATCAAACGAGGATTGTGCCTGGCGGCGCTTCTCCTCATTATGCTGATGGTATGGAAGAACGAAAGAAAGGCGGCAGAAAAATGAGCTGGTTAACTGTTGAACATCTGAGAAAGGTATATACCACCCGCTTTGGCGGCCACAGTGTGGAGGCTCTGCGGGATGTGAATTTCTCTGTGGAGCAGGGGGAGTATGTGGCCATCATGGGCGAATCCGGCTCCGGCAAAACCACTCTGCTGAACATCCTGGCGGCCCTGGACAAGCCCACCTCCGGTACGGTGCTGCTGGAAGGGGAGGACATCACCAAAATCCGGGAGAAGGACATTGCCGACTTCCGACGGGACAATCTGGGGTTCGTGTTCCAGGAATTCAATCTGCTGGACACCTTCAATTTGGAGGACAACATCTATTTGCCCATGGTGCTGGCGGGGATTCCCCATCAGCAGATGAAGGATGTGCTGACCCCCATGGCTAAGGAGCTGGGCATCTCCAGTCTTCTGAAAAAATATCCCTACGAGGTCTCCGGCGGTCAGAAGCAGCGGGCGGCGGTGGCGAGAGCCTTGATGATGAAGCCTAAGATCATTCTGGCCGATGAGCCCACGGGCGCGCTGGATTCCAAGTCCACCGACGAGCTGCTCCGCCTGTTCTCCCAAATCCATCGGGGCGGCCAGACAGTGCTCATGGTTACGCACTCGGTGAAGGCGGCCAGCTGTGCCGACCGGGTGCTGTTCATCAAGGACGGTCAGGTGTTCCACCAGCTCTACCGGGGCGGCTGCACCAACGAGCAGCTCTACCAGAAAATTTCGGATACTCTGACCATGCTCCAGACGGGAGGCGAGGAGGATTGAAAAGCTTTCTGTACCTCCGGCTGGCGGTGTCCGGCATCCGAAAGAATAAAAAGCTGTACCTGCCGTATCTGCTCACCTGCGTTGGAATGGTGATGATGGAGTACATTCTCCTGTCCCTGAGCTATGCTCCGGCGCTGCGCGCCATAAAGGGCGGCGCTCAGCTGCAATTCCTCCTCTCCCTGGGGAAGTTTGTGGTTGGGGTGTTTGCGGCGCTGTTCCTGCTGTATACCAATTCCTTCCTGATTCGCAGAAGGAATAAGGAATTCGGCCTCTATAATGTGCTGGGCATGGACAAAAGCGCTCTGGGCTGGGTGATTTTCTGGGAGAACATCATTGTGGCAGCCCTGGGCCTGGGGCTGGGACTGCTCTTTGGCATCGGGCTCTATAAGCTGGCGGAGCTGGGCCTGGTGAATATCATCCACACGGATGTGGACTATTCCTTTATCGTTTCCCCGGAGAGCGTGAAATTTACCCTGTTGGTATTTCTCCCGATTTTTGCCCTGCTGATGGTGAAATCCATGTGGCAGGTTCGCCGGGCCAGACCCCTGGAGCTGCTGCGCAGTGAAAGCGCCGGTGAAAAGCCCCCCAAGGCCAATTACCTTCTGGGCCTGGGCGGTGCGGCGCTGCTGGCGGGGGCCTACTATCTGTCCGTCACCAGCACCAGCGCCCTGCAGGCCTTTACCATGTTCTTCGTGGCCGTGCTGATGGTGATTGTGGCCACCTATCTCATCATGATTTCCGGCAGCGTGGCCCTGTGCCGTCTGCTGCAAAGGAGCAAAAATTACTATTATCAGAAAAAGCACTTTGTCTCCGTCTCCTCCATGGCCTACCGGATGAAGCGCAACGGCGCGGGGCTGGCCTCCATCTGCATTCTGGCTACCATGGTGCTGGTGATGATCTCCTCCACCTTCAGCCTGTATGTCGGGGTGGAGGACTCCATCAACGCCCGCTATCCCCACGACAGCGGCTTTGGGTTGGACATGGAGCGGCTGGATAATATGAATGAAGCGAATACAGCCCAGGTGCGGGAGAATTTTGAGGCGCTGTTCCGGGAAGAGGGCGTGGAGCCCCAAAATGTGGAGCACTACCGCTATGCCACCATCTATGGGATAATCGCCGAAGATCGGATTGAGCCGGATTCCTCCAGCGCCATGTCCACGGAATTGAATTACAATCTTCTCCGCGTGATCGCGTTTATTCCGGTGGAGGACTTCAATGCCCTGAACGGAACCGATTTCACCCTGGAGCCGGGGCAGGCCCTGGTGGGGTGCCTGCGCTGCAGCTATGACGAGCCCCGCTTCCGGCTGGGAGATGTGGACCTGGAAATTGCGGGAAAGCTGCCCAAAGGTCTGGACACCGGGGAGCTGGCATCAAATGTGGCGCCCTCGTTAACGCTGGTGGTGAAGGATTTGTCGGAGATCGATCCCCTGGAAGGCATGGAGGATTACAAGGGCAGGAAAATGCTCCAAACCCGCTACTACTATGGCTGCGACTTTGACCTGACGGAGAAGGAGATCATTGAGCTTCACGACCGGCAGAAGCAGGCGATCAGGCAGCTGGACTTTTTGGGAAAGGATCGCGGCTACAGCTGGATTGACGAATGCCCTGCCCAGGAGCGGGAGGATTTCTACATCACCTTCGGCGGACTGTTCTTTGTCGGCATTGTGCTGAGCGCCGTATTTATTGCCGCCGCGGCGCTGATCATCTACTATAAGCAGGTCAGTGAGGGGTATGAGGACCAATCCCGCTTCGCCATCATGCGCAAGGTGGGCATGACCAAGGCGGACATTAAAAGAAGCGTCAATTCCCAGGTCCTCACGGTGTTTTTCGCGCCGCTGCTGATGGCGGGAGTTCACCTGGCCTTTGCGTTCCCCATGGTGTGGCAGCTGCTGCAAATGTTCAATCTGCGGAATCTGGGGCTGGTGATCGGGGCCAACATCGGCGCCTTTTTGGTGTTCTGCCTGTTCTATGTCATCATCTACAGGCTCACCGCCAGGGCCTATTACGGCATCGTCAGCAGTGATGAACGGCGATAAAAAATACCATCGCCCGGCTCTTTCTTTGGAGCCGGGCGATGTGTCTTGGATATTCAAAACATTGTGTAAATCCAATAAAGAAACCCATAGATGACGCTGGCGGCCAGACCGTAGACGATTACCGGCCCGGCGATGGTGAACATTTTTGCCCCCACGCCCAGGATGAAGCCCTCGGTCTTGAACTCCACGGCCGGAGCGGCCACAGCGTTGGAAAAGCCGGTGATGGGCACCAGGGTTCCGGCCCCCGCGTATTTGGCCAGATCGTCATAGACGCTCAGCCCGGTGAGCAGGGCGGACAGACCCACCAGCGTGATGGAAACCCAGGTGGCGGCATCCTGCTTGCTGACTCCCAGGCCGGTGTAGCGGTTCATCAAAAACTGGCCCAGCATGCAGATCAGGCCCCCGGCAGCGAAGGCCAGCAGGCAGTCCCGAAGCAGGGGAGACTTGGGACTCATTTCCTTTACCAGGCGGCTGTATTGTTTATCGGTCATACGACATCCCTCCTGGGGAGAGTATAACCATTTTCTGGAGATTTGACACAGGAAACAAAATCCGGCTTCAAATTTTGTTTTATCTGAGTGGTTGCCAGAGTGATGGTTTTATGGTAAAATAATGGAGCAATATTGCGCCCATTTCGGCCCGAGCCGGAAGGGGAATGATATGATAACGACAAATGGAGGGATATGAGATATGCCAATGAAAATGGGTTGGCGCTGGTATGGCGAGGGCAACGACCCCGTCAGCCTAAGCGACATCAAGCAGATTCCCGGCGTGACCAGCATTGTCTGGGCGCTGCACCACAAGATGCCCGGCGAAATCTGGGAGGAAGCGGAAATCAAAGAAGTGGTTGACCAGATTCATGCCCATGGCTTCGACGCCGAGGTGGTGGAGTCTGTCAACGTTCACGATGACATTAAAATCGGCCTGCCCAGCCGGGACGCCCTGATCGAAAACTACAAGGTCTGCATCCGCAATCTGGCAAAATACGGTGTGAAGGTGATCTGCTATAACTTCATGCCCGTGTTCGACTGGACCCGCACGGATCTGTTCCACCCGGTGGGCGACGGCTCCACCGCTCTGTTCTATCAGAAGGACATGATCCAGGATGACTACAAGGCCATGGCCAAGTACATCCTGGACTTCACCGAGAAATACCACATGACCTTCCCCGGCTGGGAGCCGGAGCGGATGGCCAAGCTGGACGAGCTGTTTAAGGCCTATGCCCCTGTGACCAAGGATCAGCTGTGGGAGAACCTGTTCTATTTCCTCCGGGCCATTATGCCCACCTGCGAGGAGTGCGACGTGAAAATGGCCATCCACATGGACGATCCCCCCTGGGATATTTTCGGCCTGCCCCGCCTGATGGTGGACGAAGCCGCCTGCACCAAGCTGCTGACCAGCGTTGACAGCCCCTACAACTGCCTGACCCTGTGCACCGGCTCCCTGAACGCCAATCCCAACAACAACTGCGCCGACATCATCCGCAAGCACCACGCCCGGATCGCCTTTGCCCACATCCGCAACATCCATCACTTCGACAACGGCGATTTCTCCGAGGCTGCCCACCGGGATTGCTGCGGCGAGACCGGCATTATTGAGATTCTGCGGGCCTATCACGACAACGGCTGGGAGGGCTATATCCGCCCCGACCATGGCCGCCAGCTCTGGGAGGAAGGCCCCGGTGTCTGCCGCCCCGGCTACGGCAAGTACGACCGTGCCCTGGGCATCCAGTATATGCTGGGCGTTTGGGACCTGCTGGACCGTCTGGCAGAGGAAAAGAAGTAATTCTGGAGGAATCTTTCAATGAAGCTTTCTGATATTAAAAACGGCATCAGCCCCGAGTGGGCCGAGAAGGGCTACCAGATGCCCACCTTTGACATCCAGGCTGTCCGGGAAAAGACCCACAAGGAGCCCACCTGGGTGCATTTCGGTGCGGGCAACATCTTCCGCGCCTTCCCCGCCGCCATTCTCAACGAGGCCCTGAACTCCGGCAAGTATGACCGGGGCGTCATCGTGGCCGAGAGCTTTGACTATGAGATCATCGACAAGGCCTACCGTCCCTATGATAACCTGTCTCTGCTGGTGTCCCTGCAATCCACCGGAACCATCGAGAAGAAGGTCATTGCCTCCGTCACTGAGAGCCTGAAGGCCGACTATCAGTTTGAGGACTGGAATCGGCTGGTGGAGATTTTCCGGAATCCCTCTTTGCAGATGATTTCCTTCACCATCACGGAGAAGGGCTACAGCGTGAATCCTGCCGATCTGGAGCGGGGGCTGACCCCCGTGCTGGCCATGGGCAAGGTGGCGGCGCTGCTGCTGGAGCGCTACAAGGCCGGTCAGCTGCCCCTCACCGTTCAGTCCATGGACAACTGCTCCCACAACGGCGATAAGGTCAAGGCCGGTGTGCTTCAGTACGTGAAGAAGTGGGTGGCCGACGGCTTGGCTCCCGCGGGCTTCGAGGCCTATATGCTGGACGAGACCAAGATCACCTTCCCCTGGTCCATGATCGACAAGATCACCCCCCGGCCCCACGAGAAGGTTCAGGCTATGCTGGCCGCCGACGGCTTTGAGGATCACTACACCCTCCAGACCGAGAAGCACACCTTCACTGCCCCCTTCGTCAACGCCGAGGAGACGGAGTACCTGGTCATTGAGGACAACTACACCAACGGCCGTCCGCCCCTGGAGCTGGGCGGCGTGATGTACACCAGCCGGAAGACCGTGGACATGGTGGAGACCATGAAAGTCACCACCTGCCTGAACCCCCTGCACACCGCCATGTCCATCTACGGCTGTATGCTGGGCTACACCCTGATTTCCGCCGAGATGGCTGACCACGACATCCGCAGCTTTATCCAGAAGCTGGGCTATATCGAGGCCATGCCCGTTGTCACCGACCCCGGTGTGCTGAACCCCTATGAGTTCATCGGCGCCGTACTGAACCGCCGGCTGCCCAACCCCTTCATGCCCGACGCGCCCCAGCGTATTGCCATGGACACCAGCCAGAAGCTGGCCATCCGCTTTGGCGAAACTCTGAAAAAGTATCAGCAGCGGGGGCTGGACAAGTCCAATCTGGTGCTCATTCCGCTGGTGCTGGCCGGTTACGCCCGGTATCTGCGGGGCATCGACGACAACGGCAATGCCTTCGAGCCCTCTCCCGATCCGCTGCTGGCTGAGCTGCAGCAGATCGTTGCCGGCCTGGAAGTGAAGGAAGGGGAGCAGGACTTTTCCTGCTTGAAAAAGCTCTACGCCCGTACCGATGTGTTCGGTGTGGACATCTATGCCATGGGCCTGGGTGAGCAGATCGAGGGCATGGTCAAGGAGCTCTACGCCGGACCCGGAGCCGTCCGTCGGACGCTTCATAAGTACGTAGAGGCTCGCTGAGGTTCCGGCGGAAAAAGAGGAGTGTCTTGTATGCCAAAATGGTTGGATAATGCTATTTTCTATGAAATTTACCCCCAATCCTTCCTGGATACCAATGCGGACGGCGTGGGAGATTTCCAGGGAATCATCAACAAGCTGGATTACATCCGGGATTTGGGCTTCAACGCAATCTGGATGAACCCCTGCTTCCTGTCTCCCTTCGGGGACGCGGGATATGACGTGGCGGATTATTATACCGTGGCCCCCCGCTATGGCACCAATGAGGATTTGAAGCGGCTCTTTGCCCAGGCCCACAGCCGGGGAATTCACGTGCTGCTGGACCTGGTGCCGGGCCACACCTCGGTGGAGCATCAGTGGTTCCGGGAGTCTTTGAAGCCGGAGCGGAACGCGTATTCCGACCGCTACGTGTGGACGGACAGCGTGTGGGAAGCGCCGGAGAACATGGGCTGCCTGCGGGGAATTTCCCAGCGGGACGGTTCCTGCGCTCTGAACTTCTTCACCTGCCAGCCCGCCCTGAACTACGGCTTCTACAACCGCACCCGCCCCTGGCAGCAGTCCCCGGAGGACCCGGGCCCCAAGGCAACCCTGGAAGCCATGATGGATGTGATGCGCTTCTGGCTCACCATGGGCTGCGACGGCTTCCGGGTGGACATGGCCATGAGCCTGGTGAAAAATGACCCCGACGGCCTGGGCACCATCGCCCTGTGGCAGAAGGTGTTCTCCGTCCTCAGCCGGGAGTTCCCGGAGGCTGCCATGGTCTCCGAGTGGGGCGAGCCGGAAAAATCCCTGCGGGGCGGCTTCCACATGGACTTCCTGCTGCATTTCGGCCCTTCCCATTATAATGATCTGTTCCGCTGCCCGGAGCCCTATTTCTCCGACCGGGGGGTGGGGGACGCCTCCGCATTCGTGGAGCGGTATCTGGAAAGCAGGAAGAAGGCAGGGAAGAACGGCCTGATCTGCATCCCCTCCGGAAACCACGACATGACCCGCCTGGCAAAGCATGTGGAGGGGGACGAGAAGAAGCTGGCCTTTGCCTTCCTGCTCACCATGCCCGGCGCGCCCTTCGTCTACTATGGCGACGAGATCGGAATGCGCTATGTGGAGAACCTGACCAGTGTGGAGGGCGGCTATGAGCGCACCGGCGCCCGGAGCCCCATGCAGTGGGACAGCTGCGTCAATGCCGGCTTCAGCGCAGCCCCCAAGGAAAAGCTGTATATCCAGCAGGACCCGACGGCTGACCGGCCGACGGTGGAAAAGCAGCTGAGTGCCCCGGATTCTTTGCTGAATCTGGTGAAGGGGCTGATCGCTCTGCGTCAGGCCCACCCGGCCCTGCAAAACCGGGGCAGCATCTGCTTCGTCAGCAACGGCGCCCCGAAGCAGGCTCTTGCCTATGAGCGGGAGCAGGACGGTGAAAAGCTGCTGGTGGCCATTAATCCCTTCCGGGAGGCGGTGGACTTCTCTTACGCCGGTAAGCTGGCGGAAAGCCTGTTCTCCATCGGCGGTCAGGCAGCGCAGTGCGGCGAGACTGTCAAGGTGCCGCCGGTCAGCGCGGTGGTTTATAAAATTCATTAACCGTTTTCAAAAAGAAATCCTCCCTATGGTTTTGGTCATAGGGAGGATTTTTTAGGCAGCACCGCATAATAGGGCAAGGGTCCTCGGCGAGAGATTTTGCCCCCAATCAAAGTTTGGGAAATGGCGGAATACTTTGTGTATTTCCCATTTTCCAAACTGAAGAGTGGGGACAAAAGATCCGCCGAGGCCCGCGGCTCCTATTGTGCGGTGCTGCCTTAACTACCGCTCGCTTCGTTTTTTCTCGACGCAGTCATTTAATTCCTTAATTTTGCCCTTCCAGGCATGGT
>CAZYWM010000028.1:0-19464 GCA_964651615.1 uncultured Oscillospiraceae bacterium | reverse complement strand
TCCGACTTGATTCCGCTGAGCACCGCATGTCCATTGCGCATCAGCTGCTCTGTCAGCTTTTCCAGTTCTTCCCTCATGGCCCAATTCCTTTCCAGATTGATGTTTGTATCATAGCACGTTTTTGCCCCGCTGTCCAGCGAGTGCTTTCATTTTTTGCCATCCGCGCCAAAGAAGGGCTCCAGAATTTTTCGTCAATAATGGTATTTCTTCCGCTTCGCCACCAGGAAGATCGCGCTGAGGACAACCGCCATCACCTCCGCGACAATGATGGAAATCCACACACCGTCAATCCCCCAGAGCATGGGCAGGATGATAACCGCGGCGCACTGAAACACCAGCGTGCGCAGGAAGGAAATAATGGCGGATGTCACCCCGTCGTTGAGGGCCGTGAAGAACCCGGATGCGAAAATGGCAAAGCCCATAAAGGCAAAGGACAGGGCAAAAATCCGGAAGCCGGAGACGGTCATGTCCATCAGCTCCTTGTCATAGCCCACAAAGAGCTTGGACAGCGGCGTCGCCAGCAGTTCCCCGGACACAACCATGCCAACGCCAAATATCCCAATCATCGTCAGGCTCTTGCGAAGCAGGCCGTGGAGCTCCGTGTAGTTCCGGGCGCCATCGTGATAGCCGATGATCGGCGCGGTGCCAATGGAGTACCCAACGAAGGCGGCGGAGAAAATCATGCTGACATACATCATCACGCCGTAGGCCGCAACGCCGTTTTCTCCGGCATATTTCATCAGCTGGCCATTGTAGAGGATGCCTACCAGGCTCATGGAAATATTGCTCATGAATTCCGAGGAACCATTGACGCAAGCCTTCATCACCGCTCTGCCGTCATATCTGGTCTTTCCCAGCCGGAGGATGCTGTCGTTCTTTCTGAAAAAGTAGAACAGCGGAACCACGCCCCCCACCACCTGGCTCATGGCAGTGGCAGCGGCGGCGCCGGCCAGCTTGTGCTGCTGGGGCAGAAGAATTACCAGAACCGCATCCAGAACCATATTGGTCACGCCGGAGGAAATCGTTACAGTAAGGCCCAGGTTGGGCTTTTCAGCCGCCACAAAGAAGCTCTGGAACATCACCTGCAGCACATAGCACGGCAGGGCCAGAAGGATAATCCGGGCATATACCACGCAATTTTCAAGCAGTTCCCCGGTGGCCCCCAGAAACGAGGCAATGGGACGGGTGAAAAGGATGCCCGCCACGGCCAGCAGGACACCCAGGCCAAAAGCGAGGTAGACAAACAGGGAAAAATAGCTGTTCGCCTTCTCCCTGTCCCCCTCGCCATAGGTTTTCGCCACGATGGCCGTACCGCCGGTGCCAAACATGAAGCCCACCGTTCCCAAAATCATCAGGACAGGCATAATCAGGTTCACCGCCGCAAAGGGGGTTTTCCCCGCGAAATTGGAGACGAAGAAGCCATCCACAATGCCATAGATGGATGTAAAAATCATCATTGCGATGGACGGTAGCGTAAATTTGATGAGTTTTCCGTAGCTGAAATGATCTGAAAGCTGAATGCGCATTATGTCCTCCCAAACCACCGGTTTGCCAGCTCGGCCACCCCGGGGGCAATGTCTTTGATGTTCCAGTTGCTTGTGTTGATTGTCAAATGATAGGCGTCACGCTGCCCCCAGGAAGAACCGGAAAGGATTTCCCTGGTCTGGGAGCGGATTTTGTCGATCTGCTTCATCTTCCGAAGCAGCTCCTTCTCGGTCAAATTTTCCCCCTCCGGCGCCCGGTCCATGCAGCGCCGGAGCTTTGCCTCCGGGTCGGCGCAGACAAAGATATTGAAGCTCTGGTACTGCGCCAGGATCACATCGGCGTTTCTGCCCACGATCACGCAGTTTTTGCCCAGGGCGGCAATTTCTTCTATCACCTTTTTCTGCCCCAGCAAAAGCTCCACTCTGCTTGACTGCCGGTATCCAACCGAGTGAATGGTGCTGCGGAAGGTAATGGGATAGGACTGCCAGCCATGGTTGGTCAGCTCATTTTCCACATAGTGGACGTCCAATCCGCTTTTTTGTGCCACGGCGGAAATAATCTCACTGTCATAGTAGTCAAAGCCCAGGATGTCCGCAAGGCGTTTTCCAAGCTCCCGGCCGCCGGAGCCAAATTCCCGGCTGATGGTGATGATTTTCATAGGCTCCTCCTTTATAATTTCCCAATTTGCTGGCGAAGACAGTCCGCGTATTTTTCCATCAGCTGCACATACATGCTGATTTCCTCTTCCTGCCAGCTGTCAAATGCCTTTGCCTCGGCTTCATAGAGTCTCGCCACGGTTTTCTGGACAAAATCCCTGCCTTTATTCGTCAGCAGGATTTTTTTCGCTCTGCCGGTGTGCTGCTGGAGATACAGAATCTGATCCGCTTCCAGGCTCCGAATGGCGGAGTTTACCGTCTGCTTGCGAATGCCGGATTTTTTGTAGACATCGCTGAGCAGGCACCCGTCCCCGGCATCATAGATGGTGTACAGCACAATGGAAACGCTGTCCGTGATGCCCAGCTTTAACGACGCCTGATGGTATAAAGACTCCATTTCAGAGGTCAGGTAATTGATTCGGTGAATTTCATTAACGTGGCTGCTGTTCATTCTCACGCCCCCAAGGCAGAATTTCACATGGTTGGCATTATAGTACGAAATCGTACCTTTGTCAAGAGCGTTCAAGAAAAAGTTACACTCCCCTTTTCTCCTGCCGCCCCAGCAGATAAAAAAAGATTGCCCCACCGCAATGGGGCAATCTAAGCGAAAGGAAGGATTATTTCTCCACGATTTCCAGCACTTCCATGGGGCATGCCTTGACGCAAATGCCGCAGGCGATGCACTTGGAGGCGGGATTCTCGGGCTTCAAAACCATGACCTTCATGGGGCAGGCCTCCACGCACTTGCCGCAGCCGACGCATTTCTTCTTGTTGATCATGTACACGCCGGTCTTGGGGTTCTGGGTGATGGCCTCATGCTCACAAGCCTTCATGCACTTGCCGCACTGGATGCACACATTGGGCTTGGCACCGGCGCCCTTGGCGACAATCTGAATGCAGCTGTAGTCCTGGTTGAACTCCTTATAGAACGCCTCGGAACAGGCGCGAACGCACTCCAGGCACGCCATGCACTGAGAATCTTTTTTCACAGAGAGTTTCTTCATCGTAAAACGGACTCCTTTATTTTTTTTGATTTTTCTCGTAACATTATAAACGAAACATTGGAAAATAGCAATGGTTAAAATGCCAAAGTTTCATCTCTATCTTAAAAAAGATAAAAATTGAAGAATGATTTCGGATGCAATGGGAATACTGGATTTGAACCGAGAAAAAATTGGAGGGAAAACATGAAATCCACAATTCAACTGGTCTGCGCCGTGGCGCTGATTGCAATGCTTCTTTCCGGCTGCCGGACAAGCACCCGGAATAACACCACGACCAATATGACGACCCAACCGACCACCGCATCCACTATCGCAACCACCAGGCCCGAAACTCAGGCAACGACCCAGCCGACTACCCAAGCAACGACTAACACCACCGCAAATACCACCGCGCCCACAACAACCACCAGCGACAATACCACGGACGACAACACCTCCCGGGCCAGAACCACGCCCAACGCAAAAGGCGGAACGACCAACGGGACCACCGTCGCCCCCGGTGCAACTGTAAAGTAAGACACATCAGCTTGCCGCACACCATGCAGCAAGCTGATCCTTACATCCCGCTGAACAATTTAAAGCACGGTGACATATCTCCCGATTTTTTTCTGAACCTTTCTCGCTGCCTCCACTGACGCCTGAACGAAATCCATATCCTTGTATTCCGCTTCCTTCCAGGCCCCGGTGACGGAGCTTCCGACACAGACAATAGCGCCATGACCCAGCCTGTTAAACCCATAGGAGGCGTTTTTCGCATTGGCACCGGTCACTTCCAACCCGTCAACAATCATGAAAAGCTTCGGGTACTTGGCCCGGAGCATTTTTACGCTGTCCCCCGCTGTGGCCGAGGCAGCGATGCCGACCCGGGAAAACCCATATTTTCCCACGGTATTCCCACCAAACCGGTTCACATAGTCGGCCGCCGCCATATGAACGGTTCTGGAACCGGCCAAAAGGTCCTGAATTTCCGAAGCGGACCTGTTGGGCGAGCGCACCACCACAAACAAATCCTTCTTTTGGTTTTCACAATATGGAAGGAAGGGCTTGATGAGCTCACTTCCGAAATAGCCGGAAATCATCACGCCGTCGCACTGGGGCCCGCTTTCCCCACCCCATATCCGGTCCGCGGCGTACTTGGCCCAGGTCGGCGTGGAAACTCCGCAGGCATCCAGCAGCGTGTAAAAGCCAAGGCTGGAAGCTTGCTTCATCAGGCGGGAGAGTACCGCCGGGCCGCTGTCCCCCAGCAGAAGGAAGCTCATCAGGCTGAACCGAATGGCCGCGACCTCCCCCTTCAGCCCTGTCAGGAGTCTGGATGCGAAATTCCAATAGGCGTCGCAAATATCCTCCCCCAGTATTTCCGGCATTTCCGACCCAGCGGAAAGGTCTACCATCAATGTATTATTCAGCTTTTTCATCTTCAACTGCAACGTATCGATTGACATTCCAACCCGCCCCCATTTATTTTTATCCAGTATATCATATTTTTTGAAGGGTGTACAGAAAAAAGACCGAATTATTTGTTTTCGGGAGGACATAATATACTGTAGTAGGGGGTGAAAGAATGGATTTGAAATCGATTGCCGTATCTGCCGGCCTGGGCGCCGCCGCTGGGATGGTTGCTGTCCTGGCCATGCCGAGAAACAATCCCACCCGAAAGCTGGCCGCCAAGGCAGCTGACAAGGTGGAAGACCTGGCCTGGAAAGTATCGGACACAATCACCGATAAAATGGACTTGGAGTAACAAACAGGGGTTGCCTCTTCGTGAGACAACCCCTTCTTCTTTTTATGATCTGTTTGCGCACGCTCTGCGAATCACACCGCAGCCGATTTTTGCCCCCGCGTTTCCGGAGGGCTGGGTATGAAAGTCGTCCGGTTCGCTGTGGATGATTACCGTTTTGCCGATGATCTCATCCACATGGAAGCGGTCTGTGAGAACGCGCATATAGGCTTTTCCATGGTCGGCCAGCAGCGGTGGCAAATCCCCCGCATGGCTGGGATGGGCCGCTCCGCCGGGGTTGAAATGGCCGCCGGAATCGGGGAAGCCCTCCCCGTCGCAGCTTTTCCCCTCGTGGATGTGAAAGGCAAAGAAACCTGTTTCCGTCTTTGGAAGCCCTGTCACCTCTGCCTCAACCAGGACACCGTCCCCTCTTTGAAAGAATCTCACAACGCCCCACAGTCCCGGACGACTGCCCCGAATCTGCGCAATGGCACACCGAAAAATTTTTTGCGTCATTTCATCGCCCCATATCCATTCTATGCCCATCCGGTCTAGGCAGACCACATTTTCACCGGTGTGGGAATCGTTCTTTTACTGGTGTCACTGAAAAAGTCCGCAAACTCTTAATGGGCGCCCCATTCCATCCTTTTTCTCTTTTATGTAACATTCTTTGCGGGGAGACATAGAATGAACTGTGCCCGATGGCACAGTTCATGAGGATGAATTTTATGGATGCAATCATCTCTACACCGCCCCGTCCCGATGACAGCCGCTGCAAAGCCATTTCCCGGCTGATTGACGCCGTTGCCGAAAACAGGAAGCGCTGGCCCGGATTTTGGAGGCTGAAAACAAGAAAATCGAGAAGGCTGTCCAACTGGGAGGTACGAATGCGAACGATTTGGTGGAAATTGACGACAGCGCCGAGCGCATTCTGGCCGCTGTCACCCGGCTGGAGCTGGCAATTCAGCTGAAGCTGGATTTGTTCAGCGATTGCCTCTGCCCGGATTCCCAGTGCTCCGGCAGACCCACCTGCTGCAAATAACCCGCGAAAGCCCAAGCATACTACGGCGGCGGTAGATTCTCAGAATCTCCGCCGCCTTTTTTGATTACTGCCAGCTCTTCAAAGCGTCCTCAGCTTCACCTGATCGTCTTCCACATAGGCGTGGATGCTGCTGATGGGATTTTCAAAGCTGTCGATGATGGCCTCGCTGATGGGGTCTTCCAGGCTCCGCTGGATGGTGCGGCGGAGGTTTCTTGCTCCATAGGTGAGGGAGTAAGCCTGCTTCACCAGGTAGTCCCGGATGGAAGCATCCCAGGTAAAGGTCAGCCCCCTGTTCTCCAGGCTGGCGCGAAGCTCGGAAAGCATGATGTCGGCAATGCTCAGGAAATTCTCCTGGGTCAGGTGGTTGAAGGTGATGATCTCATCCACCCGGTTCAAAAACTCCGGCCGGAGGAAGCCCTGCAAAGCCTTCATGGTCTTTTCCTTCACCTGGTCCTGCTGGGTCCTGCCGAAGCCCATGCTGCTGCTCATCCCCTCGGAGCCCGCGTTGGAGGTCATGACAATAACGGCATTCTCAAAATTCACCACCCGGCCCTGGGAGTCGGTGATCCGTCCGTCATCCAGAACTTGCAGCAGAATATTCAGCACATCGGGGTGGGCCTTCTCAATTTCATCGAAGAGCACCACGCTGTAGGGGCGGCGGCGAATCTGCTCGGTGAGCTGCCCGGCCTCGTCATAGCCCACATAGCCCGGAGGAGAGCCGATGAGCTTGGAGACGGTATGCTTCTCCATGTATTCCGACATATCCAGGCGAATCAGGCTGTCCACGCTGTCAAACAGGTCGGAAGCCAGACATTTCACCAGCTCGGTCTTTCCCACGCCGGTGGGGCCAACGAAGATAAAGGACACCGGCCGCTTCTTGGGAGAAATCCCCACCCGGTTCCGGCGGATGGCCCGGGCCACAGCGTCCACCGCCTCATCCTGGCCCACAATGTGGGAGCGCAGGCGGTCTGCCAGGCCCTTCATCTGCTGATACTCCTGGGCCTTGATCTTGGAGGCGGGAATTTTCGTCCAGAGCTCAATAATCCGGGCCAGATTTTCCATGGTCACAGCGGGAAGGGGCTTCTTCTCCAGCTCCTCGATTTCCGCGGCCAGCTGGCACAGGCGGCTGCGGATGGTGGCCATACGCTCAAAGTTCTGGTTCTCGGTGTCGTCATTGAGCATCCGCAGCTCCAGCTCATAGTCGTCCCGCTCCTTGCGCAGCTCCGCCAGCCTGGAAAGCTCCTTGCTTTGCAGATTCACATCGGAGCAGGCCTCGTCCAGCAGGTCGATGGCCTTATCAGGCAGAAACCGGTCCGTGATATAGCGCTCCGAGAGAATCACGCACTGCCGGGCAATCTCCGGCGAGATGGTGACGCTGTGGTACTGCCCATAAATTTTAGAAATGCCCTGGATGATCTGAATTGCCTGCTCCAACGTGGGCTCCGCCACGGTGACAGGCTGGAAGCGGCGTTCCAAAGCCGCATCCTTCTCGATATACTTTCTGTATTCCGTATGGGTGGTGGCGCCGATGATTTGGATGTCGCCCCGGGACAGGGGCGGCTTGAGAATGTTGGCGGCGTTCATGCTGCCCTCGGCATCTCCGGCCCCCACCAGATTGTGAACCTCGTCCACCACCAGGATGATGTTGCCGCACTCCTTGATTTCCGTAATCAGGCTCTTCATCCGGCTCTCGAACTGGCCCCGGAACTGGGTGCCCGCCACCAGGGCCGTCAAATCCAGCAGGAAAACCTCTTTGTCCCGAAGCTTATAGGGAACGTCCCCGGCCACAATTCTCTGCGCCAGGCCCTCGGCGATGGCGGTTTTGCCCACGCCGGGCTCGCCCACCAGGCAGGGATTATTTTTCTGCCGGCGATTGAGAATCTGAATCACCCGCTCGGTTTCCACCTCCCGGCCAATCACCCGATCCAGCTTTCCCTCCCGGGCTCTGCCGGTCAGGTCCATGCAGTAGGCATCCAGGAATTTATGCTTCTTTCCCTTCTTTTTCGGTTCCTGGGTCTGCTCTTTGGCGGAGTCCGGCTTCCTGGCGGGATGGACGGCGCCCGCCGAACCGAAGAGCTGGTTCAGCAGTGGGAAGGTAGCAGTCCTTCTCTCCGGGCTGTCCTCCTCGTCCTCCGGATCGTTCTGGCCGAACATGCTGCTCATTTCATCGCTGAGCACGTCTAAATCGTCCTCGGAAATGCCCATCTGCTTGACCACCTGGTCAATCTGCGGAATTCCCAGGCTTCTGGCACATTTCAGGCAGTACCCTTCATTCAGGGTGCTGCCGTTCTCGATTTTGGTTATAAAGACAACCGCCACATTTTTCTTACATTTTACGCACATTTTAGGCTGCAAATTATCTCACTCCTTTTGCAAGGATAATCCTTTGGAACGCAGTATAGCATATTCCCAGGCAAAAAGGAAAAACAAATTATGAACTCTTCACTTATCTGCCGCACTGGAACTTTTCGACTCCATCGTCATACCACAAATGGGTCATATACAGTCCCCCCGGCGGAACGGTGGGCCCAGCCGCAGTCCGGTTGCCGGAGTCCAGAATTTCTCCGATCTGCTCCGGGCGGATTTTTCCCTCGGCGCAGTAGACCACCGTCCCCGCCATCGCCCGGGCCATGTTGTAGAGGAAGCCGTTGGCGCAGACCCGAAGGATAATCAAATCCCCCTGCCGCTCCACATTGTAATAGTAGACCGTCCGAACCGTGGACTTCACATCCGTCCCCACGCTGCGGACAGCGGCAAAATCGTGGGTCCCCACAAACTGAGCGGCTGCCTGGGCCATGATGCTTTCATCCAGATGCTTTGGGTAAAACCACGCCCGATTTACATAGAACGGGTCTTTCAGCCGGGAATTATAAATCTGATAGGTATACTCCTTTTTGACACAGGAGCCGATGGCATTGAATCCATCGTGGACCTCAAAGGCCTTTGTCACCACAATGTCACAGGGCAGATGGGTGTTCAGGGCGTAGGGCAGCCGATCCACCGGGATGGTGGAACCGGTACGGAAATTCGCCACATAGCACCGGGCGTGAACCCCCGCATCAGTTCTGCCGCAGCCGGTCATATGCACCGGATGACCCACCACCATGGCGGCGGCCTTCTCAATGGTTTCGGCAACGGTGGGCAGGTTCTTCTGCACCTGCCAGCCGTGGTATGCTGTTCCAAGATATGTTAAAAACAGGGCGATATTCCGCATACCGCACCTCAAAGGCCGAAGGAAGCCAGGGTAATCACACCGGCCACCAGACAGGCACAGACCAGGAACGCCTGGATGTCCACCCGGGAAAAGCGGAGCAGCTTCATCTTCGTCCGCCCCTCTCCCCCCTGGTAGCAGCGGCACTCCATGGCGGTGGCCAGCTCATCGGCCCGGCGGAAAGCACTGATGAACAGGGGCACCAAAATGGGAACCAGGGCTTTTGCCCGGTCAATGATGCTTCCGGATTCAAAATCCGCCCCTCTTGCCTTCTGGGCGTTCATGATCTTGTCTGTCTCCTCAATGAGGGTGGGGATCATCCGCAGCGCAATGCTCATCATCATGGCCAGCTCATGCACCGGGACCCGGATCTTTTTCAGCGGGTTCATCAGCGTCTCCAAGCCGTCGGTCAGGGAGATGGGAGAGGTGGTATAGGTCAGCAGGAAGGTGCCGGAAATCAGCATGAGAATCCGCCAAATCATAAAGAAGGCCCGCTTTAATCCCGCTGTGGTAATGGCAAGGGAGCCAATTCGGACCAGAACCACGCCGCCCTCCGAGTAGAACAGGTTCAGCACCGCGGTAAAAATCAGAATAAAAACCAGAGGCTTCATGCCGCGGACGATGGATTTGGGGGGGATGCCGGAGATTTTGATGCAGGACACCAGGAACACCATCATCAGCAGATAGGAAAACCAGTTGTTTGCCAGAAACAGCGCCACGATATACACAATTGTCAGAATCAGCTTGGTTCTGGGGTCCATCCGGTGAATGGGGGATGTTCCCGGGAAGAATTGGCCCAGGGTAATGTCTTTAAGCATGAACCTGTTCCTCCTTCATCCGGCGCAGCAGACTTACCGCCTGCTCCCTGGTATAGACGTTTTCCACATCCAGGCCCAATTCCCGCAGGCAGAGGAAAATCTGAGTCACCTGAGGGATGTTCAGGCCCATATCCACCAGCTCCTGGGCACGGGCGAACACCTGGGCCGGAGGGGCATCCATGGCAAGATGGGAGCCATACAGCACCAGCAGCCGGTCGGTCATTCTGGCCACATCCTCCATGGAGTGGCTGACCATCATTATAGTGGCGTTTTTTGCCTTCCGATAGCTTTCGATATTACCGAGGATTTCCGCCCGGCCAATGGGGTCCAGCCCGGCGGTGGGCTCATCCAGAATCAGCACCTCCGGCTCCATGGCAATTACTCCGGCAATGGCCACCCGCCGCTTCTGACCGCCGGAAAGGTCGAAAGGAGAGGCCTGGAGCTGCCGCTGGGTAATGCCCACGAATCCCGCCGCTTCCAGCACCCGGCGGTGAATCTCCTCCTGGGAAAGGCCCATATTCTGGGGGCCAAAGGCAATGTCCTTGTACACCGTTTCCTCAAAGAGCTGGTACTCCGGGTACTGGAACACCAGGCCCACCCGAAAGCGTGCCTGGCGCGTTGTTTTTTTATCCGTCCAGATGTCCACCCCGTCCAGGAAAACCTGGCCGGAGGTGGGCTTCAGCAGTCCGTTGAGCTGCTGCATCAGGGTGGATTTTCCGGAGCCGGTGTGGCCGATGACTCCCACAAACTCTCCCCGGTTCAATGTAAAATTCACATTTTCCAGCGCCTTGTGCTCAAAGGGCGTTCCGGCGCTGTAAACATAGCTTAACTCTTTCACCTGCAAAATAGGTTCCAAATTAATTCCTCCCACGCATCAGGCCTTCAGCCAATCGTAAAGTGCCTGTGCGCATTCTTTCGGTTCCAGCATGGTTAGGGGCAGGTCATACCCCAGCTGATCCATTGCCCAGCAGAGCTCCACGCTCTCCGGA
This sequence comes from uncultured Oscillospiraceae bacterium, assembly GCA_964651615.1. Taxonomy (GTDB): domain Bacteria; phylum Bacillota; class Clostridia; order Oscillospirales; family Oscillospiraceae; genus Faecousia. The sequence continues at coordinate 8,542 of CAZYWM010000028.1, read as the reverse complement.
GCGGCAAGTCCCATGTCGTGGAGCAGCTTCACCTGGGAGAAAACCTCCCTGGGTGTGCCGTCCGCCGCCACGGTTCCTTTGTCCAGCACCACCACCCGGTCGGCCTGGGCCGCCTCGTCCATGTGGTGGGTGATGAGCACCACGGTGATCCCCTTTTCCTTGTTCAGCCGCTTGATGGTGTCAATCACGTCCCGCCGGCCCTGGGGGTCCAGCATGGCGGTGGGCTCATCCAGCACGATGCACCGGGGCTCCATGGCTATGACGCCGGCAATGGCAATGCGCTGCTTCTGGCCGCCGGAGAGAAGATGGGGGGCATGCTCCCGGTATTCATACATGCCCACCTGTTTCAGCGCCACATCTACTCTGCGGCGGATTTCCGGGCTGGCAATGCCCAGATTTTCCGGGCCAAAGGCCACGTCCTCTTCCACCACATTGGCGACAATCTGATTGTCCGGATTCTGGAACACCATGCCCACATTCCGCCGCACCGCCATCAGCCGGTCCGGGTCGGAGGTGTCCAGTCCGCAGACATAGACCTTGCCCCCGGTGGGAAGCAGGATGGAGTTAAAATGCTTCGCAAGGGTGGATTTACCGCAGCCGTTGGTGCCCAGGATGGCGGTAAAGCTCCCCTCCTCGATGGCAAGGTTCAAATCCTCAAAAACAGTGACATCCGGCGCACCATCCATTCCCTGGTAGCGAAACGCCAGATTCTCAGCAGAAATGATTTCTTCTTTCATGTACGCCTCCGTCAGGGTGTCCAGCGTCCGGTGGCGCCGCAGGGCAGCGTCAGGCCGGAGTTTCTCACGGGAAGGCCCAACTCTCCGGCGGCGGTTTTGCCGCCGAAGCGGGACGCGAACACCACATCGGAGGCATAGGCCACAGCGGACGGGGCAAGCCCCGTGGTATAGGAATTGATGATGACAAACAGCGGATTGTCGCTGAGCAGTTTCGCGGTTTCCAGCAGGAAGGGATAGAAGCTGGTCTCCATCTTCCAAATCTCCCCGCTGGGCCCCCGCCCATAGCTGGGCGGGTCCATGATAATGCCGTCATAGCGGCGGCCCCGGCGAATCTCCCGCTGGATGAATTTCCCGCAGTCATCCACAATCCAGTGGATGGGCCGGTCAGAAAGGCCGGAGGATACTGCGTTCTCCTTGGCCCAGGCCACCATTCCCTTGGAGGCGTCCACATGGTACACCTCTGCCCCGCCGGCCGCCGCCGCCAGGGTGGCACCGCCGGAATAGGCAAAGAGGTTCAGCACCCGCACGCTCCGGTTGGCGGAGGCCACCCGCTGGCGGATAAAGTCCCAGTTGGCCGCCTGCTCCGGGAAGACGCCGGTGTGCTTAAAATTCATGGGCTTGACATTAAAGGTCAGATAGTCCTTATACCTGATCTGCCAGCGCTCCGGGAGCTGATGGTCCGACCAGTGCCCGCCGCCGGTATTGGAGCGGATATAGCGGGCATCATAGCGCTTCCATTCCGGGGCATCGTGGGGGGTGCTCCAAATCACCTGGGGATCAGGACGAACCAGGATATATTTTCCCCAGCGCTCCAACCGCTCCCCGTCGGAGGCATCCAGCACCTGGTAGTCCTTCCATTCATCGGAAATCCACATCATTCCGGTTTTCCCTCGTTTCTTTCTTTTCTGAATTCCTAAGGCAATACCGCATAATAGGGCAAGGGTTCTCGGCGAGAGATTTTGTCCCCAATCAAAGTTTGGAAAACGGCGGAATACTTTGTGTATTTCCCGTTTTTCAAACTGAAGAGTGGGGGCAAAAGATCCGCCGAGGCCCGCAGCTCCTATTGTGCGGTGTTGCCCTACCCTAAAAGTTAAAAGAACACATCTCCGTTGCCGGAATAATCGCCATAGACATTGTCGCCGCCAGTAATATCCCCAAAGCCGCCGTTATTGCCTCCGAAGTTATCGCCGAAGCCGCCATTGTCGTCCGGGTAGATGATGTTGCCGCCATTATTGTCTCCAAAGCCAAAGTCCGGGTTGGTGGGCTGGTAGTTCTGGAGATAGTCCTGGGTGTGCAGCGGGCAGGTCTGGTAGGGCATACCCGTCATATTGTTGGTATAGCCGCCGAAGCCGGTCCACACCAGCGGATTGCCATACTCATCCTGATAATACACATAGTTGTCGTTTCCATAAACGCCGTCCAGACCGACCTGGAGCGCGGCGCGGATGTCGTTCACCTCTGTGGGGGTGAGCTTCACCAGGGAACGGGTCTCAATCACCGCATCCGGGAACATCCGGCAGAATTCCGTGGCCACGCCGCCGCCGGTGACGCAGTAGTCCACCTGGACGTGCTTGTCGCATACGCCGGCGGGCACATCCTCGGGATAGCAGTTGACGGAAACCACCCGGCCAATGCCCCGCACGTCGGCGCTGCATGCAGCGGTGGCCAGCTTTCCGGAATCCAGGCAGACACTCACATTCTGGAAGGAATTGCCGTTGTACAGCCCAACCTGGGGCAGACCGTTGTGGATGGGCTGCATGACCTTTTTCCAGAGCCGAGCGGCCGGGTTGGAGTAGTCGCCGGTCAGATAGATCTGCTCCGGCTGGTTGTAGCCGCACCAGACAGCGGCGGTGTAATACTTGGTATAGCCGCAGAACCAGCGGTCCCGGTTGCTGGACGTGGTTCCGGTCTTACCGGCAACGTTCTGTCCGGGGAAAGAGGCTACAGAACCGGTACCCTGGGTAGCCGCATTATACAGGCAGTAGTTGATATAGTTTACCGTTTTCTCGCTGAGAATCTGTCTGCTCTCCTGCTGATTGTCCAGGACGATCCCGCCGTCGCTGTTGTAGACCTTGGTGTAGGTTCGGGCAGTGCGGTACACACCGTCGTTGGCAAAGGTGGCATAGGCAGCGGACATTTCCCGCACCGTAGAGCCCACTGTCAGGGCGCCCAGGGCCAGCGGGGAAATGGCAATGTCGGACATGTTCATGCCGCTGGAGGACACGTAGCTGTCCACCAGATAATTCTGGCCGAAATTGTACTTGGCGAAGCTGAAGCTGTAGTCCGTGCCGATCTGGTTCAGGGTATTGGCGGCAACAGCGTTGATGGAGGACACAATGCCCTGGTAGATGGTTTTGGAATAGCCATAGACCCGGCTGTCGTTTTTGGGCCAGGCGCCGCCGTTGTAGGTCAGCGGCATATCCTTGATCACCGTCGCCGGGCTGAAGCCGCCCTTCTCGAAGGCGGGAGCGTAGACGGACAGGGGCTTCTGGGAGGAACCGGTTTGCAGCTTGGCCTGAGTTGCCTTGTTGTAGGCAAAGAAATCGCTCTTCTCCCCCACGCCGCCGGCCAGGGCCACAATGTCTCCCGTGGAATTGTCAATCACCACAATGCCGGACTGGAGCTGCTGGGTGCTTCTGGTGGTGGGGATGTTGTTCAAATCGGTGTAGATGGCGTCCACCTGATTCTGAACATCCAAATCCAGGGTGGTGTAAATATGGTAGCCGCCCTTCTGGATTCTCTCCAGATAGTAGTTCCGGGAGGCCTGGTCCATGTCGTCCCACACGAAGCCATCTTTCAGCGCCAGGTCGGAAGCCACGTCCAGAATCACCGTATCCACGAACCAGCTGTAGATATGCTGGGAGGCATTCTGGCTGACAGAGGTCTGGGAGCCGCACCGGGGGCAGAAATACAGATCGCCCTCCTGGGTAAAGGTGCTCACCGTGCCGCCATAGCCGCAGTGGTCGCACTCGGCCCACCGGTCCTCGTTGTCGATGCCGTCCTTGAAAACCAGGGGCTGGTTAAAGGCTGTGATATACTCCTCCTCGGTGAGGTAGCCCTGGTTCAGCATCTCGTTGAGCACGCTCTCCTGGCGGTAGCGGTTGCGCCCCGCACCGTCCCGCATCTCCCCTCTGTACATATAGACGCTGGTGGAATAGGGGTTGAACATGGAGGGGTTGTTGGTGATGCTGATCAGGCTGGCGCATTCCGCCACGGTCAGGCTTTGCAGCTCCTTGCCGAAATAGGCGGCGGCGGCGGACTTGACGCCGTAGCAGCCCTTGCCCAGGTAGATGCGGTTCAGGTATTCCTTCATGATGACGTCTTTGTCATATTCCTTTTCCAGAAGCTGTGCCCGGAAAATTTCCATGACCTTTCGCTGAACCGTGATGCTCTTTTCATCGGTGGTATTTTTTACCAGCTGCTGGGTGATGGTGGAGCCGCCGAACTGGGAGTCGCCGCCGAAGAACATGTTGGCGCAGGCCTTCACCGTGGTGATCCAGTCCACGCCCTGATGCTCATAGAAGCGCTTGTCCTCGATGGCCACCGTGGCGTCGATCAGCGCCTTGGGAATTTCTTCCCAGGTGGCAGGCTGCCGGTCGGTGGTGGTGTAAATCTGCTGAAGCAGCTGAATGTTTCCGTCATTATCCACATAGTGGACATAGGACGTCTTCTCAATATCGTAGTCCTCGTAGGACCAGTTTTCGGCCTCTCTGAGCACATCATTTTGCAGATACTCCGCCAGAGCGCCCACAAAGACCACGCCGCTGACCAGCAGGATCAGCGCCACCGTCGCCGCGGCGCCCAGAGCGATTTTCAGGACCGAAAAGAGGGTGGAACCCAGGGTATACACCAGTTTGATGACCCAATTGGGATTCCATTCCTGGCGCACCTTTTTCCTGCGCCTGTTGTTTTGATTCTGATTTGCCATAGAAAACCTCCGAAACTCCGGCCAAATCAGCCGGGCGGTAAACAGTTATTGGGGAATGGCATATTGTGGAACATGCCTGCATAGGATTATAACATAATGATGCCCAAAACGAAAGACCTAATTTATGAATTATCCTTTAATTTCGGGAAATAATGCGGGTATAACCGGGAAGGCGGGGCAGAAAAGCAAACAAAGCTCCAGTTTCACGCTCTCCGTCCTTTGGCTGCTTGTACAGTTTGTGCAATATTGACTATTGATTTCAGGGCTCAATCAGGTTAAAATACCTACGAAAGACATTGGAGGTGGGTTATGGCTGACGAATACGGCTCCGATTTTATCACCATTGCCGATGAAGACGGTACGGAATATGAGCTGGAGGTGCTTACCACCGTGGAATACAACGGCGAAAGCTACATGGCCGTGATTCCTGCCGGGGAGGAGAGCCAGCTGAATCTGGAGGTCAGTATCCTCAAGTCCACCGAAGAGGACGGAGAGCCCATGCTGAACGTCATTGAGGACGAAGAGGAACTGAAGGCTGTATACGACCTGATTATGGATTCTCTTTACGAGGAAAGCGAATAAAAGAATACTTCCTGCTTGGTGCGAGTGTGTCCTTTTGGACCCACATTTTTTGAACGGGATGTTAGACTTCCCGGCTGGATTGCAGACCTCCCGCCTGCGCTTCGACGTTTGGTGGACGCTGGGAGCAGAGAAAGCCGTGAGCGGCAACCCACCTGCCATTTCGTGCAGGTCATAATTGGACATGCTACGGCTAAAGCGGGGTATGGCATGGGGGCTTCGGCCCCCATGTTTTTTCTTTTTGTAGAATTTATGAATTTTTAACAACTTTACCCCTTGCATCATATCAAAAAATAGATTATAATATGCAAGTCTGTTTGTATTCTCTTTTACAAACCAAAAGGAACAATGAGAGGAAATGATTTCATGAGTGCATCCAAGAAGAAAAAGCTTCGCTCTGAAAACGGCGAAAAGCTGACCGAACGCCAGCTCGCCGAGCAGAAGGAAGCAAAGAAAGTCAAGCTCTACAGCATTGCCTTTGTGGTGGTGATGGTGGTAATGATCGCCGCAGCCATTGCAGTGGGCGTCAACCGCAGCATTACCTCCAGCGGCGTCCATGAGAAAAACACCGTCGCCGCCACTGTTGGTGAGCACGAGCTCAGCAACGCGGAGCTCAGCTACTATTACATGGACTATGTGAACAACTACGCCAACACCTATGGCAGCTACCTGTCCCTGTTCGGCATCGACGCCTCCACCCCCCTGGACAAGCAGGTGTTCGATGACGAAACCGGCATGACCTGGGCAGATAACTTTATTTCCGAGGCTGCCTCCTCTGCCCAGTCCGTCTACGCTCTGGTTGATGCCGCCCAGGCTGAGGGCTTCACCCTGCCCGAGGAGCAGCAGGAGCAGGTGACAATCATGTCAAACAACCTGGACTCCTATGCCCAGATCTATGGCTATTCCAGCGCCGATGCCTTCCTGAAGGCTCAGTACGGCAACGGTGCCTCCAAGGACAGCTACCTGGATTATTACCAGCGGGGCCTGCTGGCCAGCGCCTACCAGGCCAGCCACCAGGACAGCCTGACCTACACCGACGATCAGATTCGGGAGGCAGACGCTAAGGACCCCGTCAAGTATTCCTCCTACAGCTATGCTCAGTATCACATTCCCGTCTCCAAATTCCTCACCGGCGGCACCACCGATGACAGCGGCGCCACCACCTATACCACCGAAGAGCGGGAGGCTGCCATTGCCGCGGCAAAGGAGGCCATCGCTCCTCTGACCGACAGCTCCGTGACCACCGTGGAGGCTCTGAATGAGGCCATCGCCGCCATGGAGATCAACGCCGACACTGAGGCCGCTTCCTCCGTCTACACCGATCAGGCCTCCACCGGCATCAACAGCTATCTGTCCGGCTGGGTTACTCAGGATAACCGCCAGCCCGGCGACGTCACCTGCATTGAAATCCCCGGCACCACGACGGATGAAAATGGCGACGAGGTGGATACCATCACCGGTTTCTATGTGGTGCTCTTCACCGGCAAGAACGACAACCTGACGAATCTTGTCAATGTCCGGCACATTCTGGTCAGTTTCCAGGGCGACGCCCAGGAGGATGGCACCTACTCCGACGAGGCCAAAGAGGCCGCCCGCACCTCCGCTGAGGAGATTCTGAACCAGTGGAAGTCCGGCGACGCCACCGAGGACAGCTTTGCCGCTCTGGCCAACGAAAAATCCACCGACGGCGGCTCCAACACCAACGGCGGCCTGTACGAGAACGTCTTCCCCGGCCAGATGGTTGCTGCTTTCAGCGACTGGTGCTTTGATTCCGCCCGGAAGAGCGGCGACACCGGCATCGTGGAAACCAACTACGGCTACCATGTGATGTACTTCGTAGGAACCGCCGATCAGACCTACCGTGACTATCAGATTGAAAACGACCTGCGCAGCGATGACATGGAAGTCTGGTATCACTCCCTGATTGATAACTACACCGTTACCATGGGAGATACCTCTTACATGCGCAAGGACATCGTGCTGAGCCGGTAATCCTTCCGCTGCACGGTCCCCCTGCAAGTGAAATGAAATAGCCCGCAGCAGTTCAGGATCAACTGCTGCGGGCTTGTTTTTCCGCACTTTGTAATCGCACTACAATGTTCAAAGGAGCCCAGGCAGTTTCGCCTGAGCGCCTTTTATTTTTCAAAGTATTTTATTCTCCGCTGCCCCGGAACACAGCCACAAATGTCTTGAAAATGATCTTCCAATCAACCCAGAAGCTTCGTTCCTTGACATATTTAATGTCCAAGTCAATCCAATCGTCAAAGCTGATCTGGTCCCGGTGGGGCTGAATCTGCCAATAGCAGGTCAGGCCGGGCTGAACATAGACCTTTTGGCGCTGATAATCATTGAAAGCCGCATACTCCCTGGGCAGGCAGGGCCTGGGACCAACAATGGACATATCTCCCCGCAGAACGTTAATCAACTGAGGAAGCTCGTCCAGACTGGTTTTGCGGATAAACTTTCCAATTTTTGTAATACGGGGATCCTCTTTGATTTTAAACATGGGGCCGTCTTTCTCGTTCCTGTCCATCAGATCATCCAATTGCGCCTCGGCATTGACCACCATGGAACGGAATTTGATGAACTTAAACGGCTTTCCTTTTCTACCGATTCGTTCCTGCACAAAAAAGGGGCTTCCATGAGGATCGTCAATATAAATCACCAAGGCCAGAATCAGGAAAAGCGGAGAAAGAACAATCAAAGCAAGTGCCGAAAAGAAAATATCCTGAGCTCTGCGCCAGAACCAGTATGTCTTTTTGCTATGTAGAACCTCATCACTGTTAATCTTTTCATATTTCTTTACGGAATCATCGTCCAAAACAGGGGCAGCAGCATATTGATTCTCCAATGCCATTCATGAAACCTCCTATGCAGTTATCTAATGAATCAGATACCTTGGCACCTTTCCGGTATGCCAACGCCACAGTAATTTAAAAATCACTCTTTATTTGTATTCTACAACAATTACTCATATAAATCAATGCTAAATTACTCCAAATTTCCTTCTCCCGATTATTATTTTTTGTCCGGAATGATTAAACCGGATGTTTTCATTTAGAACATTGTCGAAAAATAAGGAATTTCACAGTTTTATCTTATTTAAAGTACATTTATTCAGAGAATAATTCTAAAATCTCCCATTTGTTTGTCGAATCCTGTCGAAGGCATTTTGGCCTTATTCGGGTGAAACTTGGAGAAAAAAACCGAGTCCATTTTTCCAAATGAACTCGGCATTCAATGTGGTGGACGATAACGGACTCGAACCGCTGACCCTGCGCACGTCAAGCGCATGCTC
>CAZYWM010000027.1:0-20381 GCA_964651615.1 uncultured Oscillospiraceae bacterium | reverse complement strand
CTGCGGAACCAGCGGTTAACGCCCCAAGGGTGTTGATCAAATATAAAGGAGGAAAAGAAAATGAAGAAGCTATTATCCCTGATCCTCGCACTGACCATGATCCTGAGCTGTGCCTGCTTTGCAGCCGCCGACCAGGGCAAGTCCGTCGCTGTCGGCCTGTCCGGCGATCCCGGCAACATCGGCCCCTTCCAGGGCATGGGCCTGGGCCGGATTGGTATTCTGTTCACCACCTATGAAATGCTGATGGCCAAGGACGCCGCCGGCGAATATGTTCCCGTCCTGATGAAGGAAATGACCCAGGTTGACGACATGACCTATGACGTGGAAATCTATGACTACATCAACGACCAGGCCGGCAACCATCTGACCGCTTCCGACATTGTCTTCTGCTATGAGACCGCAAAAGCCACCGGCAACCTGCCCAAGCTGAACGCCATTGAAACCATTGAAGCGCTGAGCGACTATGTGGTTCGCTTCCATTTCTCCGCACTGTCCGCCGGTGATCTGAACGCGCTGATGATGGAGTGCCCCATTGTTACCCAGGCTGCCTATGAGGCATCCGCGGATCAGATGGCCACCGACCCCGTGTCCACCTCTCCCTACCAGGTCACGGACTATAAGACCGGCGCTTCCATCACCTATACCTACTCCGGCAATTACTGGCAGAAGGAGGAGCTGACCGCCTATACCTCCAGCCACAATGTCGACCAGATCACCTTCAAGATCATCCCCGAGGCTGTGACCCTGAACAACGCTCTGGCCACCGGTGAGATTGATATTTCCGCCATGCTGGACGCCATGTATGTGGGCGACTACCTGGGCAAGGACGGCTATGACGCTGTTTCCTTCCAGGATAACCTCACCAAGTACCTGATCTTCAACAACAATGTGTTCACCGATGCGGCCAGCCGTCAGGCCATCGCCACTGCCATTGATGTGCAGGATTTGATCACCTTCGCCTACAACGGCACCGGCGCCAAGCCTGCCAAGGCCCTGGGCAACAGCAACTATCCTGAATACCAGGCCTCCTGGGATGAGGAAAGCTACTTTGAATACGACGAGCAGAGTGCGGCGGAGATGATTGAGGCCGCCGGCCTGGCAGGCAAGACCTTTACCCTGATGTATGCCTCCGGCGATGTGAACAAGAATCTGGCAGAGGCCATCCAGTCCGACCTGTCCTTTGCGGGCATCGAGCTGGAGCTGAAGCCCTACGACACCAACCTGTTCAATCAGTACAAGCTGGCAGAGGACACCCACGAGTGGGACCTGATGCTGGACGAGGGAGGCTCTTCCGGCCTGCTGGTCAATGTGTGGAAGCTCACCCTGGACCGCAACACCAATACCCACGGCAAGACCACCGGCTATGTGATGGACGATCATCTGCAGGAGCTGATGGATGCCGCCATGGCTGACAACTCCCCCGAAAACATGAATGCTGTTCACCAGTATGTCAAGGAAATGTGCTATGAATACGGTCTGGTTGTCCCCGTTACTTACCTGATTCACACCACCAATATTGTCACCCCCGCCAAGTGCTTCCGCGGCCAGATTCTTCCCGGCGCCTGCGAGTACTGATACTTTCACGAATTTCTGAATGACCCCTGCGGGGCGCTGCGGCAGATTCTGAATCGCAGCGCCCTGCGCTCAACAAAATCTGCCCGGATTCAGCCAGTATAAAGGAGAACGCATCATGACTCGTTATGTCGCGAAGAGGCTGCTCTTAATGATTCCGGTAATGATCGGAATTGCGATTCTGATTTTTACCATTATGTATATCTGCCCGGGTGATCCGGCGCAGAGTATTTTGGGCCCCAGTGCCACGGCTGTGGAGCTGGAGGCAAAGCGAGAGGAACTGGGCCTGAACGATCCGTATATCGTCCGCCTCTCCCGCTATCTTTATGATACCTTCATCCGCTTCGATCTGGGCATTTCCTATAAGTACGGCACCTCCGTGCTGGCGGGCCTGATGGAGCGTATGCGCTATACGCTGGTGATAGCCCTTCTGTGCATGGCGCTGCAGGTCTTTGTGGGCACGCCCCTGGGGATAATGGCGGCAACCCATCACAATGGAATCGCCGACCGAATCTGCATGTTCCTTGCGCTGGGCGGTGTCAGCATTCCCGCTTTCTGGCTGGCGCTGATGATGGTGCTGCTGTTTTCTGTCCATCTGGGGTGGCTGCCTGTACAGGGCGTGGATCAGGGACTTTCCTGCTACATCCTGCCCTGCATCGCCAATTCCTTTGCCGGAATCGCCTCCCAGGCCCGGCATACCCGCTCCTCCATGCTGGAGGTCATTCGTTCCGATTTTGTGGTGACGGCGAAGGCCAAGGGATTGTCTTCCCGCACGATTCTCTTCCGCCACGCGCTGCCCAACGCGCTGATTCCCATTATCACCATCATCGGCAACGGTATGGGCATGATGCTGGGCGGAACCGTGATTATTGAGAATGTATTTGCCATCCCCGGTGTCGGGCGCTATATGACGGACGCGATTACCGCTCGGGACTATCCTGTGGTGATGGGCGGTGTCCTGGTACTGGGACTCATCTTCAGTGTGATTATGCTGCTGGTGGACATTGTTTATGCGTTTGTCGATCCTCGTATCAAGGCACAATACGAAGGAGGAAAGGGGAGAAAGAAGAATGTCTGAACATGAGACGATTGTAAATGACGGCGTGCGGCTGCGCAGACAGGGCCAGCTGGGCCAGGTCATGCACCGGCTGCGTAAAAACAAGGTGGCAATGGTTGGCTTGTTTGTCCTGGCGGCAATCATCGTGCTGGCAGTGTTTTCTCCCTGGATTGCTCCCTATGATTACGCAAAAACCAGCAAGACAGAGCGGTACGCCCTGCCCAGCGCGGCCCACTGGTTTGGCTGCGACGCCATGGGGCGGGACATCTTCTCCCGCATTCTCTATGGCGCCCGGGCCTCGCTGCTGATGGGCCTGAGCGCGACGGCGGTGGCCACCGTCATCGGCGTGCTGCTGGGTGCGCTGGTGGGCTATTACGGCGGTTGGGTGGACAACCTGATTATGCGCCTGCTGGACATTTTACAGGCGATACCGGGCATGCTGCTGTCCATCGCCATCTCCGCCGCGCTGGGCTCCGGAATCGGCAACACGATCCTGGCCCTGTCCATCGGCGGCATTCCAATGACAGTCCGCCTGCTGCGCGGTTCCATTCTGACCGTTCGCAAGCAGGAATACATAGAGGCAGCTGAGAAAATCAACTGCTCCAGATTCCGTGTGATCACCTCGCATATTCTGCCAAACTCCATTGCGCCTGTGATCGTCTCCGTGACCATGGGCATCGGCAACACCATTTTGCAGGCCGCCGGCCTGAGCTATATCGGCCTGGGCGTCCAGCCTCCGACGCCGGAATGGGGCGCCATGCTGAGTGATGGCAAGGGCGTTATTTTCAAGTATCCCCACCTGTGCATCTTCCCGGGACTGGCCATTATGGTGGTTGTCCTGGCGCTGAATATGCTGGGTGACGGCCTGCGGGATGCCATGGACCCCAAACTGAAGAACTGAGGGAGGCTGAGTTTCTGTGGATAAGAATGAAATGCTGCTGCAGGTGAAGGACCTGACGGTGGAATACACCTCCGAAGGAAGCGTGATCCACGCGGTCAATCGAGTCTCCTTTGATTTGGAAAAGGGGAAAGCCATCGGCCTGGTGGGCGAGACCGGTGCAGGCAAAACATCCATCGCCCGGGCGATCCTGGGGATTCTGCCGGAGCCTCCCGCAAAAGTGAAGAGCGGCCAGGTTCTCTTTGAGGGAAAAGACCTGCTCAAGCTGTCGGACCGGGAAATGCAGAAAATCCGGGGAAAGAAAATCTCCATGATCTTCCAGGACCCTATGACGGCGCTGAACCCCATCATGCGGATTGGCGATCAGATCGCTGAGGTCATCGCCCTCCACGACAAATGCGGCAAAGCCCAATCCCGGCAGCGGGCACAGCAGATGCTGGAGATGGTGGGTATCCCCGGGGAGCGCTATTATGAGTATCCCCATCAGTTTTCCGGCGGCATGAAGCAGCGGGTGGTCATTGCAATGGCCCTGGCCTGCAGCCCCGAGCTTCTGCTGGCGGACGAGCCCACCACCGCGCTGGATGTGACCATCCAGGCGGAGGTGCTGGATATGATCCGGGAACTGCGGCAAAAGCTTGGAACCTCCATGATCATGATCACCCACGATCTGGGCATTGTTGCCGAGGTTTGTGACACGGTGGCGGTGGTCTATGCCGGTGAGGTGATGGAATACGGCACAAAAGCCCAGATTTTCCACAATCCCATCTTCCCCTATACCATTGGCCTGTTCGGCTCCCTGCCGGACCTTGACAAGGATGTGGACCGGCTTTCCCCCATCGAGGGCCTTCCTCCCGATCCGTCCAACCTGCCCAAGGGCTGCGCCTTCCACACCAGATGCCCCTATGCGGATGAAGAATGTAGAAAAGACCACTTGCCCCTGCGGGATATGGGCGACGGCCACCTGTGCCGCTGCTGCCATCCCAATGCCCCCCGAAAGGAGCGCCTGAAATGAGCGAAGCAATGATTGAGGTCAGGCACCTGAAAAAATATTTCAACACACCCAAGGGAACCCTCCACGCTGTGGATGATGTGAGCTTCCGCATTGAAAAGGGCAGGACGATGGGCGTGGTCGGCGAGTCCGGCTGCGGCAAATCCACCCTGGGCCGAACCATTATCCACCTGCTGGACAGCACCGATGGCCAGATTCTGATGAATGGGGAGGACATCACCCATGTCAGCCGGGCGGATATGCGCCGCATCAACGAGAAGCTCCAGATTGTGTTCCAGGACCCCTATTCCTCCCTCAACCCCCGGCAGACTGTGGAGGATGTGATCCGGGAGCCGCTGATGCTGTCTCACCGGTATTCCCGGGCCCAGGTCATGGAGGAGACGGAGCGGCTGATGAAGCTGGTGGGAATCGATGAGCGTCTGCGCCATGCCTATCCCCATGAGCTGGACGGCGGCCGCCGCCAGAGAGTGGGCATTGCCCGCGCGCTGAGCCTGAAGCCGGATTTCATTGTCTGCGATGAGCCGGTGTCCGCACTGGATGTGTCCATTCAGGCACAGGTGCTGAATCTGTTGCAGGACTTGCAGGAGCAGCAGGGCCTGACGTATATGTTCGTGACCCACGACCTTTCCGTTGTGCGCCACATTTCGGATGACATCTGCGTGATGTATCTGGGGCAGCTGGTAGAGACTTCCCCCTCCAGGGAGCTGTTCAAGAAGCCCCTCCACCCCTATACCAAGGCGCTGCTTTCGGCAATTCCATCGACGGACATTGACCACCCCCATGAGCGCATTCGTCTGAAAGGGGAGATCACCTCTCCCATCGATCCCAAGCCGGGCTGCCGGTTTGCCGCCAGATGCCCTTGTGCCTGTGAGAAATGCCATGAGCCCCAGCAGATGAAGCAGCTGCTGCCCAATCATTTTGTCTCCTGCTGCCGCGCGGAGGAGCTCAATGATTTGTAAGGGGACCATTCAAAGATAGGTAGGATGAATACAATATGATGAATCAGACTGCAAATGTTGTTTCCTTGACGATCGTGACCTCTGCCTATGGTTCCGGTCAACGAATATCCTCCGTGGCTGTGGAATACAGTGAGCCCGTGTCCAGAGACGATCTGGAGCCGGAGATGTACGCGGTGGAGGGACTGGAGATTACGAACCTGTGCGTGTCTGACAGCGCCAGGGGAGAGCCGGTTTGGGAGGGGCACTTTGTACAGCTCCTGCTGGACGGCAGCAAAGAGGACCTCTGCGTTTGCGGCCACACAGGAAGGGGCCAGGCTGCCCGGGCGTTTATCAGGGAGCGAAAGCTTCAGATTTCCCAGAAGCAGCCGGTGACAACGGCAGCCGGGCATACGGTGGAGCCCTTCCGCGAAACGGCTGCAAAGGTGGATCTGGGAATCGCGGACCGCTTTGTCCCATTTACCTTCGCGGATAAAAACGGGAGGACGCTTACCTATAATCTGTACATCCCCGAGCATCTGGTCCGGGGGCAGGAGTATCCCGTGGTTCTGTTTCTGCACGATTTGGGCTCCTGCTCTCCAGACGCGAAAACAACGCTTCTGCAGGGAACGGGAGCTACTGTGTGGGCCATTGAATCGTACTATAACCGCCGTCCCTGTTTTGTGGTGGCGCCGCAGTACACGGATCAATGCGCCAACGACGACTTCCAGGTGACATGGGAGGCGGAGGCCACCATCGAACTGATGGAGTTCCTCTGCCAGACCTATCCCATCGACCGGAAGCGGATTTACGGCACCGGTCAGTCCATGGGTACGATGATGCTGTGCGAGCTGATGCTGCGGCATCCCCACTATTTTGCCGGCCTTTTGCTGGTCGCGGGGCAGTGGGAGCCGGAGCGAATGACGGAGGCGAAGGACGAGACGATCTGGGCAGTTGTATCCGGCGGAGACGAGAAGGCCTATCCCATCATGCAAAAAGCGTTGCGGAATATGGAGGCTGCCGGGGGAAAGCTTGCCTGTGGGCACGTCAATGCCCGCTCGGACGCCGCCTGGATTGACGCGGCCATCCGCAGCCAGAAGCAGAAGAACGCCAATCTGAACCTGACCTGGTTCGAGGGCCGCAGCGTGGTTCCGGAGGATATGCCGGTTCACGGCGGAACCCATCATGTAAGCACCTGGGTCAAGGCATATGACATCAAGGCACTTCGGGAGTGGCTCTTTGAGCAGAGGCTCCGGTAAAGGAGAGAATATGATCGATTTTTCATGCAAACACGATATTTGGCTGGAGGATGAAGACGGCAGCCTGCAGCGTATGGATGAATCCTACTTCCGTTCCTGGAAAATCGCTCCGGGAACCTGGCAGATTCTTTCAGACGGGGATTATTCCTACCTGCTGGAGGGCGACGATGAGGCGATTCTCATCGACTCCGGCTACGGCGCGGGCAATATCCGGGAATATGCCCAGAGCCTGACGGAGAAGCCCCTTTCCAAAATCTGCAACACCCACGACCATTTTGACCATACGGCCAACAACTGCTATTTTGACCTGGTTTACATGTCCCGGCAGACCCAGCCCCTGGCGACGGTGCCTTTCCCCAGCTTCGCGGGAATCGACTTCCCCAGGGACTATCCAGTTCAGCTGGTGGGGGATGGAGACGTCATCCCCCTGAAAGGCCGGGAGCTTCGGGTCTTCCTGGTGAATGACCACGCCGTGGGGAGCCTGTGCTTCCTGGACGAACGGGAAGGGATCCTGTTTTCAGGAGATGAGTTCATGGCCTTTGGAAAGAGCCTCCACGGGAGCGTTGCCCACTGGGCAGAGTGCCTTCGGAAGCTGATGCCCTATCGGGAGCGAATCCGCTGCCTGTGCACCGGGGGATGCCCCTCGATGGACCCGTCGCACATCGACCGGCAGCTGGCCTGCGCGGAGTATATCCTCGCCGGTCATCAGGGCGAGCCGATCAGCCCGAGGCAGTTCCCCGGGGAGGAGCGAATTGATGCCCAGGGCCGCCGCGTCTGGAAGCGGAGGATTCCCCATCCCGGCGACGGGCCAAAGAATATCAACGAGGGAATCGAGTGGAAACGCTGCATGAGCTACGCGGATACCACCATCACCTACGACATCCGCCATATTGTGGATTGACCTCCAATCATTATGAAAGATTTTAATGAGGAAATAGTATCAGAACGCAAGAAGAGCAGGAGAGGATGCTTCGATGATTATTGACGCAAATGTATACTGGTTTCCGGAAGAGATGTTTACGGATGAAGCGCTGCGGGAACGCCTGTTTTTGGATGCTTCCCAAGCGCCGGATACCGCTTGCAGAATTATGGAACGTGAGGGAAAGCGGCAGATTGTTGTAGAAAAGCCCATCGGCTGCCCCAGCGTGGACTATATTCAGGGAGACTATACGCTGGAGGCAATGCTGAAAGCGCTGGATGAAGCCGGAATTGACCGGGCCGTCATGAAGGTGCCCTGTCTGCACGAGTGGATGGGGCTGGAGCTGTGCCGCCGCTTCAACGACGGAATGGCTGATTTTGCCAGTCGCTCCGGGGGGCGGCTGGTGGCTCTCGGCGTGATTCCTCCCTGGGGAGCGCTGGAACAGCTGGCAGAGCTGGATCGCTGCGTCAACGAGCTGGGGATGCACGGCATTCAGCTGTGCGCCCACTATGGGAATCAGTACCTGGATGACGAGGCCTTTGCCCCGCTGTTTGAACGGCTGGAGGCATACGGCCTGACCGCGTATGTCCATCATACGCCGGTGCCGGTGGAGTACAAAACCATCAGCGATTACAATAATCTGCGCAGAAGCCTGGGACGCTGCGAGGATCAGCTGATCGCGGTGGGGCGGGAGCTGTTCAGCGGTATGTTTGACCGCTACCCCCATGTGAAGCTGGTGCACTCCATGCTGGGCGGCGGCTTCTTCACCTTCCAGGAAATGCTGATGCCCCATGGGCCTGCCGCAAACGACGGGCGGTTCACCGCGACGCCTGAGAGTATGCGAAAGCATCTGGCGCGGAACATTTTCTTTGAGATGAGCCATGCCCAGCCCTGGGGAAAGGTGCTGCTGGAAACGGCGGTGAAAATCCTGGGGGCGGACCACATCGTCTATGGCTCGTCCTCCCCGGTGAAGGCGGTTTGGCGGAACGAAGGCCCGGCGTTTGTCAGGTCGCTGGATATTTCCCAGGAGGAGAAGGAACAGATTCTCTGCGGCAACGCAAAAATGCTCTATCAATTGTGAGAGGGCCCCGACCATGAGAAAATTCAGATGTATCAAAACGGTTCTGGTGAATGCGCCCATGTCGCTGGTTATGGCGGTGGCGGCGCAGGTCATAAATCTGATGCTGGGGCACATCTCCAAGCTGGACATTGCCCAGATGCTGCTTAGCTTTGTGGTTTCCTTCCCGCTGGCCTTTGTCATTGGGTATTTTCTGCCTCTTGACGAGCTGGGCATGGGGCTTGCGAAAAAATGCGGCGCCCAAATGGGAACGCTGAAATTTGACGCGTTGACGGACCTGGTGGTGAATACCGGCTTCTGTGTCCTGATGACCTTGTATATGACCTGGTTTTTCCTGTGCGTCCTGGGCCATGCGCCCATTCAGGCGTTGCCCGCCGGTTTTATGGAGATGATCGTGCCGGTCTGGCTGTGCTGCTATGTGGTCAGCCTGATCATCCAGCGCCCGTCGATCCGGCTGGCAAAGCGCCTGAGCGGAATGAGCGAGAAAAAGGCAATTTAAGAATGGCTTTGGGATAACTGATGCCAGCTGACCCCCGGTAAGGCCAAAAAACCATATGCTTATTAAAAAGAGCGAACTGATTTTTATGGAAGTCGGTTCGCTCTTTTTTTGACGTGTATCAGGGCCCTTTTGAAGTATTTCTTAAGAATTTGCCGAAAGGGTTGACAAACGCAGTTGAAGCTGTTAAACTGACTATAGCTGAGTTTAATGACTTCAACTAAATAGGAGGAATTACAAATGGAAACACCGAAGATTTTTGAAAGTGAATACCGATTCTGCTTGATTTTGTGGGAAAACGAACCCATCAACTCCGGCCAGCTGGTGGAGCTGTGTAAGGAGGGACTGGGGTGGAGCAAGGCGACGACCTATACGGTCATTCGCAGACTTTCCGAGCGAGGCGTTCTGAAAAATGAGAATACCATTGTCTCCTCCCTGGTCTCCAAGGAGGAGGCGCAGAAAGCCAGGCTGGAAGAAATGATGGAGGAGACCTTCGAGGGCTCCGTGCCTGCCTTCATCGCCGCCTTCTCCAAAAACAAGCGTCTGAGCCGGAAGGAGGCGGAGCAGCTGCGCAAAATCATCGACAGCTATGAGGAATGACCTCTCGAATGTTGTCACATTGAGTTTTAACAAAAGAATGGAGGCCTTCAAATGGAATCCTTGTTTTCAAATATCCTGACTGCCAGCTTTCATGGCAGCATTGTGATTCTGGCGGTGATCATTCTGCGGGTGCTGCTGAGGAAAGCACCCCGGAAATTCATCTGCTTTCTGTGGCTGCTGGCAGGCCTGCGGCTGCTGATGCCCTTTGAGATTCAGAGCAGCCTGAGTTTGCAGCCCATGCCGGAGGTAAGGCAGCAGTGGCAAGCTTCTTCTGATCCGGCGCCGCGGGAAACCCTCCCGGAGCCGTTGGTGCAGAGCCAGGAGCCTGCCCAGGCGCCGGAAGCAACCGTCGTCACCCCGGAGGAGCCCACTCCGGAGGAGCCGGAGCATTCCGGGCCCGCGCTGAATTGGAAGGGCGTGATTCCCTATGTGTGGCTGGGGGTGGCGGCCTGCTTCGGCCTTTACATGATTTACGCCTATCTGAGCCTGAAAAACAAGGTGCGGGAGGCGGTGAAAATCCAGGGCGGCTGGGAGTGCGACCGGATTGAGACGGCCTTTATCCTGGGCTTCATCCGCCCCCAGATTTACATCCCCATGGGCCTGAGCGCCGAGGTGCGCAAGCACATCCTCGCCCACGAACGCACCCATCTGGAAAAGGGCGACCACTGGTTCAAGATGATCGGCTTCCTAGCCCTGGCTCTGCACTGGTTCAACCCCCTGGCGTGGGCAGCCTATATCCTGCTTTGCAGGGACATTGAGCTGGCCTGCGACGAGCGGGTGGTGCAGTTTATGGATTTGGAGGAGCGCAAGAGCTACTCGGCGGCTCTGCTCAGCTGCTCCACCACCCACCTTCACTTTGCCGCCTGTCCCGTGGCCTTTGGGGAGGTCAGCGTGAGGAAACGGATCAAGACGGTGCTGGATTACCGCCGCCCCAGCTTCTGGGTGAGCCTGCTGGCGGTGGCGGCGGTGCTGTTCGTGGCGGTGTGCCTGCTGACCAATCCGACCAGTACGCCGGACGCCGGGCCAACCCAGACAGAAGAGGAGTCGGAGGCCCAGCTCACCGCAAAGCGCATTTCTGACGGACTGGATGCGATCATTTCCGCCGATCAATACAGTTTGATCTTCGCCGATACCACCGACAAAGGAAGCGTTGGCTGGCAGCTCCAGTTTTTCAAGGATGGAGAAAACACGCTCTGGTGGAGTACTGACAATTTGACAAAAGAAGGATATATGGTGCTGAACCAACAGAACTACACCTATCTTGACCGGAACAATGGCATGTGGGTTCCGACGGATACGGCGGATACGACGCAGGAGCTGTTGGAATCCCTCCTTGCGGCGTTTTCCTTTGCGGATAAGGAGCTCTTCAACATCAAATCCGAAAAAATGACCAATGACAACGGAACAAGTTCTGAGAAAATGACATTCACTTCCCAGTCCACCGGAGAAGATGGACAGCAGATCGCTCAGCCGGTTACGGTGTATTTTGGCGAAAACGGCAATTTGGGTACCATTCGGATTTCCAATTCGGGACGAAAGGCCGGGGATGTTTTTAATTTCTCCCCATTTTTCGCAGAGATCCAGGAAACGTTTGAAAACGCCTCCCAGCGCATCGTGTCTGCGGAGGAGGCCGGGCCCATTGCGGAACAGACGGAGGACGAGCGACTGATGAAGCAGTGGGGAATCAATTTCCGCGTGGAGGATGATGTGCTCACCAGCTCCGGCTCTCAGGTGATGTTTGCGCAGGCCCAGGGCTATGACGATGTGATCCGTACCGATGAATACTACTGGATCGAGAAGCAGACGGACAGCGGCTGGGAGGTGCTGCCCACGCTGACGGATGAGATTTCCTGGAGGGATGCCAATTATGTGCTGTCCCACGAAATGTATACCGCGATTGCCACCCCGTGGAGCGACCTCTATGGGGCGCTGCCCGGCGGGATGTACCGCCTGGGCAAGATATTTCAGAACGTGACGGCGGGCAAATCCTGCACCGGTTACGCCGAATTCCGGATTTTTGAGAACCCTGCATCCACCGAAGAGCAGAAGGCCGCCGTGGAACGGTGCTATGCCGCCCTGGAGGAGCTGAAAAATCGGAAGAGTCTGCACTGGCTGTCCATTTCGGGCCAAGAATCCACGATGGAAGAGTGGCTGGATGGGGAGAATTTCCTGAGGATCCGGCATTGGGAGCTTCCTAACCCGGAGTATGCTTCGGAATACGATCCCCTTTTGCCCCGCACGGACACTTCGGTTCAGTATCATGGCGTTTACTACAGCGATGTGCGGGAGGACCCGGAGGTGCTGGTCAGCAAGGTGCTGGGGCAGGGGGTGCGCTCCCTGTCCACCAGTATGGACTGGAACCGCTTTGCCGACGACTTCAACATAAGCTTTATGGAGCGGGGCAATTTCGCAACCTCCTTCCCCGAGGGCGTTGGAATCATCAGTGATGAGGTAGTGCGTTTCGTTCGGTACTGGGATAATACCGACAGCGAGGCCGTAGGAACCGAACAGTTGACCTACCGGTTTGATGAAAATGGGAAATTGGTATATATGGAATACTTGTCCACCGACGACGAGCTTCCCCTGCGATGCTCCATCGAAATCTACCCGGACACGGCGGCGGAAATTGATGCCAAAATCAGCTCCTATGCGGAAAATCCCTATGTTTCCAGCTTCTCCTGGGAGGATGCCAGGGCCAAGTATGAAACCGACGCATTTAACCACCGCTCCGGTGAGTTTGTAAACACCGATGCGGTTTCCATCACGAACTCTGTGGACGCTGCCCGCCGGGCGCTGCTGGAATACCCCAGGCTGAAAGACTACCTGGATTTGGAGGTTTCCCACGACGATGGGGCAGGCATGTGGCGTGTCACCGTCAGGAGCTACCATGAATCCCGCTCCTCTGAAGAGTTCCGGGACATCTACCTGGACGACAACGGCGTGACCCATCTGCTGGTCTACGAAGGCCCCATTGAATATGGCGAGTCAAGAAAGTAGCAGGGCAGACGTAATGTTCCCCCTTGCGTTTTGCGCGGTTTTGTGGTATATAAAAAGCAGCATGAACAGCCCTGAAATTGGACAAAAACACCTTTTGGTCCGGGAAAAAGCAGCTATGGAATGAGGGGACGAAGATGAAAAAGATGATGCCGGCTTTGGGCTGTGTACTGTTTGGAATGGTGCTCCTCCTGCCCGTTGGTACACTGCTCTCCGGCTGCTTTGGATACCGTTTTGAGCTTTCCGGTGCCACTGCCGTTGCTGCCGCTGTTGTTGCCGTCTGCCTGACCGTTTGGCTGATCGTTCTAAGCGGCAGGGAAGAGGAGCCGATTGAGAGCGGCGCCGTAAAAGTGCTGCTTGCGCTGCTGGCGCCCCTATCCCTGATCAATGCCGCGTTTGCCATCTTTTTGCGCGGGGAAATCTGGGAAATCATCAGCGCGTTTGCATGTGCCGGCTGCTGCCTGGTCTTAACGATAGAATACGGAAAGCCAACAGTGCTGAAAATAATTGCGCTGGTGTTGTCTGCGGTTATGGCTGTGCCGGTTGGCTTTCTGGGCTTCTTTGCATTGATCTTTGGAAACTTCGGGCAGGACACCGTTGTAAAATCGGTGGAATCCCCCAATGGGGCGTATTACGCCCAGGTGGTTGACAGTGACCAGGGGGCATTGGGCGGGGACACATTGGTTGATGTTTTTGAAAAGAAACAGATCAATCTGCTGGCGTTCAAGCTGTATAAAGAGCCTCAAAGGGTCTATTCCGGAGACTGGGGCGAGTTTTACGATATGGAAATCCACTGGAAAGAGGATCACTGCCTGGTTATCAACGATGTGCAATACGAGATAAAATAGAACCTTTCCCAACACCCTGGGCTGTGCGGCAGCCCGGGGTGTTTTTATCATAAGAGAGAATCACAATTTTTTTGAAAAGAAATCATTTCACGGTGTTCGATTCGTTATATCATATGAGGGGACGCCCTTAGGAGGAATGATCTTGACGCGTGAAGAGAAACTGATGATGCAGACCCAGCAAGGGGACGCGGAGGCGGTGGAGGAATTGATCGGGCTGCTGTATCCCGAAATCCTCCGCTACTGCCTGTGGCATGCCCCGAACCGTGATCTGGCCGAGGATGCGGCCCAGGAGACCTTCCTGAAAGCCATCCGCTATTATGACCGCTATGTACATAAGGGAAAATGCAAGGCGTTTTTGTACCGGATCGCCGCCAACACCTGCGTGGATATGCGCCGAAGAATGAGGGCAGGGGACTTTTCCATTGAGGACATTCCGGAAGAGCTTCCCTGTGAGGAACCCGGCTTTCAGCGGATTCACGATGACCTGAATTTCCGGCGGCAGATTCGCGCGCTGCCCCCGGAGCAGCAGGAGGTGCTGCTGCTCCGGTTCGGCCAGGAGCTGACCCTGAGGCAGATTGCCCAGATCACCGGGACGCCTCTGCGCACCGTGCAGTCCCGGCTCCGGGCCGCTTTGAAGCGTCTCAAATCCCAGATTGAAAAGGAGGAGCAATGTGACAAATAAAGACTTAGAAGCCCGGCTGCGCCAATGCTACCATGAAGCGGACGATGCAGTGCGCCCAGCTTCCGTGTCCGCGGTGGTGCTGCTGGCGGGGAAGCAGGCAAATAGATGCCTCCGGCAGCGGCGGATTTCCTTCGCCCGATTCTTATTTTTGCAGATTCGCTTTCTCGGCTGGAAGATTTGGGCCGTACAGGGCGCTTTGCTGCTTGGGGCCTGCGTCTGGATGTCCAGTCTTTTTGGACAGGGGTATTGGAAGGAGCCGCAGTCCGTGGAGGGGCTGCTGTTTTGCCTGTCGGTTCTCGTTTTTATGACGGCGCCGCCCTTCCTCTACCGCAGCGTCCGCTTTGGGATGCAGGAGGTGGAGGGGGCCGCTCATTTTTCCTCCCTCCGGCTGCTGATGGCCAGGCTGATCATCATCGGGGTCGGCGATGCCGTTATGCTTGCCGGCATCTTGCTGGTCGCCATGGTGAAAACCACCCTGCAGCCGGGCAGCGCGGTGCTCTCCGTGGGCCTGCCCTTTTTGCTGGCAAGCAGCGCCTGCCTCTATTTGCTGGGCCATGTTTCGCCCCGGCAGTTCCTGGCTGGAAGCACGGCGCTGTGCGGCCTGCTGATGATGGGCTTTGCTCTGGGCGAGCGGAATTTATTTCAGTTTCTGGAGCTCACCCTCTCTCCGGGCTGGGTCGGGGTTTGCGCCCTGCTGGCGGCCTTTTGCGCTCATCAGCTTCACCATCTCCTCCACCACTGCGCTTACACAGAAATGCAAATTGCTTGAAAGGACACATATTATGGAGTTATGTATTGAACACATTTCAAAACGCTTCAAAGACATGACGGCGGTGGACGATATTTCCCTTCGGCTTACCCCCGGCGTCTGGGGGCTGCTGGGCGCCAACGGCGCGGGAAAGACCACCCTGATGCGGATGCTTGCCGGAATCATGCAGCCTACCTCCGGACAGATTAGCTACGACGGCATCCCCATTTCCACCCTGGGCCAGCGGTATCGGGACGTCTTTGGGTATCTGCCCCAGGAGTTCGGCTTCTATCCCGAATTCACCGTTCAGGATTATCTGGAATACGTGGCGGTGCTGAAGGGGCTGACGGCGGCGGACAGCAGGCGGAAGATTGGCGAACTGCTGGAGCAGCTGACCCTCACCCAGGTGCGGCGCAAGAAGATCGCCAAGCTGTCCGGCGGCATGAAGCGCCGGGTGGGCATTGCCCAGGCCCTGCTGAACGAGCCGGAGGTTTTGATTCTGGACGAGCCCACCAGCGGCCTTGACCCCGGAGAGCGGGTGCGATTTCGGAATCTGCTCTCGGAATTTGCCCATGACCGGATTGTGCTGATCTCCACCCACATTGTCTCCGACGTGGAGTACATCGCCACCCGAAACGCGGTGATGAAGGGTGGGAAGCTGCTGGCCTGCGGCGCCACGGAGGAGCTGGTCAGGCTGGTGGAGGGCAAGGTGTGGACGGCCACAATCCCGGCCAGCGCCCTGGTGGAATACGAACGAAAGCTGCCCATCGTCAATCTGCGCAACGAAGAAAACGGGGAGGTCTCCATCCGCTACCTGGCCCAGGAAGCTGCCGCTGCCGGCTCTGCCGCCGTGGCGCCCCGCTTAGAAGACCTGTATTTGTGGCTGTTTCCCCAGGAAACCCCGGAAAGGAGATAAACCATGCGTTTGATGAAATTGGAACTGAAACGTGTCCTCAAAACCCGGCTCACACTGATTCTGCTGGCGCTCTCCCTGGCGCTGTCCGTGTTGATGGCCTACATACCCACCACCTTCTGCTCAGTCAGCTATCTGGGGGCCGATGGGAACGAAATAAGGGTTCACGGCCTGGCCGCTGTTGAACAGATAAAGATTCTGCAATCCGGCACCCAGGGGGAAGTGACGCCCCAAAAGGTCAGGCAGGCTCTGGAGGCGTATCAGGCGTGTTTGACAAAGTACGGCGTGGAGACCACCTATGAACTGCCGGATGGGGTTTATGACCGGGAGATTCTGCCCTACAACCCGCTGCTTCACGGCGTCCGGGAGGCCTTTGCCGACCCGGACAGCGGATTAGCGCCTTCTCTGATGGATGTTGATCCGGAGCGGATTGAGGATTTGTACGGGGCCTGTGAGGCAAGAATCGATTCCCTGATGAAAATGGAGCAGAAGAATCACCCGGCGGCCCAGGAAAATGCAAAAGCCATGTACAGCCGGGTGGAAACGCCATACAGCTTTTATCCCGGCTATAATACGGATGCCATGGACTATCAGCTGCTGCTGGCCTTTCTCATTGTGCTGTTCTGCGCGGTGATTGCGGCGCCCATTTTCACCTCGGACTATCAGACGGGGGCCGACGATATTTACCGCTGCACCAAATTTGGGCGGGCGAAATTCGCCGTAACCAAAATAGCCTCCGCGCTTGTGATCTGCTGCGCCGCTTTTTCTCTCTGCGCCGCGGTGTATCTTCTGGTTTCCAACAGCCTGTTCGGATGGGAGTGCACGAAGACCTCCATGCAGATGCTCTATTCCATTGTCAATCTGCCGAACCTGAATCTGGGCGCTCTGCAATGGATCAGTGCCGGGGGGTATCTGCTGTGCCTGCTGGCGACGGTGAGCTTCACCCTGTTTCTTTCCTCCAGGCTCCGGAATATGGTGGCTTCCCTCTCCGTGTCACTGGTATGCTGCATTCTTCCTGTGATCCTCTATGTGGCCCTGCCTTCTGAGATCGGACAATGGATTTATACCATTCTCCCCGCAGGCGGCGTGGCTTTGCAGACCAGCTTTCTTTATTCCCTCGTTGATTTTGCTTTCTGGAACATAGGCAATCTCGCAATTTGGACACCCTATGTGATGCTGGGGGCATACTGCGTTGAAATCCCCCTGTTCCTGTGCCTTGCCGTCCATTCTTACTGCGCACACAAAACATAATTAATCCCTTTCCGC
Source organism: uncultured Oscillospiraceae bacterium (assembly GCA_964651615.1). Lineage (GTDB taxonomy): Bacteria > Bacillota > Clostridia > Oscillospirales > Oscillospiraceae > Faecousia. The sequence continues at coordinate 3,107 of CAZYWM010000027.1, read as the reverse complement.
CAGCGCTTTACCTTTGGCGTGAAGAGCCTGAAGGGCGGCCTGAGCTTTATCCCTGTCCTCATCGGCCTGTTTGCCATCGCTGAGGTGATTGCGGGTGTGGAGCGGATCATCGCTGGCCGGGAGAGCGCCCAGGAAAAGTCCAATGAGAAAATCACCCGGGTGCTGCCCGACGGAAAGACAATTCGCCAGATTACGCCCAACATCCTCTCCGGCGGCATCATCGGCACCTTTATCGGAGCCATTCCCGGCGCCGGCGGTGACATTGCGGTGTTCGTGTCCTATGCCTTTAACAAGGGCGTCAGCAAGCACCCCGAGAAGTGGGGCACCGGCATTCCCAACGGCGTGGCTGCTACCGAGTCCGCCAACAACGGCTGCTCCGGCGGCGCCATGATCCCCCTGCTTTCCCTGGGCGTCCCCGGCGACTCTGTGACGGCAATTCTGCTTGGTGCTTTCATCATGAAGGGCATTACCCCCGGCCCCATGATGTATGTCAGTGAGCTGCCTACGGTGTACAAGGTTTTTGCGGCGCTGATGCTGGCAAACCTGTGTATGCTGATTGTGGGCTGCATGGGCGTTCGGATTTTTGCCAAGATCGTCTCCCTGGAAAAGAAGATTCTCTATCCCGTTATTCTGATTATCTCCCTGCTGGGTGCGTTCTCCATCAACAAGAACGTATTTGACGTGGGTGTGTGCGTCGTCTTCGGCGTCATCGGCTGGCTGATGAATAAGTATGAGTTCCCGCTGTCTCCCATTCTGCTGGCCCTGATTCTGGGACCCATGTGCGAGCAGAATTTCGTCCGGTTTATGGATCTGAACGGCGGCAATTTCGGTGCAATCATCCACTATCCCATCGCCATCGGCTTCTTTGTGGTGGCTGTGGCCGTGGTCATTGTCTCCGTGCTGAACCAGCGGAAGATCAACAAGACCGAGAAGGCCAACGCCAATATGGGCATGGAATAAATCTTTTGTGAATATGGAAAAGGGCCTGCTGCAAAATGAAAGTTTTACAGCAGGCCCTTGAAGATATATAACCAAGGGGCGGAGGAATTCGTCTTTTTTGTATGCTGTAGCAACACAAACCCTGCTACGTCAAATCCCTTATGTAAAAGGGCAAGTGGCTTTCCCTGTGGGGCAATGTCGTCAACCTAAAGTTGATGACTTTGGGAGGGAAGGGGGCAGTGCGGCAGAGGCCTTGGTGTGTTTCTCAGCATACAGAAAACGCCTGAGAAGCGGTGAATACTTCTCAGGCGTTTCAAAAATTTGTCAGGCGGTGGGGTTGTAGTTGACGATGATGCTGTACTGGGTCAGGGCGGAGACATCACCGATGGAATTGCCGTAGACGTTGACCTGAACCAGATTGGGGCAGTTGGCCAGAGCGTTGATGTTCGACAGGGAGTTGTAATCCATGGATACATAGGTCAGATTGGACATGCCTCCCAGAACATCAATACCCGTCACCCGGTTGTGGGAGCCTTGCAGCACCCGCAGGGAACAGCTCTGGGGCCAGGCGGGGAGGGAAGTGACATTGTTGTAGGAGAAATCCAGCATTTCCAGATTGGTCAGAGAGGCCAGGCTGGAAATATCATAGACGCTGTTGTTGGTGAAGCTCAGCTCCTTCATTTGCAGGCAGGCCCCCAGGGGGGAGATGTCGGACAGGTGGTTGTAGTTCAGAGACAGCGTGTTCAGGAATTGCAGCTGGGCGAGGCCGTTGACATTGGAAAGCTCGTTGTTGGAGGCGTCCAGCCAGGTCAGCTTGACGCAAAGCTCAAGAGGCGCCAGGGAGCTGACGGCGTTGAAGGAGATGTTCAGCTTTTCCAGCTCGTACATGGAGGTCAGGCTCTCCAAAGAGGTGATGGCGTTGAGCTGCATATAAAGCTCTCTCAAATTGGCCATGCCCTCCAGGGGCTCCAAATTCCGGATGGTGTTGTTGCTGATGTCAAGATACGTCAGGCCGGTGACGTTTTCCAAATCCGCCACGGTGCTCAGGCCGCAGTCGGAAAGCACCAGCTTTTGCAGATTGGGAAGCTTTTCCAGCACCCGCAGCTCCGAGGCGGCGAACCGGCAGCCGCTGAGGGTCAGGGATTTCAGCTCTGTCAGGCCCGCCAGGTCCGCCAGGCTCCCGTTGGGAACATTCTGAATGGTCAGGGTTTCCAGGTGGATGAGCTTGGACAGGTCCTCCAGAGTCCGAACCTGGGCGGGGACAGTGAATTCGGTGAGGGCCCACATGTCGTTGGTGTACATCTCCTCCGTGCGGGTCATGCCCAGGGCGTCCCGGATGGCGAATTCCATGTCCGCATCCATGAAGACGGCCTGCTCCACCACGCCGCCCACCGTGTAGGCAAGGACGCTGACGGGACTGACCAGTCCACTGTCATCCACGCTGATGCAGTAGATCACCGTCTCTCCCAGGGGCAGCTTGATGGGGCCGGTATAGGGCTCGCTGTCAACGCTGGGGTATTCTCCATCGGTGGTGTAGTAGATGGTGCCGGAGGAGGAGCTGAGCTCCAGATTGATATAGGTATTGTAGTAGCCCGGGGCCTGAGAGGGAGCGGGCGCCGTGGGCCGGGCCGATTCCAGCTGGGCACGGATGGTATCATCCGGTACATTGGTCAGTAGGGCCACCGCGTCCATCAGCTTGTCCTGCTCCACATAGGTCTTGCACAGGGCGGTGTAGAGTGTAGCGCTGGGGGTGGCGCTGATGGCCCGGGAGAGGGAAACCTCGGCCTTGGTAAAGTTGCCGTCGGAGCGGTACTGTTCGGCCAGCTCCAGGGCCACATCCTCATCATTGCCGGAGTGGGCATAGGCCATTTTATAGAACCAGGCGGACAGGGCGGAATTGCCCCGGGCGTCGTTCACCCGGGCCTCTTGCAGCAGAATGTCCCGGGTGAAGGCCCGGTCGTAATCTAACAGATACCAGAAAATGCTTGCCACTACCAACAGGGCCAGCAGCACAGGAACCAGAAACCGCAGAAATTTACCCATAGAAAAAACTCCAATCGTGGATTAACTCTCTAAAGTATACAACAGGTAACGAAATATGTCAAGAGTTGCGGAAAATGTTACATTTTATCCGGTTCAGACCGCTTTGGGCTTCCCGGCCTGCTTCA
>CAZYWM010000026.1:0-20650 GCA_964651615.1 uncultured Oscillospiraceae bacterium | reverse complement strand
GTGGCGTTTCTGTACTATTCTCTATTATCTGTTATCTCTTATCTTTTATCTAAAACGGTGGCTTCGGATAGGAACCAGGATAGCGTCATTTTGAATAAGTCCCTGAAAACCGCCAGAGAAAACCTGTATCTAAAGTGTTGCGTACTCACAAACAAAAAATCCTGCCGGAATTTGGCAGGATTTTTTGCTTGTACTATTCATTATTCATCATTCATTAACGGGCAGGATTTTCAGAATGAATAATGAAGCCGCTTCGCTAATGAATCATTGCAGCACTTGGGGTTGGCTGCGTTCATTTATACAGTGAAAAAACAACAGGCATCCATGCGGATACCTGTTATTTTTTGTGCTGCATTGGCGGCGCTTTCAGTACAATTCTCTCTTATCCAACCCGCTATCCCAAAATGGAGAGAAACGAGGTGATTTTTCCGTGGGGGTAGTCGCCGCGGATCAGGCCGAATTCCGGGTCATAGTATTTTCCGTCCCACAGCAGCGTCCAGTGGGTGTAGCCTTCCTGGGTATGGACGGTCAGAATGGAACGATTGTATGGCTCCGGGTTTTTCTTGGAGATACGCTTATTCCGTTCCGCATGAGGGATGCCATAAAAGTCCAGCGCCTCCATCAGCTGTCCGATGCTGGTAGGGCCATCGGTTTTCATGGCTTGGATTACTTCCTCCACACTCCTGCCGGTAATCATGGCAATGCACGCCTGGCCGCAGGTGGTGACAGTGGGCTGCATCACAAGCTCCATGGTTCCTCCTTATCCCAGGTTTCCCGCAGCTGATGAATGGGAATGTCCTTTTCTCTTGCCAGCCGGGCCAGATCCTCATATTCCGGCTTCCGGCGACTTACGCCCCAGCCCTGGGAAATCTTGCAGGAAACCGGGCCGTAGGGCGTCATTACCTGCTCCTCCCGGCGGGTGAGGGTGTAGCGGCGGTGGGGCGTCTGGCGGATGCCCAGGGTGGTGGTGTGGCGGAAGATCAGGCGGACCATCTGCTCCCGCTGCTCCTGGCGGCACAGAACCGTGAGCATCACGGCGGGGCGGTTCTTCTTCATGTAGATGGGGGTGGTGAACACCTCCGGGGCCCCGGCCTCCAGCAATTGCTCCATGGCAAAGCCAATGTCCTCCCCGGTCATATCGTCTAAATTGCAGCTCAGCTCCACAATGCTGTCCTCAGCCTCGCCGCTCTCCCCCAGCACCGCCCGGAGGCAGTTGGCCATGGCGAAATCCTTTTTGCCCATGCCGTAGCCCACCGCCTGGGGAATCATCACAGGCATGTCCCCAAACTCCTTCACAAACTGCTTCAGCAGCGCCGCCCCGGTGGGGGTGCACAGCTCCCCCTGAATCTGGCCGCCGTAGATGGGGACGCCTTTCAATATCTCCGCCGTGGCGGGGGCGGGCACCGGCAGAATCCCATGGGCGCAGTACACATGGCCGCTGCCCACATGGATGGGCGAGGCGTAAACCACGGGATTGCCCAGCTTCTCTATGAGATAGCACACCGCCGTCACATCCGCCAGGGCGTCCAGGGTGCCCACTTCGTGGAAATGGATGTCCTGGACCTCCACCCCATGCACCAGGCTCTCCGCCCGGGCGATGGTTTCATAGACGGAGCGAACCCGCTCCTTCACCGCCTGGGACGCCTGAATGTGGGAAATCCAGTGGTTGATTTCCTCCATGCCGCTGTGGTGATGGCTGTGGGAATGGTTCTCCCCTTCCTCGGTATCCCCCACATAAACGTGGACGTGGGTGCCCTGGATGCCGCATTTGGAGCAGGGCTCCGCCTGATAGCGCACCCCGGGGACACCCAGCTTGTTCAGCTCCTCTACCATTTTTTCCCGCTGGGGGAACAGCTCCAGCAGAGCGGCAGTGAGCATGTCTCCGGCGGCGCCCATGCCGCAGTCTAAGTACAGTGTTTTCAATGCCTTGCCTCCATATGGTTGATGGTGCTGGCCATGAAACCGGCGCCAAAGCCGTTGTCGATGTTCACCACGGCGGTGCCGCTGGCGCAGGAATTCAGCATGGACAGCAGCGCCGCAATACCGCCGAAGGACGCGCCATAGCCCACGCTGGTGGGCACCGCGATCACCGGGCACTCCACCAGGCCGCCGATGACGCTGGCCAGGGCGCCCTCCATTCCGGCGATGGCGATGATGACGCTGGCGCTCATCAGCTCCTGGGTGTGGCTCAGCAGCCGGTGAATCCCCGCCACCCCCACGTCATAAAGGCGCAGCACCTCATTTCCCAGAAACTGTGCCGTCAGGGCCGCTTCCTCCGCCACCGGCACATCGCTGGTGCCCCCGGTGGCCACCACAATGGTGCCCATGCCGTGGGGCTGCTCCATCCGGCCCAGGATGCCGATTTGCGCCTGCTGATAATAGGTGATGGGATGGTTTCGCCGCACCTGAGCGGCCTTTTCGGCGCTCAGCCGGGTGATGAGCACATTTTCCTGCCCGTTCGCCGCCATGGCGGAGAGAATTCCCACAATCTGCTCAGAGGTCTTCCCTGCCCCATAGATCACCTCTCCCGCTCCCTGGCGGAGCTTCCGGTGGGTGTCCACCTTGGCGTAGCCAATGTCCTCAAAGGGCTGCTGCTTCAATTGCAGCAGGGCGTCGTCGATGCTGACGCTGCCATTTTGGATTCCCTCCAGCAATGCCCGAATGTCACTGTTCATCTCTGACCTCCAAATCCAGCAGAACGCCGGAATAGTGTTTTTTCAGTTCTTCCAGCACCTGCTCCCGCTGCTCCAAAAGTCTCGGCAGCTGGCCTTCCGGCAGCTGAAGCCGGGCAAAGTCCCCAAGCAGACGGATGCGGAAGCCGGAAAAGCCAAGCCCCATCATAAAGGTCTCGCAGTCCTCGGTTCGCCGCAAATCGGCTGCCGTGATGGCCCTCCCCGTGGGAATCCGGGTGGCGAGGCAGGCGTAGGCGGGTTTCTTGTAAGTAAAGAGCCCCGCCTGCTTCGACCGGCGGCGGATTTCCTCCTTGGTCAGAGCGCACAGCCGCAGAGGAGAAAATACACGAAGCTCCCGGAGGGCTCTCATCCCGGGCCGGTCGGAAACCTGATCGGAGGCGTTGGTGCCGTCCAGGAGGACGGGGAATCCGTCCTTCCTGGCCGCTTCCAAAATGGCGGAGAAAATCCTCCGCTTGCAGAAATAGCAGCGGCTGTCGTCGTTGGCCGAAATTTTTTCGTCCTTCAGCACATCCAGCTCCAGGGTGGTCAGCTCCACCCCCAGCTCCCGGCACAGACGCAAAGCATCCTCATACTCAAATTGGGGCTGGAAGGGGGTTTTCACATAATAAGGCCGGATTTGCGCCCCGCATTTTACCGCCGCGTACAGCAGATACGCCGAGTCCACCCCGCCGGAGAAGGCCAGGGCCGCCCGGGGGTGCTCCCGGAAAAATTGTTCTAAGTCCATAATCTCACTTCATTCAAAATTCAAATTCGATACAGCGCTCTCCCGTTTTCCTGGGTAATGGCCTGGATTTCCTCAGCTGTTTTCCCCCGAAGCTGGGCCAGCTTTTCCGCCACCCGGCAGAGCTTCCCCGGGTCGTTCCGCCGGCCCCGGAAGGGCTCTGGGGCCATATAGGGGCAGTCGGTTTCCAGCACAATGCGCTCCAGCGGGATATTCGCCGCCACTTGCAGCGCCTTTTTGGCGTTCTTAAAGGTGAGCACCCCGCCGAAGCCGATGTACCACCCCCGGGCAATCAGCCACTGGGCCATTTCCAGGGAGCCGGAATAACAGTGGAAGACTCCGGTAACGCCCGGGTACTCCCGGACAATCTTCATCCCGTCCTCGTGGGCCTCCCGCTCGTGGACGATCACGGGCAGATTCAGCTCCGCCGCCAGCGCCATCTGAGCCCGGAAGGCACGCTGCTGAATCTCCCGGGGGATGTCCTCATAGTGGTAATCCAGGCCGATCTCGCCGATGGCGCGCACCTTTGGATTCTTTTTAACCAGCTCCCGGTACTGCGAAAGAACCTGCTCGCTTACTTCATCCGCCGCATCCGGGTGGGAGCCCACGGCGGCATAGACATAATCATATTTTTTTGCCAGCTCCACCGCCGCCAGGGAAGAAGCAAGGCTGCATCCCGGGTTCATCAGCTGTCCCACTCCATTGGAGGGCAGCTGGGACAGCAGCGCTTTCCGGTCGGCATCAAAGGCCCGGTCGTCTAAATGGGCATGGGTATCAAAAATCATAAAAGCGCACTCCTTCTTCTTCCCCCACAATGGCCACCAGGCACCCCGCCCACCGGAAAATCCGGGGGTCTTCCGGGGAGAAATCCGTTCTGTTGGGGAAGCCGGTTATCCCCAGGCCGCTGCGCTTGGCATCGGCCTCCTTCAGCACCCACAGGCAGAGGAAGGCCTCCTGGGGGTTCCGGGCCCGGGCAAAGCGCTGGGCCTCGGCGGGAGATAACACCCGCTTAATCAGTGAAAACCGCACCGGCCGATCCAACTCCTCCGCGTCGATGCCCACGGGGGCGTGGGAAAGAACGCAGAAGGCGTGGCGGTCGGTGTGGGTAATGGAAAAGTACCAGGGAGAATTTTCAAAATAGGGCTTTCCCCTGTCCGTCAGCTGTATCTTCGGCAGGGGATCTCCGGTGGCCTGACGGTACAGACGCTCCAGCAGGAGCCTGCCTGCCCGGTGGCCGGAGTGCCCATCCAGGCAGCAGGACGCGGCGATCATAGGGCGTCGATGATGTCCGGCTCGTCCCCGTCATGGTTTCCGGTGAGCAGGTCAATGACCATGCCGACGCCGATGAGCAGAACCACAATTCCGCAGATCACCACTGCCAGCCGGGAAACCGCCAGGGGCATCACAATGAGAATCACACCCGCAATACAGCTGAAAATGGAGGTGACTTTCTCGTGGGCGGCATAGGGGCTGACGTAGCCCCGGATGCCTTGCAGCAGCAGGACGATGCCGATGATCCGGCCCACCTGCTGCTCCAGGTTCACAGGCCTGCGCATGATGGAAAAGCCCAGTAGCAGCAAAATCACTCCGCCGCAGAGCCGGAGAAAATCCCTTTGAATGGCAGAGTCGGTGAAAAAGGCCACAATCTTCCCCGCCCCCACCAGAGCAATCACAATGCCCACCACCCAGGCGATGGAGGTGGTGAGAGAGCCGGGCCGGAAGATCAGGCACAGGCCCAAAATGCAGGTCAGGGCCGGTTTCAGCCAGGGACGAATGTCAAAAGAATGCTTCATTTTCAAAACCTCCTGTGGAAATCAAGGATGGGACGCGTATCAGCTTTGCCCGACAAAGGGGTAAATTGTAATTTGGCAGTGCGTTAATTTACAATTGCCCGGCGGATATGTTTATTTTATCCATTTTCTGCCCCTGTGTCAATGGATAATATCCACTCCCGGGCATATCATCGGCATTTTGTCCATAGACTTTTGCAGCAGAACACAGCATTGAGGAGGAACGGCTATGGCACAGGAACCGCTGCCCCACCGGCTGACCCTGGTGGAGCGAAAAAAGCTGACAGTGACCGGGGTGACGGAAGTCATCAGCTTTGAAGACACTCTGGTCACTTTGCAGACCGGCATGGGAATGCTGACCGTTCAGGGCAGTCAGCTCCAGCTGAAAAATCTGTCCCTGGAAGGGGGCCAGGTGGAGGTGGAGGGAACCATCAGCGCCCTGATCTATGAGGAGCCCAGGCAGGGCGGCTGGTTCAGCCGGCTGCTTCGATGACCCCACCGGCCCTCTCCGCCCAGCGCTTCGGAGCCGGATGCCTGCTGGGGGTGGGACTGGGGCTCCTCTATGGCTTTCTGCGCCCCCTTCGGCCCCGCCACGTGCTGCTGGGCGACCTGCTCTTTCTGCTGGGGGTGGGCTGGGGGTGGCTGTATCTGGACTTTGCCGTCTGCGGCGGCGACCTGCGCCCCGGGTATTCCCTGGGGCTGGCAGTGGGGGGTCTGGGCTGGGAGCTGACGGTGGGGCGGCTGCTCCGACCCATTTTCTCCCTGTTCTGGAAGGCTCTGGACTGGATTTGGGGGATGATTTTGCTTCCCGGAAAAAAAATTTTGCATTTTTTGAAAATTTTATTTGCATCTGGGGAAAAATGGGTTACAATATGGTGGAATGGTTGTCGAATGCGTCGGCAGCCGGACGGAGGTGTCATTCATGTCAGAACGCAAGCTTCAAATCGGAAAGGTGCAGCTCATTTTCTTCAAAGGCAGCCGCCGGGTGCTGATTCCCCTGGCTCTGGTGCTTTTGCTCACGGCCGCCGCCCTGGGAACCCTCGCTCTGGTGGAAAACCATATGGTCCGCCAAACCGAAGAGCTTCGGGCTCAGGCAAGTCAGGTCGAGTACGAAAATGAGTTGCTGAAGCAGTATACCCAGGAGCTGGGTTCCGTCAAAGGTGTGGAGCGCATCGCCCAGGAGGAGCTGGGCATGGTTTCTCCCGACACTATCCTGATTGAAGCGCAAGTCAAATAATGGAGGAAGCAAAGCAAACTATGGAGTTAACCGTTGGAGCAGTATTAGAGGGGAAAGTCAAATCGATCACCAACTTTGGCGCTTTCGTTGCCCTGCCGGAGAACAAGACCGGCATGGTACATATTTCGGAGGTAGCCAATGCTTACGTCAGCGACATCCGGCAGCACCTGACCGAGGGGCAGGATGTAAAGGTCATGGTCATTGGCACCGATAACGGAAAAATCAATCTGTCCATCAAGCGCCTGGAGCCCAAGCCCCAGCGGGACAGCGGAAGGTCGGATTTCCGGAATAACGGCGCAGTCCGCCGTGATGCCCGGCCCAATCCCGGCCAGAACCGCGCACCCCGGACCGCACCGGCCCAAAATGCCGCTCCCAAAACCGCGGATCAACTGTTCGAGGAAAAGCTGAAAGCCTTCATGTCGGAGTCCGACAGTAAGATTTCCTCCATTAAACAGTATTCCGATCACCGCACCAAGAGCAGAAGACGATAACAGAAGCGAAACGGACCGCCGGAAGGCAGTCCGTTTTCCCTGCAAAGGAGGAAAAACATGACCACAGTCATCACCGGCGGCTCCCGGGGCATCGGCGCGGCGGCGGTGGAGCTGTTCGCCGCCAAGGGGCACCGGGTGTACTTTCTATACGAAAAAGAGTACGATGCCGCAAAGGCCGTGGCAGATCGGACCGGCGCCACCGCCATCTGCTGCGATGTGGCGGACGAATCATCCGTGAAAGCCGCTTTTTCTCAAATTGGCGGGGTGGACATCCTTGTAAATAACGCTGGAATCTGCTATTATGGTCTCATGAGCCAGATGACTGGGGCACAGTGGGACCGGATTTTCGATGTAAACGTAAAAGGGATTTTCCACTGCGTCAACGCCGCCATGCCCTCCTTTCTGGAAAAGCACCGGGGCTGCGTCATCAACGTGGCCAGCATGTGGGGCAGAACCGGCGCTTCCTGCGAAGCCGCCTATTCCGCCAGCAAGGGCGCGGTGATTGCCCTGACAAAAGCTCTGGCCAAGGAGCTGGGCCCCAGCGGCATCCGGGTAAACGCGGTGGCCCCCGGGGTGATCCTCACGGACATGTGCGCCGGCGTATCCCCCGACATTTTATCCCAGATGGCTGAGGACGCCCCCGTTGGCCGCAACGGCGCCCCCCTGGACGTGGCAAGGGCCATGGAATATCTGGCGGAAGCTGATTTCGTCACCGGACACATTCTGAATGTGGACGGCGGCTATGTAATTTGAAGGAGAAGAAACATGAAAATTGCCATTGGATGTGACCACGGCGCTCTGGCGCTGAAAAACAAGGTGGTTTCCCATCTGGAAAAGCGGGGCTTTGAAGTGAAGGACTTCGGCACCTACACCCTGGACAGCTGCGACTACCCGGACTTTGCCGGAGCCGCCGCCAAAGCGGTGGCCAGCGGAGAATGTGACCGGGGCATTGTGCTGTGCACCACCGGCATCGGCGTGTCCATCACCGCCAACAAGGTCAAGGGCATCCGCTGCGCCCTGCTTAGCGATCTGATGTCCGCCCGGATGACCCGGGAGCACAACGACACCAACATGATGGCCCTGGGGGCCGCCGTGGTGGGCGAGGGACTAGCCCTGGAAATCGTGGATACCTGGCTGGACACCAAATTTTCCCACAATGAGCGGCACCAGAGGAGAATCGACAAGGTAATGGCCCTGGAAAACTGAGGAGTGACCCCATGCTAGACAAACTGGATGCCGTGGCAAGCCGGTACGAGGAGCTCTGCGCCAAATCGGAGCAGCCGGATTTCTACGCCGACCCCAAGCTTGCCGCCGCCCTGCTCCGGGAGAAAACCGAGCTGGAGCCCATTGTGGAAACCTTCCACGCCTACCGTCAGGCCCAGCAGGACATGCTTGAAGCCCAGGAGCTGATGGGCGAGCCGGAGATGAAGGAGCTTTGCCAGGAGACCTTCGCCCAGGCAAAGCAATCCTGCGAGGAGCTCTACGAAAAGCTGCAAATCCTCCTTCTGCCCAAGGACCCCAACGACGAAAAAAGCGTCATTGTGGAGATTCGGGGCGGCGTGGGCGGTGAGGAAAGCGCCCTGTTTGCCCACAGCCTGTTCCGGATGTACTCCATGTACGCCGCCGCCAAGGGGTGGAGCGTGGAGCTGATGAACTACAACGACACGGAGCTGGGGGGCGTGAAGGAGGCGGACTTTATTCTCAACGGCCGGGGCGCCTACTCCCGGATGAAGTATGAGTCCGGGGTTCACCGGGTGCAGCGGGTGCCGGAAACCGAGTCCGGCGGCCGGGTTCACACCTCCACCGCCACGGTGGCGGTGCTGCCGGAGATGGAGGAAGTGGATGTGCAGCTGAATCCCGCCGACATTGAAATGCAGGTCTACCGGGCCTCGGGCGCCGGCGGCCAGCATGTCAACAAGACCAGCTCCGCCGTCCGGCTGATCCACAAGCCCACAGGCATTGTGGTGGCCTGCCAGGAGGAGCGGAGCCAGGTTCAGAACCGGGAGAAATGTATGCGGATGCTGGCCTCCAAGCTCTACGAAATGGAGCAGGAGAAGCTGGACAGCCAGGTCACGGGAATGCGCCGCAGTCAGGTGGGCACGGGAATGCGCAACGAGCGGATTCGCACCTATAATTTCCCCCAGGGCCGGGTGACGGACCACCGCATCGGCCTGACGCTTTATAAGATCGACTCCATCATGGACGGCGACCTAGACGAGCTGATCTCCGCCCTGGCCGCCGCCGACCAGGCGGAGAAGCTGAAAAACGCGAAGTGAATCATATGACGAAAAAAATGCAATTCATCACACATTCCCCGGAGGAAACCGAAATCATCGGGGCGGCTCTGGCGAAAAGCTTACAGCCCGGCACGGTGATCGCCTACCGGGGGGACCTGGGGGCGGGCAAAACCGCCTTCACCCGGGGACTTGCCCGGGGACTGGGCTGCCTTGACGCCGTCACCAGTCCCACCTATACCATCGTCAATGAATATCTGGGCGGCAGGCTTCCCCTGTTCCACTTCGACATGTACCGCCTTCGCTCCGCCGACGACCTGTGGGACATCGGCTGGGAGGACTACCTGGACCGGGGGGGCATCTGCGCCGTGGAATGGAGCGAGAATGTGGCCGAGGCCCTGGAAAACCCCATGGTCATCTCCATCGAAAAGCTGGACGATACCACCCGCCGAATCACCCTGGAAGGAGGGGAGCCAATTGCTGACCTTAGCCTTTGAAACCTCCGCCAAGGCCGCGTCCGTCGCCCTTTTGGAAGACGGAAAGCTGCTGGGCGAAATCTATCAGAACACCGGCCTGACCCACAGCCAGACCATCATGGTCATGGCCCAGGACCTGCTCAGGCAGTGCGGAAAGACCGTTTCCGACCTCACAGGGCTGGGCGTGGCCAACGGCCCCGGCTCCTTCACCGGCATCCGCATCGGCGTGGCGGCGGCCAAGGGCTTTGCCTGGGGTGCGGAGCTGCCCTGCTGCGGCGTCAGCACCCTGGCGGCCATGGCCGTTTCCCTGGGCGTCTGGAACGGCTTCGTGTGCCCGGTGATGGACGCCCGGCGGAGTCAGGTGTACAACGCCCTGTTCCGGGTGGATTGTGGAAAGTACACAAGAATCCGGGAAGACCGGGCCATCTCCCTCCAGGAATTAGGGGAAGATGTAAAAAATTTGGAGCAGCCCATTTTTTTGGTTGGAGACGGGAGCATTTTGTGCTATAATACTTTGTTGGAGACGGTTCCTGCTCTGGTGCTCCCGCCGGAACACCGGATGCACCAGCGGGCCCTGGGCGTCGCTCTGGAAGCGGAGCGGATGCTGAAAACCGGCGGCAGCTTCCCAGGCGAGGCGCTGGTTCCCAACTACCTCCGCCTGAGCCAGGCAGAGCGGGAGCGCAACGAAAAAATCCTGCAAACGAAATGATAAGGAGATAGACAAGATGGCAGAAGTACATGTATTGGAGCATCCCCTGATTCAGCACAAGCTGGCTATTCTGCGCAGCAAGGACACCAGCGTAAAGGAATTCCGGGAGCTGGTGGGCGAAATCGCCGGGCTGATGTGCTACGAGGCCACTCGCAACCTGCCCCTCCAGGAGGTTGAAGTGGAGACCCCCATCACCACCGCAAAGTGCAAAATGCTGGCGGGCAAGAAGCTGGCAATCGTCCCGGTTCTGCGGGCAGGTCTGGGCATGGTGGACAACATGGTTGCCCTGATCCCCTCCGCCAAAATCGGCCACATCGGTCTGTACCGGGACCCGGAGACCCACAAGCCTGTGGAATACTACTGCAAGCTGCCTGAGGACATCGAAAGCCGTCAGGTCTATGTGGTGGACCCCATGCTGGCCACCGGCGGCAGCGCCGTGGCTGCCATCAATTTCCTGAAAGAGCATGGCTGCAAGAACATCATCATGATGAACATCATCGGCTGCCCCGAGGGCGTGGCCGCCGTTCAGGCCGCCCATCCCGATGTAGAGATTTATCTGGCCGCCATGGATGAAAATCTGAACGAGCACGCCTACATCGTCCCCGGCCTGGGCGACGCCGGCGACCGGATTTTCGGCACAAAGTAATCTTATCCTTTCAAAATAAAACTGCACCTGTCTTCCTTTTCGGATACAGGTGCAGTTTTTTCTCTTGTCAGGCAAAGTGCATTCATTCTTGCAAAAGCCAATCCGCTATATCGATAATCTCAACGCCCTCATAGCTGTACTTGGGATGCCTGGTGCGGGCAATCAGCATTTTAGGATAGGCATCCCGAATTTGAAGCAGCGGAAAACATTCTCTTTCAAAAGTTTCCTGACCCGAAATATTGTCGCTCACCTGAATGTAAATTTTTTCACTGCCTCTTTGTGCAACAAAGTCAATTTCCTTTTGATAGAGCTTCCCCACATAAACATCGTAGCCACGGCGGAGCAGCTCAATACAGATCATATTTTCGTAGATTCTGCCATAGTCCATATTCCTGCTTCCCAGGATTGCGTATCGGATTCCCGTATCGCACAGGTAGAATTTCTCGGAGGATTCCAGATATTTTTTTCCCCGAATATCATACCGCTTCACATCATAAAACACGAAAGCGTTGCACAGGTATTTGATATATCTTCCCACAGTCACATGATTGGTCGGCGTCATGTCCGCCGTCAGCAGCTGGCTGACTCTGCTGGGAGAGGTCAGATTGCTGATGTTATCCATGAGGAACTCACTCAACCGCTGTAAAACCAGCGTATCCGGCAGCGCATATTTCTGCACCAAATCCCTCGTCACAATTGTTTCATAGACCTCTTTGATGTAGTTTACCCTGTCTTTTTCTGTCCGGTATGCGTAAGAACCCGCCAAACCGCCTTTTTGAGTATAATCTTCAAATAGCTTGTCCTGGTCGCTGACATCGTCATAATACTGACAATATTCCTGGAAGCTGAAGGGAAATACATGAATTTCGATGTATCTTCCGGTAAAGAGGGTGGCCAAATCCGCACTCAGCAAAAAGGCATTGGAGCCGGTTACATATATGTCGTACTTTCCTTTTGCGTAGAGGCTGTTGATTGCAAGCTCAAATTTGGGGCACATCTGAACCTCATCCACGAAAAGATAGTTTGCCTTTCCCGCCTGGTAATGCTCCTCCGCATAAGCGTGCAGGGCATGGTATTCCTTGATTTGTTCATATGCCAGGTCCATGAAGTCGATGAAAATGATATTGATATTTTCAAAATTCTCTTTCAGGTATTCCACATAGGCCTGCATCAGCTTCGACTTGCCGCAGCGGCGAATGCCTGTGATGATTTTAATGTCAGGAGTTCCGTTCAGCTCAATCATGCGATCCAGGTATTTTGTCCTTGTTATGGTTTTCATATCGCCGCCCGCTTTCAAAAACGCAAATTTTTTCAAGTTTAGAAACCGCGTCTGTGTACTCATTATACCGTCATAAGATAGGATATGCAAGAGGCCAGTTTCAAAATCATAAATTTTTTCACTTTTTGAAAGTGGATTTCCATCGCAACACCGCGGTTCCCACCGGAGTAGAAAAGGGAGGGCATCAATCGTAGAGATTATTCTCCACGTAGATCATCATTTTATTGTTCTGATACCCGTATTCCACAAGGCCCAGCAGCGGCGCGAGGTCCGCGAACCAGGGCTTCCCGAAAACGAAGGGCAGCACCAGGGCTGCCACCCAGGCAAGCAGCAGCGCCCCCAGAAACAGCCGGTGCTCTCTGCGCCATTTCTGCTTGAAATAGGCCTTTTTCTCCTCAAAGGAAAACGCGCTCATCTTCGACACTGAAATCACATTTTCGTCCGCCTTTTGCCGGAACCGGTCATCCGGCAGCCGTTCGCCGGAGAGCAGCTCGTTGATGCTGACTCCAAATTCCTTTGCCAGCAGCTGGAGCATTTCGATGTCCGGCATGTAGTTGCCGTTCTCCCACCGGGACACCGTCTTGTTTGTGACCCCCAGCTTCTCCCCCAGGCCCTCCTGGGTCAGCCCTGCCTCCCGGCGGAGCTTTGCTATGAATTTTCCGATTTTGAGTTGATCCATTTTCTTCGCCTCCGGGAAAATCATATCTCTTTCACCGTGAGAATTCCTCCCCACATTCAGCGAATCGGTCTAATTCCCTCGAATTTTGCCAATCAGGGCGCACAGGGCAAAGGCGGCCACATCCACAGCCACCACGGTGGAGCCCACCGGGGTGCTGGTCAGGATGGAGATGATGATTCCGAAGAAGGCACACACCACGCTCACCACCGCCGCGCACACCGTCACCGACAGGAAGGAGCGGAAAATACGCATGGCGGACAGGGCCGGGAAAATAATCAGCGCCGAAATCAGCAAGGAACCCACCAGGTTCATGGCCAGCACAATAATCACGGCGGTGATCACGGCGATCATCAGGTTTGCCGCCTCCACCCCGGTTCCCGCCGCCCGGGCGAAATTCTCGTCAAAGGTCACGTCAAAAATCCGGTGGTAGAACAGCACAAAAAACACCAGCACCGCCGCCGACAGTCCCAGGCAGAGCCAGACCTCGGCGCGGGTCAGCGTGAGGATGGAGGTGGAGCCGAACAGGGCCCCGCACACGTCGCCGGACAAATTGGCGGAGGTGGAGAACATGCTCATCAGCAGATAGCCGAAGGCCAGGGCCCCCACGGAGATCATGGCAATGGCGGCGTCCCCCTTAATTTTGGTGTTCTGCCCAGTGCGCAGCAGCAGCACGGCGCAGACCACCGTGATGGGCAGCACAATCAGCATCTGGTTCGTCATGTTCAGCACGGCGGCAATGGCCATGGCCCCAAAGGCCACATGGGAAAGGCCGTCTCCGATGAAGGAAAACCGTTTCAGCACCAGCGTCACCCCCAGCAGGGACGAGCACAGGGCGATCAGCACCCCCACAATCAGGGCATACCGGACAAAGGGATAGGAAAGATAGGTCATCAGGGTATTCAGCACAATTACTCCTCCTTTCCCGCCAGGAACACCCGGCCCATTTCGCTGCGCAGATATGCCTCCCGGGTGCCGTAGAACAGCTTCTCCCCGATGTGCAGAATGTGGGTGGCATATTCCAGGGCGGCGTTCAGATCGTGGGAGATCATGATCACGGTGATGCCCTCCCGATGGAGGCCCGAGATGATGTCATACATCTGAGCCGTGGCCTTGGGGTCCAGGCCGGACACCGGCTCGTCCAGAAGCAGGCACTTCCGGGTGGCGCACAGGGCCCTGGCCAGAAGCACCCGCTGCTGCTGGCCCCCGGAGAGCTCCCGGTAGCAGCGCTTTGCAAAGTCCGCCATACCGATGCGCTCCAAATTCTCCAACGCCAGGTCTTTTTCCTCCCTGGTATAGAAGGGCCGCAGCCCCCGCCGCCCCTGAAAACCGGAGCGGACAATCTCCTGCACCGAGGCGGGGAAATCCCGCTGGACCAGGGTCTGCTGGGGCAGATACCCGATTTCGGTGGGCCGGAGGCCCTCCATGCGGATGGAACCCGCCAGGGTGGGGGTGAGATTCAGAATGGTTTTCATCAACGTGGACTTACCGGAGCCGTTCTCCCCCACAATGCACAGGTAGTCCCCGGCGTTGACGGTAAAATTCAGTCCACTGACAATGGGCCGGTTTTCATAGCCCAGTGACGCGTTTTCACAGATGATCTGGGGCATATCTTCTCCTCAATTCAGGGCCTGTTCCAGCACCTGGCGGTTCTGTTCCATGATGGAAAGGTAGTCGGTATTTTCTCCCTGCCGGGCGGAAACGGACTGCATGGAGTTCAGGGTCAGCACCGCCATATCCGCCCGTCCGGCGTTTTCCGCCACGGTTTTTGCCAGGCGGTCGTCCCCGGTTTCCGTGATGATCAGGGTGTCCAGGTCCAGCTCCTTCGCCCGGTCGGCCAGGAAGGCCACGGTCTCAAAGCTGGCTCCCGTCTCGGCGGAGCAGCCGGGGAAGGCGGCGTAATAATTCAGGCCGTAGTCCTCCGTCAGATACCGGTAGGGGAAGCGGTCGCAGACCAGGATGGTATCCCGTTTGGCATCCTGAACCGTCTGCCGGTAGGCATCGTCCAGGGCGCTGAGCTTTTCAAGATAAGCTTCCAGGTTGGCCTGGAAGACCTCTGCCCGGTCAGGGGCCAGACTGGAAAGCTGCCGGGTGATGGCGGTGCAGAACAGCGCCGCATTGGGCAGGGACATCCACACGTGCTCGTCGGTCTCGTCCTCCGGGTCGCTGATCTGCATTCCCGCCACAATCTCCTCCCGGTGGGCCTTGTCCCCCAGCAGGGGCAGCAGGGCCACCGTGGCCTTCTGTTTGCCCTTCAGGGCATCCTCCAGCCAGGCATCGGACTCACCCCCGCCATAGATCAGCAGGTCGCACTCCTCCACCGCCACCATGTCCGCCACCGAGGGCTGGAAGCTGTGGGGGTCCACCCCGTCGTCCACCAAAAGCGTCAGCTGGATACCGCTGTCCGCTCCGATGATCTGGCGCACCCAGTCATACTCCGGGAAGATCACCGCCACCACGCTGAGCTTGTCCTGCTTCCCCTCCCCGGCGCAGCCCGTGAGGGAGCACAACCCCAGGCAGAGCGCCAGAACCAAAATCAATTTTTTTCTCATTTTTCTTCCTCCCTGCACTGCTGGCACACGCCGTAGAAAACCGTCCGCACCGGGTCGATGGCAAAGCCGTGGTGCTCCCAGATGTGCTTTTGCAGCTCCGGAAGCTCCTGGCAGCGCATGTGAATCAGCCTGCCACAGACCTGGCATTTGCAGTGGTAGCAGACTGGCTCTCCGGAATGCTGCCCCAGGTACTGGAAGCAGGCGGGACTGTTGGGGTCAATGTTGTATTTGGCGACAACACCCTCGTCCACCATCCGTTCCAGCTGTCGGTACACCGTAGCCATGCCGATGGACTTGCCGGAGCGGCGGAAATAGTCGCAGACATCGGCGGCGGTGATGTGCCTGTCCGGGACGCTCTCCAGAAAGCCTCGCAGCTCGTCGCCCTGTTTGGTTTTGTAAGAAGCCTTGTTTTGCATGGATTTCAACCTCGGAATTTGATAACAGTTCTCATATTATACTCCATCTGTCCCAAATGTCAATATGAAAATGATTATCAGTTTTGAAATCCTGTTCCCGCACCCCCTGCCGCCGGGGTTGACATTTTGGGGATGCTGCGATAAGATGACCACAACATTTTATGAAGGGATGGGGAATATGAACGTTACTTTGGTAAAGCTGGCCCCGGAATACAGGCAGCAGCTGTTTGACATGATGGAGGAGTGGCTGGCCGCCGAGCAGCATTTCTCCCCCTACGCAATTCGAGAGCTTGACTACCGGGACTTCGGCCGCTATCTGGAAAATCTGGAAATGAGGGAGAAGAAGAATGACTGGGTACCAAACTCCACCTGGTTCTGCCTGGATTTGGACCAAAATATCTTTGTGGGCGCCGTGAACATCCGCCACCGCCTCAATGAGTCCCTGCTCTTTTCCGGGGGCCACATCGGCGACGGCATCCGCCCCAGTCAGAGGCGAAAGGGCTATGCCACGGCCATGATTCGGCTGGCCCTGGAAAAATGCCGGGAGCTGGGGATCATGCGGGTGCTGATGACCTGTGACGCGGATAATGTCGGCTCCGCCAAATCCATCATCCGCAACGGCGGCATCCTGGAAAACGAAATTGTGAATGAGGACGGGCAGACCGAGCAGCGCTACTGGATTGACCTGAATCGGATTCCGCCCCTGACCCACGTCTATTTCGTCCGCCATGCCCAGCCCATCCACAGCCACCAGGAGGACAGCACCCGCCCCCTGACCCAGGAGGGAACGGCGGACACCGCCCTGGTGACGAAGGTTTTGGCGGACAAGAACATCCACTGCTTCTATTGCAGCCCCTATCTGCGGAGCCTGGACACCATCCGCCCCGCCGCCGCTCATTACGGCCTTCCCATTCTCACTAAGGAGGGCCTCCGGGAGCGCCAGGTGGGGCAGCAGGGCAATGCGGGCCTTCGGGATGCCGACTCTCCCCTGCGCCGCCGCTGGCAGGATTTTTCCTGGCATGAGCCCGGTGGAGAATCCATAGAGCAGGTGCAGCAGCGAAACATCGCCGCTCTGCGGGAAATTCTGAGCGAAAATCAGGGGAAGAACATCGCTGTGGGCACCCACGGCACGGCCCTCAGCGCCATCCTGAATTACTATCGCCCCCAGTTCGGCTGTGAGGATTTTCTGCGAATTGTGGACTGGATGCCCTACATCGTGGAGCTGACCTTCGATGGTCAAAAGCTTCTGACCTTCCGGGAGCTGGCTCACATTGAAAAGACCTACTGCCCTTGATGTTAAAGATTCCACTGTAGTAGCGAGTCTTGACCCCGCCGCTGGGAATGTCAATAATCTTGGGCAGCTCCTCTTATTCCTTTTTCAGCAAGTTAAAAATAATTCACATTTGCATTGACTTTCAGCGGGCTGTGTGATATATTTGTAACGCCCGAGAGTTAGAAATATATCACACGGAGGTGTTGTTATGAAATCAAAGGTCTCACTCAAAGAATTAGTGGGGACGAGAATTGTCTATGCGCTGCTGCTTGTCTGCTACTATTGGATGTGGGCCAGGCGGGACTGGCATGATTACTATGAAACCATCCAATCTGTTGTGGCCTTGTTTACGACTCTCTTTTTTGCCCTTCAGGCGAGTCGGATTCATAAGTATCACAAGGAGGCAACCGACGAGCTGGCTGTTGAGATTTTACGGCGGGCGGATGCCCTGTGCCTCAAGCTGATGATCGCCGCCGCTGCCATCATCGCCTTTGCGGGAGCAGTGGGGCTTTTGGACGGGAGAACCACGGGGTATGCGCTCGTGGGAACCATATTCATTTTGGCAGTCGTTCGATATGTGGCTTTTTGCATAATGGATCGCAAGGGGGTTTAACTACGGCACTTAAAACAAAAATCAGGGAGTACCGTGAGGCGGCAGGACTGAAGCAAACCGATTTGGCACAGCTTGTGCAGGTGCGGCGGGAAACAATCGTTCATTTGGAAAATGGACGGTATAATCCGTCGTTAAAATTGGCGATGGATATTGCCAAAGTCTTTTCTGTAAGCGTTGAGGAGTTGTTTTCGTTCACAGAGGACGAAATATAGCTGGGAAATTCTCATATTTGATGGAAATCAATAGAGAAATTTCAGAAAACCCCTTGACCTTCCACCTGGTGGAAGGTGTATACTCCCGGTACGGGAAACCAAAAGGAAAAAGGAGAAGAATCTATGCTGAAAATCGATCATTTTACCAAAAGCTATGGGGACAAAAAGGCGGTGGACGATCTGAGCCTGCACATCCTGCCCGGGGAAATCTACGGCTTCATCGGCCACAACGGCGCGGGCAAGACCACCACCTTGAAAAGCGTAGCGGGAATCATGCGGTTTGACCAGGGGGAAATCCTGGTGGACGGGGTGTCCATGAAGAAGGAGCCCATGGCCTGCAAAAAGAAAATCGCCTACATCCCCGATAACCCCGACCTGTACGACTTCATGACCGGAATGCAATACCTGAATTTCGTGGGGAATGTGTTCGGCGTGGACACCCAGCAGCGGCGGGAGCGGGTGAAGGAATTGGCCGATGCCTTCGAGCTCACCGCCGACCTGAACCAGTCCATCGGCTCCTACTCCCACGGCATGAAGCAGAAGCTGGCCATCATCGCCGCCTGGCTCCACCAGCCGAAGCTGATTTTGATGGACGAACCCTTCGTGGGCCTGGACCCCAAGGCATCCCACACCCTCAAGGGAATGATGCGCCAGGTCTGCGACCGGGGCGGGGCCATCTTCTTCTCCACCCATGTGCTGGAGGTGGCGGAAAAGCTCTGCGACAAGGTGGCCATCATCAAGGGCGGCAGACTCATCCGCTCCGGCACCATGGAGGAAGTGAAGGGTGACACCAGCCTGGAATCCGTGTTCCTGGAACTGGAGGGATAACCATGCTGAAAACCCTCATCAAAAAGCAATACATGGAGTGCTTCCGCTCCTATTTTATCAACCCCAAAACCGGAAAAAGGCGGACAAAGTGGGGCATTTTCGGCATGTTCGTCTTCTTCACGGTGATCATGCTGTTCCTTGCGGCCATGTTCTTCGGCATGTCCTTCCTGGCGGGGGACACCCTGCTGAGCCTGGGGATGGACTGGCTGTATTTCGTGCTGATGGGTGTCGCCGCCATTTTCATGGGCGCCTTCGGCAGCGTGTTCAATACCTATGCCACGCTGTACCTTTCCAAGGACAACGAAATGCTGCTGGCCATGCCCATTCCGCCCGCTAAGATTCTCATCACCAGAATGAGCCTGGTCTACGGCATGAGCCTGATGTACAGCGGAATCGTGTGGATTCCGGCGGTTGCCTATGCCTGGATATTCGGCACGGTGAGCACGCAGGCAGTGGTATTCGACATCGCGCTGATTTTCCTGATTGCCCTGTTCGTCACGGTGATTACCTGCGCTCTGGGCTGGGTGGTGGCGCTGGTCGCCTCCCGGATGAAAAACAAGAGCTTTTTCATCGTTCTGATTTCCCTGGTGTTCTTCTGCGGCTATTATTATGTCTGCATGAATATGATGGGCATTCTCCAGAAGCTGCTGCTGAACGCCGCGGCTCTGGGCGAGGGCATCCGGGTCTGGGCCAACGTGCTCTATCAGCTGGGGATGGCCGCCGCCGGGGATGGGAAGGCCATGGCCATCTTCTCCGGCATCACCCTGGCGCTGTTCGCGGTGTGCTTCTTCCTGCTCTCCAGAAGCTTTCTGCACATTGCCACCAGAACCCAGGGGGAGCGGAAAAAGGCGGGGAAGCTCACCGTCAAGTCCACCGGCGTCTCTGCCGCCCTGCTGGGGCGGGAGCTGAAGCGGTTTGCCAGCAGCCCCATCTACATGCTCAACTGCGGCCTGGGCATCTTCCTCCTGCCGGTGCTGGCGGTTTTTGCCCTGGTGAAGCGGGAGGTTCTGGAAGCGGTCATCAGCGGACTGGGGGACATGCTGCCCTGGATCGGCTCCATGACGCCCATGGCGATTGTGGTCATTGTGTGCCTGTGCGCCGGACTCAACGCCGTGTCCACCCCCTCGGTGTCTTTGGAGGGGAAGTATCTGTGGATTCTCCGCTCCCTGCCCGTCAGCGGGAAGATGGTGCTGCGCTCCAAGCTGCTGCTCCATGTGCTGCTGAATGTGCCCTCCGCGGTGTTTGCGGCGGTGGTGCTGGGGGCCTGCCTGAAGCTGGGGGCGGTGAGCATTCTGCTGTGCAGCCTGTGGGCGGTCGCCTTCATCTGGCTGACTGGGGCCTTCGGATTGCTGCTGGGGGTGCTGCGGCCCAATTTCCAGTGGACCAGCGAGGCCATGCCCATCAAGCAGAGCATGAACATGATGCTGTCCATCCTCTTTGGCTTCGCCCTGCCCATTCTGGCAGCGGTGGGATGCTGGCTCTCCCGGAGCCTCTTCTCCACAGACTGGTATCTGGGTCTGACCATGGCTCTGCTGGCCCTGCTCAGCCTGGGCGCAACCCTCTGGCTGAATACCAGAGGAGCCGCCAGGTTCGATCAATTGTGATTGCCCTCTTGACAGATTCCCAAGAATCGGGTATACTACCCTTACAGCTGAATAGGACAGTTCGTGACCATCCTGTCGGTAAACAAAACTAGGGATTAAGAAAAATAGATGGGCGCACTTTGCGCCCATTTTCTTTTGCTGCGGTCACGAATCTGTGGCCGCAGTTTGTTTTAGGCTCCGATCAGTAATCAGACAAATTG
>CAZYWM010000025.1:0-20701 GCA_964651615.1 uncultured Oscillospiraceae bacterium | reverse complement strand
CCGCTGCCACAACGATGTGGAGCCCATTATCTCCGCCCAGTGGTTTGTGAAGATGAAGCCCCTGGCCCAGGAGGCCATCCGGGTGGTGAAGGAAGGAGAGACCAGATTCGTCCCCGACCGGTTCAGCAAAACCTATCTGAACTGGATGGAAAATGTCCGAGACTGGTGCATTTCCCGCCAGCTCTGGTGGGGTCATCAGATTCCCGCCTGGACCTGTGCCGACTGCGGCCACATCACCGTCTCCCGGGAGGATGCCTGCAAGTGCGAAAAGTGCGGCAGCACCAATATCGAGCGGGACCCGGATGTGCTGGATACCTGGTTCTCCTCTGCCCTGTGGCCCTTCGAGACCCTGGGCTGGCCTGAAAAGAATGCTGATCTGGATTATTTCTATCCCACCGACGTTCTGGTCACTGGCTACGACATTATTTTCTTCTGGGTTGCCAGAATGATCTTCTCCGGCTGTGAGCACACCGGAAAGACCCCCTTCCACACGGTGCTGATTCACGGCCTGGTTCGGGACGACAAGGGCCGGAAGATGAGCAAATCCCTGGGCAACGGCATCGACCCCCTGGAAATGATCGACAAGTACGGTTGTGACGCCCTGCGGATGAACATGGTCACTGGAAACTCTCCCGGAAACGATATGCGCTTCTATGTGGAGCGGTGCGAAGCCATGCGCAATTTCGCCAACAAGCTGTGGAATGCCTCCCGGTATGTGATGATGAACCTGTCCGAGGATTCCGTGAACGCGCTGCCCGGGATGGACAAGCTGGAAATCTCTGATAAATGGGTGCTGTCCAAGCTGAATACCCTGATTGCGGAGGTGACAGAGAATCTGGAAAAGTATGAGCTGGGCGTGGCCGTCCAGAAGGTATATGATTTCATCTGGGATACCTACTGCGACTGGTATATCGAGCTGACCAAGGCCCGGCTATACGGCGAGGATGAGGAGCGGAAGCAGACCGCCATCCAGGTGCTGGTGTATGTGCTGGATCAGATATTGCGGCTGCTGCACCCCTTCATGCCCTTCATCACAGAGGAAATCTGGCAGAGCCTGCCCCATGAGGGCGAGGCTTTGATTGTGGCCAAGTGGCCGGAATACCATGAAAGCCTGGCCTTCCGGGAGGAGGAGTCCCACATGGAGTCCGTGATGAACGCCATCCGCTCCATCCGAAACCGCCGGGCGGAGATGAATGTTCCCCCCTCCAAGAAGGCGGCGCTGTATGTGCTCACTTCCAAGCCCCAGGTGTTTACCGAGGGGGAGGGCTTCATTCAGCGTCTGGCCTATGCCGACAGCGTGACCATTCTGAAGGCCGAGCCGGAGAATCTGGGCGGCATGGTCACTTGCGCCACTGCGGATGCCAAGCTGTATATCCCCATGGGTCAGTTGGTGGACATCGCCAAGGAAGTGGAGCGAATCACCAAGGAACTGGAAAAGGCCAGAAAGAATCTCCAGAGCCTGGAAGGGAAGCTTTCCAATGAGAATTTTGTTTCCCGTGCCCCGGAGGCCGTTGTTAACGCCGAGCGGGCCAAGGCACAAAAGGCCCGTGACCTGATTGCCAGCCTGGAGGAAAGCCTTGCAGCCATGAAGGCACTGTAAGACCGTCATAAACCCCATCTGCCCCGGTTGACCATATAGCCAAACGGGGCAAATTGATAGAGGAAAAAGAGGCGTCACAATGTTATTGGAAGAATTTGACCCCTGCCGGGATGCGGTAATTAACCCGGAAATGTGCGTAAAAACCAAAGTGAACAATTACCCGGAAATCACAATTTCCTGCTTTTCTCACCATCTGTTTGAAGCGGTGCTTGCCTTTTTTGAACCGGAGGAGATTGCCCGGGTAGGCGGCGCCAATGGAAAGCAGCCTGTCTATGCCGTGAACTATCGGGGAAAGCGGTTTGCGTTTTTTGAATCCAAGGTGGGGGAGCCTGCCTGCATCGGAGATTTCGAGGATTTGGTTGTCATGGGCCTGAAAAAACTGATCCTCTTTGGAACCTGTGGCGTTTTGGACAGGAGCATTGAGGACTGCGGCATCATCATCCCTACCAAAGCCCTGCGGGACGAGGGTAGCAGCTACCACTATGCCCCTCCGGCGGACAGCATCCAGGTCAATCACAAATACCGCGACCTGTTTCATCAGGTGCTGGAGAAGCATGGCTACCCCTATGTAGAGGGAACCACCTGGACGACGGACGCATGTTACCGGGAGACCCGTGAAAAGGTCAACCGCCGGAGGGCGCAGGGGGCCATCTGCGTGGAAATGGAATGCGCCGGAATGCAGGCGGCGGCGGATTTCCGGGGTGTGGACTTTTTCCAGTTTTTCTATGCGGCGGACAATCTTGACCAGACCGTCTGGGACAAGCGCAGCCTCTCCGGAAAAACCCGGCTGGATGACAAAGGAAAAATCGCGCTGCTGGCCTTTGAACTGGGCCTTAAAATTCTGGAAACGGAAAAGCTGTAAAGCGCGCGGGGCAGAAGAAAACCGGTTGGTTTTTTCTTCTGCCCTGTTTCCGTTTTCTGACTGCTTTTTTACCCTTTGGGGATTATACTGCTTTTATGAGCGATGAAGCTTTGAATCAATTGTCTGCGGCGGAAGAAATGGAAGCCGCACGCCGATTTTTTCAGAGCTTCCCAATACCAAAGGAGGATTTTTTCTTATGCACTTTACCAGCTTTCTGGAAAACGGAAAATTGACCATTGCCCTCACCGGTGAAATTGACCATCACTGTGCTAAGGCCTATATCCAGATCATCAATTCCAAAATTGAAGCCTATATGCCCCAGGTCTGTGTGCTGGACTTCCGGGACGTGACCTTTGTGGACTCCTCGGGAATTGCGGTGGTAATTAACGCGCTGCGGAACATGTCCCAGATCGAGGGAAAGCTGCTGCTTTCCGGTATTTCACCCCAGCCCATGCGGGTATTCCGGGCCTCCGGCATTGACAAGCTGGTGGAAATCAGGGAGGCGGTATCATGAAATTCGACAACTATATGATTCTGGAATTTCCCAGCCGCTCCACCAACGAGGCCTTCGCCCGGAGCGCCGTAGCCTGCTTTGCCGCCCAGATGGACCCAACGCTGGAGGAGCTGGGGGACATCCGCACCGCGGTTTCCGAGGCGGTGACTAACTGTATCGTACATGCCTATCCCAATGAAATCGGGAGCATCACCCTTCGCTGCCGGATTCTCAAGGACAATGTGCTGGACATTGTCATCAAGGACAAGGGGGTGGGAATTGCCGATGTGGAGCAGGCCCGGCGGCCCTCCTTCACCACCGGCGGCGCGGAGCGAAGCGGCATGGGCTTCACCATCATGGAGAGCTTCATGACGAATTTTGAAGTTTCCTCTGTCTCCGGCAAGGGCACCACTGTCCATATGCGCCGGAGGCTGCAGCGCCGCAAATGAGCAGAACAGAGGAGCTGATTCACTTGGCCCAGCAGGGGGACAGGGAGGCCTCCGAGCAGCTGGTCACGGAAAATTCGGGACTCATCTGGTCCATTGCCCGGCGGTTCATCGGCCGGGGGGTGGAGACGGACGACCTTTATCAGCTGGGCTGCCTGGGCTTTTTGAAGGCTGTGGAGGGATTTGACCTGGAATACGGGACCCAGTTTTCCACCTATGCGGTTCCGAAAATCTCCGGTGAGATTCGCCGTTTTCTCCGGGACGACGGCGCGGTGAAGGTGTCCCGGGGCCTGAAGGAGCAGGCGGCCTCCATCAAAAGCGTCCGGAGCAAGCTTACGTCCCTTCTGGGCAGGGAGCCCACCATTCAGGAGCTGTCCGACCAGACCGGCTTTACCCCCGAGGAAATCGCCATTGCCGAAACCGCCACGGCTGCCACGGAATCCATTCAGCAGGAGACCGGCGAGGACGGCTTCTGCCTGGAAAACATTCTCACGGATACGGAGTCCGAGGAAAGAATGGTGGAGCGGATTGCCCTGAGCCAGGCGGTGGACAAGCTTCCGGAACGGGAGCGCCTGGTGATCCAGCTGCGCTATTACCACAGTCTGACCCAGCAGCGGGTGGCCAAGGTGATGGATGTCAGTCAAGTGCAGGTGTCCAGGATAGAGAAAAAAGCCCTGGAGAAAATACGGGAATTCATGCGATAGTCCCTCTTTACCTTTTGGGGGAAATGGAGTAAAATAGAAGCATCTTAAAGACAGACAGGTGTGCCTATGACTGAAAATATGCAAACCCGGTTCCTTGCCGCAAGGCGGAACTATATCGCGTCCCAATTCTCCCAGCTCAACGATATGCAGCAGCAGGCGGTTCTGACCACCGAGGGGCCGCTGCTTCTTTTGGCCGGTGCCGGAAGCGGCAAAACCACGGTGCTCATCAACCGGGTGGCCAATCTGATCCGCTATGGCCGGGGCAGTGACTGCCAGGAGCTTCCCGGGGATTTGACGGAGAAAGATGTACTTTTCCTGGAGGGGGTGGATGAGAATTCCCCGGAGACGGATCGCTTTCAGGCCGACCGGCTCTGCGCCGTGGAACCGGCGGCGCCCTGGAGCATCCTGGCCATTACCTTTACCAACAAGGCTGCCGGGGAGATCAAGGACCGGCTGGAATCCCTTTTGGGGCCCAATGCCCAGGACATCTGGGCCATGACCTTCCACTCCGCCTGCTGCCGGATTCTCCGGCGGGACATTGACGCCATCGGTGGCGGCTATACCCGAAGCTTCACCATTTACGATACCGCGGACTCGGAGCGGGTGATGAAGGGCGTTCTGAAAGAGCTGGACATGGATGAAAAGACCTTCCCGCCCAAATATGTGCTGGGGGCCATCAGCCGCCAGAAGGATAAAATGATCTCCGCCGCCGAGATGCTTAGAACCGCGGAAAATACCGGAGACATTCGGGCAAAGCACATTGCCAGGGCCTATGAAAAGTACCAGGCCCAGCTGAAGGATAATAACGCTCTGGATTTTGACGATATTATTTTCCTCACCGTCCAGCTTCTCCGGCAAAATGAGGAGATTCTTCACTATTATCAGAGGAAGTTCCGCTATGTGCTGGTAGACGAATACCAGGATACCAACCACATGCAGTATCTGCTCACCGCCCTGCTTGCGGGTGGAAGGCAGAACATCTGCGTGGTGGGCGACGATGACCAGAGCATCTACCGCTTCCGGGGCGCCACCATTGAGAACATTCTCAGCTTTGAAAAGCAGTACCCCGGCTGCCGAACCATCCGTCTGGAACAGAATTACCGCTCCACCCAGTCCATCCTGGACGCGGCCAACGCCGTGATTTCCCACAATCTGGGCCGCAAGGGGAAAAAGCTCTGGACCGTCAACGGAGCGGGCGACCCCATTGTGGTGTATGAGGCCTCTGACGAGGGGGCGGAGGCGAATTTTGTGGCCGGGCAGGTCCTTGCTGCCACCCGGGGCAAGGGAATGAAGGACTTTGCCATCCTGTACCGCACCAATGCCCAGTCTAACGCTTTGGAATACGCCATGAAGCGCAACGGGATTTCCTACCGGGTCATTGGCGGCACCCGGTTCTTTGACCGGGCGGAAATTAAGGATATGCTGTCCTACCTTTGCGTCATTAACAACCGGTCAGACTCTCTGCGTCTGCGCCGAATCATCAACAATCCCCCCCGAGGGCTGGGAGCCAAGGCCATGGAGATGGCGGAGCGGCTGGCGGAGGCGGACAATAAGCCCCTGTACAGCGTGATTTCCGACCCCTATAGCTATGCGCCCCTGGAAAAGGCCGCAGACAAGTTTATGAAGTTCTCTGCCATGATCGAGAATCTGGCTAAGCTGCTGGAGGACGGGCTGACCCTGCCGGAATTCTATGATGAGGTTCTCAAGCAGACCGGATATGTGGACATGCTCATGGGAAAGGACACCGAGGAGAATAAGACCCGCTTGGAGAACGTGCGAGAACTTAAATCCAGCATTCACTCTTACATGGAAAATACAGAGTATCCCACATTGGCGGGATTCCTGGAAGAGATCGCCCTGTACACGGATATTGAGCAGTACAATGAATCCGACGACGCGGTGGTGATGATGACCATCCACTCCGCCAAGGGACTGGAATTTCCCCATGTGTTCCTGGTGGGCTTTGAAGACGGCCTGTTTCCCGGGCAGCGCTCCATTGGCGACGACGCGGAGATGGAGGAGGAGCGGAGGCTGTGCTATGTGGCCATTACCCGGGCGAAGAAGACCCTTACCATCAGCTACGCCCGGGAGAGAATGATCTATGGCCGAACCAACGCCTCTCTGCCTTCCCGTTTCCTGAAGGAAATCCCGGAATCGTGTATTCTCAAAAAGGGCGGATTCCGGCCAACCCAGACTGCGTCCACCGCCGGCTACCAGCGGGGATACACCTATTCCCGCCCCAAGCCCCGCTACCACAGCGAGAGCTCCATGATCTCCTCCAAACCGGCTGGGAAAATGATCGAGCTGGAGCAGGGGGATATGGTGCTCCACGCTGCCTTTGGCCGGGGCATGGTGCTGACAGTAACCAAAATGGGGGGCGACGCCCTGCTGGAGGTGGCCTTTGACGATGTGGGGACCAAAAAGCTCATGGCAAAGACCGCGTCAGCGTACTTAAAAAAGCTGTAATGCGCCACTCCTTTCCTGCATAGCTTTTCCCGGAGGGGGAGTGCTATGCGGAAGGGTTTGAAAAGAGCGGCAATCTTTGTTCTCCTGCTTTTCGTCATCCTGGTTGTGCTGTTTGCCGCACTGCGGAGCAAATACCGGCTGACCATTCGGGACCTGGCGGAAACCAGCGTGAAAAACGCCACATCGGATTTGGCCAATGATGCCATTGCGAAGCAAATTGAAAACGGCAACATCCAGTATGACCGCATTGTGTATTTTGAAAAGGATTTGAATGGCCGGATTACTGCCTTGAAAACCAATATTGGGGAAGTCAATTATCTGAAAACGGACATCCTGAACATCATCAACGGGAAAATCCTGGCCCTGGACGCGGCGGACATCGGAATTCCCATCGGAAGCCTGTTCCTGCCGGAGCTTTTTTCCGGCCGGGGTCCAACCATCCCGGTGCATATTCTGGCCATCCGAAACAGTGACGCGACCTTCACCAGCCATTTCTGCCAGGCGGGAATCAACCAGACCCTCCACCAGCTCATTATGGAGGTCAATGTGGACGCGGCGGTGCTGGTGCTGGGGGAGACCAGTACCTTCTCAGTCACCAGCGAGGTCGTGGTTGCCGAGACGGTTATTGTGGGGGATGTTCCCAATACCTTCATTCAGGCAGGAGGGGACGGCGTTACCGAAAAGCTGTTTTCATAACTCCAAAAAAATCCCATTCAAAGCAGCTTAAATGCCTTGAATGGGATTCCTTTATTGCAATATTTTAGTCATCAAGGGAAAAATCACTGTCTTTGAACTGGGAGAAATCCATGGCCTTTGCCTTGAAGGGAACCCGCTTGCAGGGGTCATAGCGGAATCTGCGGCAGCTGTCGCCCTCCTGCTTCAGCCCCCGTTTGCTGCATAGAATGCCATCCTCTTCAAGCTTTGCGCCGTAGGCACAGTAAGAGCAGCTGCGCTCAATCTTTTTCCGAAACAGCATAGTCCAGTCCTCCGTGGCTTTTCTCGTTTTTAATGATTATACACCACACTGCGGGGAATTTCTACTGTTTTTTTCACTGCTTTTGGAATCAGCAGGGAACATGCAAGCCAGATTGGGAAGAGATACCACAGTCGGTAATAGATTCCTGCGGCCAGCACCGATGCAGCAGTCCCCTGCAGGAGCTTTCCGGCGAAATAATACCGAAGATTCAGCTTGCCGCAGACCGAGGCCGTTTGATAGGCCACACAGAGTCCCCCAAAGGCCAGCAGGGCATTGCAGATCACAAAGCGAAGCCCCTCGTCCACAATCTGGTTCAGGCAGCAGCAGCCGTTGGCCAGCTCCAGAAGACCAATGACGCTCACCCGAATCCAGGGCGCGGCCGCCCAGAGAAACCAGCGTTCCAGGAAGGCGGCCACGATGCGGAACAGGAGTATCCAGCCGCAGATTTTCAGCATGGCCCAGAGGGCGGACTCGATTCCAAAGGCTGTCTGTCCTTCTGATGGCTTGGCCGCAGGGGGGGAGTCCTTCCGACCTCCAAAAAATCTCGCCGCCGTCCAGGCGCTGAGAATCTGGATGGCCCAGCATTCCCAGATAAGATGTCTCTGCCCAAACTGGCCTGCGGTCATCCCGAACAGAAAGGCTGGTCCTACGTTGCTGCAATAGGCCAGCAGCCGCTCCGCCTTCTCCTTTCGGAGGAATCCGGCGTCATAGGCCTGGGCCACAGACTGGGCTCCGATTGGGTATCCGCCCAAAAAGGCGGGAATCAACAGGTACTCTGTCCCGGGGGGAAGAGAAAATACGCCTCCCAACGGGTGAAGTCCTGCCAGCCTTGTCCCGGCGAACGCGGCAGAAAAGCATCCGGACAGGAATAGAAATGGAAACAGGGAGGGAATCACAGTCCGCAGGCACAGGTCCACGCCCTGGGCTCCGCCGGACAGCGCTGTCCTGCTGTCCAGGATCAGTACCAGCATCCCCACTGCCGCTGCCGCCGCAATACATTTCCTTTTTCCCAATGAAGCTCACCTCGGAAGAATCTATGCAAATGGGAAAGCTCTCATACATATGCTTTGCGTAAGAGGTGAGGCGATGATGCCCAGACGGAGGTTCAGGGAGTATCTGTGGGAGAAAACGGAAAACCCGGAGCTGTTTCCCATGGTTCCCATTGTGGAGCTGGCGGGAAGCCACCGGGTGCTGGTGGAAAACCATCTAGGTGTGATACAGTATTCCACGCAGAAGATCGGGATTAAAATGAAATACGGACAGATGCAGATTTGCGGCTGTGGGCTGACGCTGGAACAGATGACAAAAGTGAAGCTGATTGTCACAGGCCGGATTGATTCAATCTGTCTGCTTCGGAGGGATGGGGAATGAAACAGTTTCCTTCAGCCAGAAACAAGGTCAGAGTGACCAGCGCCAACATTTGGGAGAGCATCAGGCTGCTGAATGAGCGGGGCATTTCGGTTTTCGGGGTGGAGCAGGAGGATGACCTGACTTTTTCCTTTGAAGTTGGCCGAAAGGATTTTCTCCCCCTGAAAGAGCTGCTGGAAAGGCGGGGGGACCGGGTTGTCCTGTACCAAGAGACCACACTTCATGCCATCCAGCAGAGCATTCTCCACCGGCCGGTCCTCTATTCCGGTTTGCTTTTGTTCTTTGCCCTGAGCCTGTTTCTTCCCACAAGGATACTGGCCATCCAGGTGGAGGGCAGCCGCAGCGTTCCCGTCAGAAGGATTCTGGAGGCGGCGGATGAGGCGGGGATCAGCCTTTTCTCCCCATGCGCCCGGGTGCGCAGTGAAAAGGTCAAAAATTCCCTGCTCTCCGCCATCCCAGAGCTTCAATGGGCGGGGGTGAATACCTATGGCAGCAGGGCGGTGATCTCCGTCCGGGAGCGCTCCGCCTCTGCCCAAGCGGTCCGGGACGATCAGACAGTCAGCAGCGTTGTGGCCCAGCGGGACGGGATTATCCAGTCCGTCACCGCTCTGCGGGGCAGCGTTCAGTGTCGGGAGGGGCAGGCGGTGAAGAAGGGCCAGGTGCTGATTTCGGGATTCACGGACTGCGGCATCTGCATCCGGGCGGAACGGGCGGATGGAGAGGTCTACGCCCAGACCCTGAGGACGCTCCAAGCGATCACCCCCAGCCTCTGCCAGGCCAGAGTTCAGCAGCAGCGGCAGCAGCGCCGCTATTCCATTATTCTTGGAAAAAAACAAATAAATTTATGGAAAGATAGTGGAATTTGGGATAGCACTTGTGGTAGAATAAGCAAGGAGTATCGATTGAAGCTTCCGGGAGGCTTTTCTCTTCCGGTTGCCCTTACCTGTGAAACTCTGGAGTGGTACTGCGTTGAGGAGGAAGCGGTGGACGAAGAAGCAGCGAAAAGCGGGCTTTCCTCCTTTTCACAAAATTATTTATCAACCCAAATGATTGCCGGGGTCATCACCCGTTCCGACGAGGCGGTGCAGGAAGAGCCCGGCATCTACCTGCTGAGCGGGCAGTATCTGTGCTCGGAGATGATCGGCAGGGAGCGTTTGGAGAATGGAGCACTGGATGAGCAAAATAATTGAAAGACTGGTAAATGCTGACCGATTGGAGGATGTGATCGCCGTTTTCGGCTCTTTTGACGAGAACATCAAACGAATCGAGGACGCCATGAACGTCCGCATCATCAATCGGGGCACGGACTTGAAGGTTTCCGGCGAGGAAGAGATGGTGGACAAAGCGGTCCGGACTTTGGAAGGACTGCTGGCTCTGGCTTCCAAGGGGGAGACCATCGATGAGCAGCGGGTGCGCTATCTGATTACCCTGGTCAACGAGGGAAACGATTCCATGGTGTCCCAGATGACGAAAGATGTGGTCTGCATCACCGCAAAGGGAAAGCCCATCAAAGCCAAAACCGTGGGGCAGCAGAAGTATATGAAGGCCATCGGCCAGAACACAGTGACGATCGGCGTCGGTCCCGCTGGCACCGGCAAGACCTATCTGGCGGTGGCTGCGGCGGTGGCAGCCTTCCGGGAGCGGACGGTGAACCGGATCGTGCTGACCCGCCCGGCGGTGGAGGCAGGGGAGCGGCTGGGCTTTTTGCCGGGAGACTTGCAAAACAAGGTTGACCCCTATCTGCGCCCTCTGTATGATGCCCTGTACGATATGCTGGGGGCGGAGACCTTCCAGAAATATCAGGAGCGGGGCTCCATCGAGGTAGCGCCCCTGGCCTATATGCGGGGCCGAACCCTGGACGACAGCTTCATCATTCTGGATGAGGCGCAGAACACCACCCGGGAGCAGATGAAGATGTTCCTCACCCGGCTGGGCTTTGGCTCGAAGATCGTCATCACCGGCGACATCACCCAGATTGATCTGCCGGACGACAAGGTTTCCGGCTTGAAGGATGCCATCCGGGTCCTGGAGGGAGTGAAGGACATTGCCATCTGCCGCCT
Organism: uncultured Oscillospiraceae bacterium; assembly: GCA_964651615.1. Classification (GTDB taxonomy): domain Bacteria; phylum Bacillota; class Clostridia; order Oscillospirales; family Oscillospiraceae; genus Faecousia. Next base: position 9,726 of record CAZYWM010000025.1, on the reverse strand, counting down.
CACCTCTGCGGATGTGGTGCGCCACGCCCTGGTGCAGGAGATCATCAGCGCCTATGAGCGGGCCGCTCAGCGGGCGGAGGACAAGAATAAACCCCGGGAATTCAAGGGGCAGTATCAGAGGAAAAATCATGAGAAATAAAGTCAATCTTGTATTTGAGCGGAATCCTCTTCAAAAATTCGTGATTGGAACCGTCATCCGCACCTGCATCAGCGAGACGCTGAAAGCGGAAGGAATATCCGTTCCCTGTGAGATCAACGTCCTTGTCACCAATGACGCGGGGATTCAGGTCATCAACAAAACCAGCAGGAACATTGACAAGCCCACGGATGTGCTCAGCTTCCCCATGTTCAATCTGAAAGCGGGAAGTCCGCCGGAGGATTGGAGTTCGTACATCGATCCGGGCACGGGGCTGTGCCCACTGGGGGATATGTGCATCTCCCTGGAGCGGGCGGTGGCCCAGGCGAAGGAATTCGGCCACTCCACCAGGCGGGAGGTGGGCTACCTGACCATCCATTCCATGCTCCATCTGCTGGGCTATGACCACATGGACGAAGGAGAACAAAAGCGCCAAATGCGGGGCAGGGAGGAGGCCATCGCCGCCCGAATCCCCGGCATGAAGCGAGACTGAATCAACAGGAGATACGATATGAAAACCAAAACCGCAATGATTACCATTGCAGGGCGGCCCAATGTGGGAAAATCCACCCTGACAAATTATTTGGTAGGCGAAAAAATTGCCATTGTTTCCAACAAGCCCCAGACCACCCGGAACCGGATCTGCGGCATCCTCACCCGGGACAACACCCAGTTTGTATTTGTGGATACCCCGGGCTACCACCGGGCCAGAACAAAGCTGGGGGACTACATGGTGAATGTGGCCCGGGAGTCCATTGCCGATGTGGATTTGACCATTCTGGTGGTGGAGCCCATCGCCTCCCTGGGCCCCCAGGAGGAAGGACTGCTCCAGCGGATTCAGAGCAGCCATTGCCCAGTGGTTCTTGCCATCAACAAAATCGATACCGTAGAAAAGGACAAGCTTCTTGAGGTGATTGCCGTCTACTCCCAGAAGGCGGAGTTTGAGGCTATCGTCCCCATTTCCGCAAAGACCGGAGACGGGGTGGAGGATTTGCTGGGGGTATGCGAAAAATATGCCGCCCCAGGCCCCTTCCTGTTCCCGGAGGATGTGACCACTGACCAGCCCGAGCGCCAGGTGATGGCCGAAATCATCCGGGAAAAGCTGCTGTGGTGTCTGGACCGGGAGGTTCCCCACGGAACCGCGGTGGAAATCAACCGGTTTTCCGAGCGGGACAACGGAATTATCGATATTGACGCCACTATTTATTGTGAAAAAGCCAGCCATAAGGGAATCATCATCGGCAAGGGCGGGGAAATGCTGAAAAAAATCTCCACCATGGCCCGTGGGGACTGTGAGAAATTCATGGGAACCAAGGTGTACCTGACCACCTGGGTCAAGGTGAAGGAGAACTGGCGGGACAGCGACTTTATGGTCCGGAATTTTGGCTACAGTGAATAATTTCCAGGACTATTTCTATGGTGTCTGCGCATCCTATCCCGGGAGGGATTGGAATGAATGCGTCAGATTATTGGAGTTTTTTTCTGGAAACCGGCGCCCCGGAGGCGTACCTGCTTTACAGCGCCGCTCTGAAAACGGAGGGAAACCATGTACCTGACGATCCAGGGAATCGTCCTCAGAGTGTCGGATTACAACGACCATGACGCGCTGCTCACAGTCCTGACGAGAAAGCACGGAAAGCTCACCGTCAAGGCACGGGGACTGCGCCGGAAGAACAGTCCGCTGACTGCCGCCTGCCAGCTGCTGGCCTATGGAGAATTCACCCTGTTTGAACGGGGAGGGCAGTACAGCATCAACGAGGCCCAGGTTTTGAATCTGTTTCAGAATCTGCGGGTGGATTTGAATCGCCTGGCCTTGGCATCCTACTTTGCTCAGGTGGCGGAGGTGCTGTCCCAGGAGGATTATCCCACGCCGGAGCTCCAATCCCTGCTGCTGAACTGCCTGTATGCCCTGTCGGAGCTGGGCCTGCCCGTGGATCAGGTCAAGGCGGTTTTTGAGCTGCGCTCTGCCTGCCTTTCCGGCTACACGCCGGACTTGTTCGGCTGCCATGTCTGCGGAAGTCAGACGCCGGACCGGTTTGACCTGTCCTCAGGACTTCTGGAATGCCACGCCTGCCGGGATTCCGCCTCCGGGGGCATTCGCTTGCCGGTGACGCCGGGAATGCTGGAGGCTATGCGCTATATCTGCTTTTGCGACCCCAAGAAGATTTTTTCCTTCCGGCTGAACCGGGAAGAGCTGGGCAAGCTCTGCGGCCTGACCGAGGGCTTTCTCACCACCCAGCTGGAGCGGGGCTTTCCCGCACTGGATTATTATAAATCCCTTGGACTTTACCAGGAGGAATCTACATAATTTAGGAGAATACCATGTCTGAACTATATGAAAAATCCCTGATAAAGCTGGAGCTGGATCAGGTGCTTTCACTGCTGGCGGACTGCGCCGGCAGCGAGGGCGGCAAGGAGGGGTGCCGGAAGCTCCGGCCCGTCTCCGATTTGGAGGAAGTGGAGCTGATGCTTCAGCAGACCACAGCCGCCTCCGACCTTTGCACCCGGAAGGGAAACCCGGCCTTTTCCAATGTGTGCGACGTTTCCTCCAGCCTGGAGCGGGCGGACCGGGGCGGATGCCTCCAACCCAAGGAGCTGCTTGCCATCGGCGGCGTTCTGCGCTGTGCCAGAACCATCAAGGGCTATGTTTCAGAGGATGACAAAGCCACGGTGCTGGACCCGCTGTTCAATGCTCTGACCGCCAACAAATATCTGGAAGACCGGATTTTCGGGGCGATTCTTTCCGAGGAGGAGATTGCCGATACCGCTTCTTCGGAGCTGGCGGACATTCGCCGCCATATGCGCATCCAGGCGGGAAAAATCCGGGACAGCCTGCAAAAGGTTATCTCCTCTCCGGCCTACAGCAAATTTCTGCGGGAGCCCATCATCACCATCCGCCAGGGGAGGTATGTGGTTCCCGTCAAATCCGAATGCAAAAATGACGTTCCGGGCCTCGTCCACGACGTTTCCGCCACCGGCTCTACCTATTTCGTGGAGCCCATGTCCGCGGTGAACGCCAACAACGCGCTGCGGGAGCTGGAGCTCAAGGAGAAAAAGGAGATCGAGCGCATCCTGGCAGAGCTGTCCAGCGAAGCCGCCGCCCACGCCGAGGACATCAATCTGGACTACTCCATGCTGGTGAATCTGGATGTGATTTTTGCCAAGGCAAGACTTGCCTACCGGATGCGGGCCTGGGCCCCTATTATGAATGACACCGGAAAGGTGGACCTGCGCAATGCCCGGCATCCTTTGATCGATCCCAAGAAGGTGGTGCCCATCTCTGTGCGCCTGGGCTCCGACTTCGACACCATGATTATCACCGGCCCCAACACCGGCGGCAAGACAGTCACGCTGAAAACCATCGGACTTCTGACGCTGATGGCGGAGTGCGGCCTCCATGTTCCCGCGGGGGATGGCAGCGTCCTTTCCACCTTTGATGCCATTCTGGCGGATATTGGCGACGAGCAGTCCATTGCCCAGAGCCTTTCCACCTTTTCCAGCCATATGCGGACCATTGTGGATGTGGTGGAGCAGTGTGACGACCGGACGCTGGTGCTCTATGACGAGCTGGGAGCCGGTACGGACCCGGCGGAGGGCGCCGCACTGGCTATCGCCCTGATTGAATTCAGCCGGAAAATGGGCTCCCGGGTGGTGGCCACCACCCACTACGCGGAGCTCAAGCTCTACGCCATGCGGACCAAGGGCGTGATCAACGCCTCCTGCGAATTTGACGTGGAGACGCTCCAGCCTACCTATAAGCTGCTCATTGGCATTCCGGGGAAATCCAACGCCTTTGCCATTTCCAGAAAGCTGGGCCTGCCGGAGGATATTTTGAAGGAAGCCGGGGACCTGGTGGGCAAGAGCGACAAGGATTTTGAAGATGTGATTTCCCAATTGGAGCAGCAGCGCCAGCAGATGGAAAACGCTCGGCTGGAGGCGGAGAAGCTGAGGCAGGAAACCGCCAAAATCAAGCAGCAGAGTGAAGCTTACCAGGCCCAGCTCCAAAAGGAAAAGGAAAAGGCCATGGAGTCCGCACGCCGGGAGGCCCAGGGCATCATCGACGAGGCCAGAGCAGCGGCTAACCTGGCATCGGAAGAGCTGAAAGCCCTGCGCAAGCAGCTCCAGGACAGTGCCGATACCACCGGAATCAACCAGCGCCAGTCGGAGCTGCGCCGGGCGCTGAACGAGACTGAGGACCGTATTCGGGCGAATCAGCCGGCGAGGGAGCGCCCCCAGTCCACCCGGGAAATTCTGGTGGGAGACACAGTGGAGCTGCTGAAGCTGGGGATGAAGGCCAGTGTCCTGGCCATCAACAAGGACGGCAGCTATCAGCTCCAGGCAGGAATCATGAAGCTCACCGCGAAGGCGGACGAGATTTATCTTCTGGAGCACGAAAACCCCTATAAGACCAAGCTCGCCCATCCGGCCCACTCCGGCCGGGAGATGAAAATGGCTGCCATGGCTTCGGAAATCGATCTGCGGGGCATGGACACGGTGGAAGCCATCTGTGTGCTGGACCGCTATATGGACGAGGCCATGCGGGCAAAGCTGTCCTCCGTCCGGATCATCCATGGCAAGGGCACCGGTGCTTTGCGGCAGGCGGTCCATCAATCTTTGAAGCGAAATAAATTCGTAAAGAAATTCCGGCTGGGGGTTTACGGCGAGGGAGAAGACGGTGTTACCATTGCGGAATTTGCATAAAGAGTAGGGGGCAATCCTGTTCAAAAAAGCAGAATTACGCTAATTTGCACAAAAATACTTTTCTTTGTGCAATTCGTCCGAAAACTCATTGACTTTTTCGTTAAAAATGGTATTATGAGGGTAGATTCACCGCACCCCGATTGGGCGAGGTGTAAAGGAGTGTATGGAAATGTTCAACAAAGAAGTTGTTGTGCGCTGCGAGTCCGGTCTGCACAACAGACAGGCTACCTACTTCGTTCAAAAGGCAAATGAGTTTGAAAGCAGCATTTGGCTGGAGTCCGACAACCGCAAGATGAACGCCAAAAGTCTGTTGGGAATCATGTCCCTGGGAATTGTCACCGGTACGACGGTTACTCTGAGTGCAGTCGGTGCCGACGCGGAAGCTGCTGTGGATGCGCTGGAAGCACTGCTCCAGCGGGACGTTTACTGATTTTACGTAGGAACCTCCGGCGCGGCCCCTGCTGTGCCGTGCCGGAGCATCCCTCAATTGACCGCCTCAATGCCAAAGGCTGCATGGGGGCGGTCCTTTTTTGGAGCTGAAACATGACGTTTGATGAACTGAAGGAGAAAGCGCTGTCCCTGCCCTACGCCCCGGGTGTGTATATCATGCGGGACAAAACCGACAAGGTGATTTATGTGGGGAAGGCAAAAAAGCTGAAAAACCGTGTCAGTCAGTATTTCCAGGATACGGCCTCCCATACCCCCAAAACCCGCATGATGGTCAGCAAAATCCACCATTTTGATGTGATTGTGGCCGCCAGCGAGTTTGAGGCCTTGGTGCTGGAGTGCTCGCTGATCAAGCGGTATCTGCCCAAATACAACATTCTTCTGAAGGATGACAAGGGCTATCCATACCTCCGATTGAACATGAAAGAAGTGTACCCCCGGATCACACTGGTCAGCAAAATTTCCGACGACGGGGCCCAGTATTTTGGTCCCTTTGGCAGCCGAGGCGTGACCCATGATGTGATGGAGGCGGTGCTGCACACTCTGAAGCTTCCAACCTGCTCCAAGGAGTTCCCAAGGGATGTGGGCAAGGACCGGCCCTGCCTCAATTATCACATGAATCAGTGCATGGGCTGGTGTCAGGCCAGCCAGACCTGCACCCAGTACCGGCAGACCATGGAGCAGGCCCGGCAGCTGCTCAGTGGGAATTACAAGTCTGTGGCAGAGCAGATCAAGGGTCAGATGCTGGAAGCCTCCGACAAACTGGAGTTTGAGCTGGCGTCAACCCTGCGGGACAGGTTGAGTGCCGTGGATGCCCTGGGGCAAAAGCAGCTGGTGACTGCCGGTACACTGGCGGACACCGATGTGGTGGGCTATGGCGAGACAGAGGTGAAGGCCTGCTTTGCGGTGCTCCATTTCAGCAATGGCAATCTGCTGGACAAGGAATATGAGGTGTTTTCCAGGCCCGACAGCCGGGAAGAGGCGGTTTCCAGCCTGATGAAGCAGTATTACCTCAGCAGGGGCTTTGCGCCGAAGCATGTTCTGTTACCCTTTGAGCTGGAGGACGGAGAACTGTTTTCCGAGCTGATGACCCAGCAGTATGGCCGAAGCTCCAAGCTTCGGGTGCCCCAGCGGGGGGACAATGTCCGCCTGGTGGAGCTGGCCTGCAAAAACGCCTTTGAAGAGGCCCAGCGGGTGACGGATAAGGAGGAGAGAAATCAGGCGATCCTGGTTCTGCTTGGAAAGATGCTGAACATCCCTACGCCTGTCCGGATTGAGTCCTTCGACATTTCCAACATTTCCGGCACGGATATTGTGGCCAGCATGGTGGTATTTCAGGACGGAAAACCAAAGAAAAGCGACTACAAGCGCTTTAAGCTGGAGGGCCTTTCCAATCAGGACGACTACGCCTCCATGCACCAGGTGGTGAAACGGCGCTTCGCCCATTACCAGGCAGGGGATAAGGGGTTTGAAGTCCCGCCCAATCTGCTGCTCATCGACGGAGGCGTCAACCACGCCAGGGTCGCCGAAAGCGCCTTGGAGGAGCTGGGCCTGTCGTTGCCGGTTTTCGGCATGGTGAAGGATGACCGCCATCGCACCCGGGCCCTGGTGACAACTGCCCAGGAGGAAATCTCCATCGATACCAACCAGGCCATTTTCTCATTCATCGGCACCATTCAGGAGGAGACCCACCGCTTTGCCATCACCTTCCACCGGCAGCTGCGCAGCAAGCGGCTGCACTATTCCGAGCTGGACGGGATCGCGGGCATCGGCCCCAAGCGGAAACAGGAGCTGCTCCGGCAGTTCAAATCCATCAAGGCCATCGGTCAGGCCACCCTTCCGGAATTGGAGCGTTTTCTGCCAAAGGATGCGGCAGCGGCGGTGTATCACCATTTTCATTCCGATCAGGAAATCTGACCCTTCATCACTGAGAAAGGAACTTCTTATGCGAGTCATTGCGGGAAAAGCAAAGGGAATCCAGCTGAATACCCCGGACGGGATGCTGACCCGTCCCACAGCGGACCGGGTCAAAGAGGCCCTGTTCAGCATCATTCAGTTTGATTTGCCCGGCGCACGGGTGCTGGACCTGTTTGGAGGCACCGGTCAGCTGGGAATTGAGGCGCTGAGCCGGGGGGCTTCCAAGGCTGTTTTTGTGGATGCCAGGCGGGAGGCCTGTCAGCTGATCCGCTCTAATTTGAAGAAAACTCATATGGAGCCGGACGCGACCGTGGTGCAAAGCGATTATCTGGAATACCTGAACCGGTGCAGGGAACAGTTCCAAATCATCCTGCTGGACCCACCTTACGCAGAAGTTTTTTTGGAAACTGCCATAAAAAGGATAACAGAAATTGACATTTTGCAATCCGGTGGTATAATGGTTGCGGAACGCCCCCTGGGGAAGGAACTTCCCTGGGAGTTTGAGGACTACACCCGTTCCAAGGATTACAAATACGGAAAAATTATGCTGACCCTCTACCGTAAAAGATAAGGAAAATTTGGATATAATATGAAAACAGCAGTTTATCCCGGTAGCTTCGACCCAGTTACCAGCGGCCATTTGAATATCATCCGGCGTGCGGCGAATATTTTTGACAAGCTCATTGTATGCGTTATGGTCAATGCCGGTAAAAATCCCATGTTCACCCTGGAAGAGCGGGAGGAATTCATCCGCCGGGTAACACTGGACTTGCCCAATGTGGAGGTGGATTGCTCCAATGAGCTGCTGGCCGACTATGCCCGCAGACGGGGCAGCTGTGTCATCGTGAAGGGGCTTCGGGCCGGTTCAGACTTTGAAAATGAGTTCCAGATGGCTCTTGTCAACCGGAAAATCAACCCGGAGCTGGATACCATGTTCCTCACCGCCGACAGCCGGTATATGTACCTGAGCTCCAGCATGGTCAAGGAACTGGGAGGCTATGGCGCGGAGCTGTCCGACTTTTTACCGGAGGAGATCATTCCGGATTTTCAAAGGAAATTGGGGAATTGCAGCCGGTAAGGCATTTCGGCTGTTCCCATGGCAAATAAAGATTTTGGAGGATTCACAATGAGCAACAACAGCACAGAAGATATTATCGGTACGTTATACGATATGGTGCAGGACGCCCGTTCCATGCCGCTTGCCGCGGATAAATGTATCCTGGAGCGGGACCGGGTTTTGGACCTGCTGGATGAGATCATCGCCCAGCTTCCCGCGGAAATCAAGCAGTCCCGCACCATTGTGGAGTCCCGCAATGAGCTGATCAGCCAGGCCCGCCGGGAGGCAGAGGGAATCCTCCGCCAGGCTCACGACCAGGCCAACGAGCTTGTTGCCAAGGAGGAAATCTACAAAGAGGCCAGGAAGCGCAGCGAAGAGCTGGTGACTCAGACCCAGGACCGGATTAACCAGCTGCGTAAGGCCGCCAACGACTACATGGACGAATCTCTGCGCCGCACCGAGGAGACCATCTCCCAGGCCCTCCACGAGGTGCAGGATACCCGCATGAAGTTCCTTGCCGTTACGGAGTCCCAGGAGCAGCGGAAGGCAGCGCCCAATGTGGACGTGGATATGTGATGCAATCGAAAGCCCAAATTTTTGGCCGCTCCGGTGTCGGAGCGGCCAAGATGTTTATTTACCCGTCTTCTCCCGAGTGGCAGGCGGTTCCGTCTTGCTTGCTGTCGCATCCCTTGGGTGTGAACTGGGAGGCGGGGAAGGGAATCCGGCTGAACATTTCGCAGGGGTCTTCCGTGCAGCCGGGGTTGTCGCAGCACTCTTTGGTGGGAATGCTGTAGTCCATCACAGGCACAATCAGCTGCGCGTCCCGTTCCAGCCGGATGATGGAAAACTGCCCCAGGGTCACAAAGAGTCTTCTGCAGTCCGGGCTGACGCTCAGCTCCTCGTCAAACATGCCCCGGATACCGTCCGGAACCTGAATTTGAGCAGCCTCCTTGCATCCGCAGTCACTGGCATCCCGTACCCGGGAGCTGAGCACCATGGGGTCCAGCACCTCCACAACGGCGGTGGGCCGATTGGCGTAGGCCCTGGTCATGCCGTCGGGGCCGTAAAGCCTGGTGTCGCTTCTGTAGATATGGGCACAGCTGTCCTCGCCGCACAGAACTGCCCGCTTGGTAAACACCGCCAGCCCATACAGCGTGGCAGGCCGGGCGGAGCCCACAACGGTGTCCGCAATGATGCGGTAGTAAAATGTCACATCGATGCAATAGTGGTTTCTGTCAAAGGCCACCGGTTCCACATCGATATACGTACTGATCAGCTCGGCGCACCGCACCCTGGTTCCGGCGCAGCTGTTCAGCAGCGCCTGGGAGCTGGCGGTGAGATAAACGGGCAGATCCTCGATGCAGTCTTTGTCGCGGCAGGAATCCGTGATTTTTCTGGTGTGAATCGACATGGCCTGGCGCAGATCCTCCGGATCACAGCGCAGGATGTCCTGGCATTTGTCTGACAT
>CAZYWM010000024.1:0-20761 GCA_964651615.1 uncultured Oscillospiraceae bacterium | reverse complement strand
GTGGCGGAGCGACTGCTGGACGAAATACAAGATATGAGATACAGGATATAAGATAAAAGATACAAGATAGTTAGGAATTAGGAATTAGGAATTAAGCGCCCGTCACCTGGCGTTTTTTGAGCGTTTCGTTGAATGGAAACATGTCCCGGTTTTTGAGCGTAGCCCTCCTTGTGTAAAGGGGGGGCAGTTACCATTTCGCCTAACTGGAGGCGAATACGTAACATCCCACCGCCCAATCCCTCCCTCAGCTGAACGCCAATATACAAACCGCCGCCTGGGGGATTTCCTCAGGCGGCGGAAAATTTATCGGGCGAAGCGGGTTTTCAGGGTGGTGCTCCAGCTTTCGCCGGGGGCCAGGATGGCGGCGGCGGGCTTTTGGAGCCAGTCGGTGGTGCTCTTTTCCAGGCTGGGCAGGCTGTGCCAGGGCTCGATGCACAGGAACCTGGGCATTCCGGGCTTGCTCCAGATCAGGGTGTAGGGGAACTGGCTGATGTCGCAGATCACGGCCCGGCCGGTGCCCTTCTCATAGATGCCCAGGGTCTTGGAGCGCAGGTTCGTCATGCAGTGGCTGTCCAGGGCGAAGAGCTTGTCGTCAATGGGAATGCTGTCGATGTTGGTGCCCAGGAAGTAGCTTTTGCCCCGGAACAGGCCGTTGGGCTGGCAGCTCAGGCACAGGGGGGACTCCATCCGGTCAAAGCGGAGCTCATAGTCCGTGGCCTGGTGGACGGGGTCAAAGGGGATGGCAAAGGCGGGATGGAAGCCGATGCCGAAGGGGAGAATGTCCTGGTCGGCGTTCTCCACGGTGAGGGTGTGGCGCAGGGTGTCTCCCTCCAGTGAGAAGGTGGAAACAAGGCGGAACTCATAGGGGAAATGGGCCCGGGTCTGGGGGTTGCTGCGCAGCTCCAGCACCAGGGTATTGGTGGTCTGACTCACCAGATCGTGCTCCATGAGCCGGGCAAAACCATGCTGGCTGGAGGGGTAGTCCTTTCCCTTGGCGTGGATGGTGCCGTCCACCACCTTGCCGGTGTGGGGGAAGAGGATGGGGGCGTGATAGCCCCACACGCTGGAATCCGCCTGCCAGATGTGCTCCACGCCGTCGCTTTTGCGAATCACGCTTTTTACCTGGGCGCCCCAGGTGGTGACAGTGACCCGGAGATAGTCGTTTTCAATGATGTACTCTTTGAAATCCATGGTTTTGCCTCCTCATTTCTTTTTTTATTTCAGCAGCAGGAAGTAGGCCAGCACGGCGATGCCCAGGACGATTCGATACACGCCGAAGGCGGAGAAGGAATGTCTGCGGACATAGGCCATCAGTCCCTTGATGACCAGAAGGCTGACGATGTAGGACACGGTGCAGCCCACCAGCAGGATCAGCAGGTCCATGGCGGTGAAGGCCACCCCGGACAGGAAGAATTTCAGCAGCTTGATGGCGCTGGCTCCCAGCATGGTGGGGATGGCCATGAAGAAGCTGAACTCCGCCGCCGCTCCCCGGCTGACACCCACCAGAATGCCCCCCAGGATGGTGGAGCCGGAGCGGGAGGTGCCGGGAATCAGGCTCAGGCACTGGGAAACGCCGATGATCATGGCGGTGGTGATGCCGATTTCGTGGACATCGTGGATTTGGGGCTCCTTGCCCTCGTTTCGCCGCTCCACCAGAATGAAGGCCACGCCGTAGACGATCAGGGCGATGGATACCACGATGGCGTTGTGCAGGTGCTTGTCCATCCAGTCGTCGAAGAGCACGCCCACCACGCCGGAGGGGATGATGGCGGCGATGACCTTGAACCACAGGCTCCAGGTCTGCTTTTTCTGAAGCTCATTTTTGCCCCGGTCGAAGGGATTCAGCTTCCGGAAGAACAGGGCGCACACCGCCAGAATGGCGCCCAGCTGAATCACCACGTCGAACATGCTTTGAAATTCGGGGGAGACGTTCAGGTTTACAAATTCGTTCAGCAGGATCAGATGCCCTGTGGAGGAAACGGGCAGCCATTCGGTGATGCCCTCCACGATGCCGAAGAGCACCGCCTTCAATACTTCCAGGAATTCGGCCATTTTCTACCATACTCCTTCCAGCCTGATACCATTATCATACAGTATTTTTGATCACTTTGCAATCATTTTTTTAAGAGAGGCTCTCATTGCGCTTTTCAAGGCTTCAGGGCTTGGGCGATCTGCCGGGCCACGGTGCAGTTCGGCTCATAGATGCAGCTGCCGTAGCAGCAGTCGCAGTCGGTGAGGCGGCCATCCTCGAATTCGATTGTCACCATCCGGCTCTGGTCCAGCTGGCGGCAGTAGCCGGAGATGATTTTTTCTTCTTCCATTTCATCATTCCTCCACGGCGCAGTAGCCTCTGGGCGAAAGGGTCAGCCAATCCGGGGCCACGGTCTGAATGTTCTTGCCGAAAATCACCCGGCCCGCCGTAATGTCCCAGGGGTCGCCGCTCCGGTTGACATAAATCTTGATGGTCTTGCCCTTCCAGCTCCGGGAGTAGGCCAGGTGCTTATCCCCGGCGACAAAGAATTGAATGTCGCCCAGCCGCAGGGCCTCCTGCTGGGCTCTGAGCTTGCCCAGGCACCGGTAATGGCTGAGAATTTCCTCATCCTCCCGGCCCCAGGGGAAGGGGCGGCGGTTGAAGGGGTCCTTGTAGCCCTCCATGCAGGTCTCGTCGGCGTAGTAGATGCTGGGGGAGCCGGGGAGGGTGTATTGCAGGAAGGAGGCCATCATTAGCCGGTCCCGGGCCACCTCCAATTGGTTGCGGGACAGGCGGCGGCGGGACTTTTCCTCCCGGCTGCCGTCGAAATCGTCCACCAGGGCGGTGAGAATCCGGGGGGTGTCGTGGGTGCCCAGCAGGTTCATGTTGCAGGCCACCACCTGGGGCGGGTAATTTTCCACAATGGACATCACCGTGTTTTTCAGCCCCTGGCCGCTGTCCCTGCCCCGCATGAAGTCCAGAATGGCGTTGCGGAAGGGATAGTTCATCACGCTGTCCAGCTCTCCGCCCACGAAGTAGCGGCGGCGCTTGTCGTAGGCCATTTTGTTGGAGGCATCCTCCCACACCTCACCCAGCAGCAGGGCCTGGGGGTTGATGGAGCGAATCCGGTCGTGAATCATGCGGATAAACTCGTCGGGGAGCTCGTCGGCCACGTCCAGCCGGTAGCCGTCGGCCCCCAGCTTCATCCAGTGGGCGATGACGCTGTCTTCATCGGTGATGATATATTTGATGAAGTCCGGGTGCATTTTATTCACGGTGGGCAGGGTGTCGAAGCTCCACCAGGAGTGATAGTTCATGGGCCACTCATAGAAGGTGTACCAGTTGTAATAGGGGGACTCCCGGGTGCAGAAGGCGCCGTTGCCGCCGAAGGTGCGGTTCCGGTCGAAATACAGGCTGTTGGAGCCGGTGTGGGAGTACACCCCGTCCAGGATCACCCGGATGCCCCGGGCGTGGGCGGCGTCGCACATGGCCTTAAAGTCCGCCTCGGTGCCCAGCATGGGGTCGGGGGTTTTGTAGTCGCCGGTGTCGTAGCGGTGGTTGGAGAAGCTTTTGCTGATGGGGTTCAGATAGAGAATGGTCACGCCCAGGCTGGCGATATAGTCCATTTTTTCGGTGATGCCCCGGAAATTCCCCCCGAAAAAGTCGTTGTTCTGGATGATGCCGTTTTCGTCCGGCGCCCAGTCCACGTCCTCGTGCCAGTAGCCGTGGATGGTATAGGGCTCCAGCTTGCCGGTCAGATCCACCTTGCCGCTGCGGCAGAACCGGTCGGGGAAAATCTGATAGATGATGGCCCCCTTGGCCCAGTCCGGGGTGGTGAAGTCGGCGGGAATGCAGCTGACCTGCCAGAGGTCGCCGGCCTCCATGTTGGCGTCGTCCCCCTCCTTGAACAGGCGGAACATGCCGCTGTCGTGGTGAATCTGGAAATAATAGAAATACAGACCCGGGGCGAAGAGGGAGAATTCCCCCCTGAAAATGTCGTAAGCGCCCCGCTGCTCCTGGCGGTGCATGTCCAGGTATCGGGCGGGGGAACCGTTTTCATAGCACAGCACCACCTCCACCCGGTGCGTGCCCACGGCGCAGGGGATGTGCAGATGCAGCGTGCAGACCTGGCCGGGGGTCAGCGTGCCGAAGGGAGATTTGAATTCCGGTTTCTTGCTGTCGAATAAAATCCTCATGTTCTCTCTCCAATGATGAAAAATAATACTAGGCTTTGATTAAAAGTTCACAAAGATTTCCGAGGATGATTTGCGTAAAACAAGGGGTCGGATGCAGCTGGGCTGACGCCCAGCAAAGACGACAACGCTGTTTTACACAAATCAGACCGGAAAGATTGTGAGGTTTTAATCAAAGGATAGTATAAATCCCCAACCGGGGAGGAAATGCCATCAAACTGTGGGTACTCCTGTAGGGGCGAGTCTTGACGCGCCCGGCGGGCAGGGCCCGCAGCCAATTCGCACGGGGCTGGTCTGTCCTTGCTTTTTCCCTGACCCGCCCGGTAACGCTTTTGCGGCGGAAAAGCCCTCCGCACTGCCCCTTTCACCGTAGGGGCCGGTCAAGACCCGGAGCTACAGTGAGCGGGGCAGCGCGCCAGACACCATTCCTAATTATCTCCTATCTTATATCATATATCTTCCCATAGTGCCGGTTTAGCCTTCGCCGCTGGTGCGCTTGGCGATTCTTTCCAGGGAATAGACCATGTCGTCATAGCAGGCCTTGGTAATCCGGTCCACAAAGTTTCCTTCGTAGGCCTGCATGGCCTGCTCAATCCGGACCACCCGCTGGAAGTTGTCGGCGCTCTGGGATTTGGTGACGGTGTAGATGGGGGTGTAGCTGTAGCCTGTGACCCGGGTGGTGCCCTTCTGGTTGTCCTTGGTGATCTCCACATCCAGGATGATGGAGTAGTTGGTGCCGCCCCGGGCGGCGTCGCCGAAGAAATCTCCCAGGGAATAGGCGACCAGGGTGCCCGCGGTTTGATCGTAGGCGATCTCCTGCACCAGATGGGGATGGGTGCCCAGAATCAGGCCCACGCCGTTCTTTTGCAGCAGCTTTACAATGTTCTGCTGGGAGGTGCTGATGGTGTCGTTGTTTTCGCTGCCCCAGTGGAGCAGGGCCACGGTGAAGTCCGGCTTTTCGGCTTTCACACTGTTCAGAATCCGGGTGATGCCCTCGGTGTCCACCCTTCTGTAGGTGGAGTCGTAGTCCTGGTACAATAGGTTCACGCAGTCCTCGTTGCCCGCGGGCATTCCCATGCCGCCCACGCCCTTGGTGAAGGCCACAAAGGCCACCCGAAGGCCCTGGATTTCGCAGATGGTGTAGCCCTTGGAGCGCTTGAACTCCGCAGGGCTGGAATAGGCGCCCACCGGCTCCAGACCGGCGGCCCGGATGGATTGGAGGGTGGAATTCAGACCGATGAGGCCGTTGTTGATGGAGTAGGAGTTGGCCATCTGGATCAGGTCCACACCGGCGCTGCGCAGGGCGGTGAGCAGCTTGTTGGGGGCGGAGGCGGTGGCGGTGCCATAGGGCTCGCCGCAGATATTGCCCTCCAGGTTCAGCACGGTCAGGTCGGCTCCCGCCAGGGTGCTGGCCACGTCCTGAAAGGCCCGGGTGAAGTCGAAGCCGTTGGCGGCCAGACCGGCATCCACCACGGAGTCTGTGACGTTCAGGTCGCCGGCGGCCCGGATGTGGATGGTGGTGGTGGGCTCCCGCCCGGGTCTAGTCTCCTGGGTGGGCTGGGTGGGCTGAGTGGTTTCCTCTGTGGGAACGATGGCGGCGGTGGGACTGGGGGCGTTCTGGGACGCCTTTTCCGCAAAATAGTAGATGGCCGCGGTGCACAGCGCCAGCACCACCACGGCTGCCGCCAGGCCAAGGCGAAGCCTGCGCTGCTGGGCTCGCTGCTTTTTCTGCTGTGCCTGCCGCCGCTGCCGGCGCTTTTCCATATCTTCGGGGCTCATAGCGATCCCTCCTTGCTGGGGCAAATATCATGAATATGAGACTGATACATAGAATTTACCTGTTAAAGAATGGACTTCAAAAAATCCATGGTTTGCTCCCCGTTGCGGCGGATTTCCTGCTGGAGGGCCTCCAACGAGGGGAATTCCCGCTCCGGGCGGAGAAATTTGTAGAATTCCAGGGTAATTTCCCGGCCATAGAGGTCCGCGTCAAAGCCCAGAATCCAGGGCTCCACGGTGATGCCCTGGCCGTGCACCGTGGGACGGGTGCCGATGTTGGTGACGGCCGGATGGCGCTGGCCGTCCAGCTCCACCAGACAGGCGTAGACGCCGAATTTCGGCACGGCCAGTCCGGAGGGCAGCGGCAGGTTGGCGGTGGGAATTCCCAGGGTGCGGCCCAGCTGATGGCCGTGGATCACGGTGCCGGTGAGGATGTGGGGATGGCCCAGGAAGGCCACCGCCTCCTCCATCTGCCCGCGCTCCAGCAGGGCGCGGATGTGGGTGGAGGACACTCTGGTGCCGTGGAGGCTCTGCTCCGGCACCAGGGCACAGGGCAGCCCCTCCCGACGGCAATACGCCTCCAGCAGCGTGCCGTTTCCGGCGCCGTGGCTGCCAAAGCGGAAATCATCGCCGCAGACAAAGCCCGCCGCGCCGTAATCCCGGCGGAGAAGCTCCAAAAAATCCTCCCAGGGGGTTGTGTGCATTTTTTCGTCGAAGGGCAGGGTGACGACCCGGTCCATATCCCGCAGCAGCAGCCGCTCCCGGTCGGCGGGGGTGTTGATGAGCACCGGCGCCTTGCCGAACACCAACTGGTCCGGGTGGGCGCCGAAGGTCACGGCTCCGGCCTGGCAGCGGCGCTCCGAGGCGATCCGGCGGCACTGGCTGAGCAGGGCCCGGTGCCCCAGGTGGACACCGTCAAAAAAGCCCAATGCGTAAATCGTTTTTTCCATGGTTTTTATTCCGGTTCAAAAAAGCTCTTCACCGTGGTCATGGTTCCGTCGCTGACCTGGGCCAGCATGAGAAATTCCCCGCTCCGGCTGTAAACACGGTAGCGGCCCGGGGCATGGGGCACGGAGAAGGCGTTGCCGTTGCGGCAGCGTTTTTCCTGGTTGGCGGTGAGGGTCACGGCTTGCAGGCTCCGGAACATGGAGTCCACCGGCCGGAGATATTCCTCCGGATGGGCCGCTTCCAGCAGCGTTTCCAGGGGCACGGCGTCGGCCAGAGTGTATTCCCCTGCCTGAACCCGGCGAAGGCGGCCCATGCAGCCGCCGCAGCCCAGGGCGTCGCCAATGTCCTTGCAGAGGGTGCGGATGTAGGTCCCCTTGGAGCACTGGACCCGGAGGATGGGGTTCCCCTCCTCAAAGCCCACGAGCTTCAGCTCCCGGATGGTGACGGGCCGGGGCTCCCTGGGAATTTCCCTGCCCCGCCTTGCCAGGTCGCAGAGCTTCTGGCCGTTCACCTTCAAGGCGGAATACATGGGGGGAATCTGCATGATCTCTCCCCGGAACCGGGGCAGCACCGCTTCCAGCTGCTCGGCCGTGAGGAGAACCTGCTGCCGGGAGAGCACGTTGCCGGTGACATCCTCGGTGTCGGTGGTGAGGCCGGGGATCAGAAGGGCCTCGTAGCCCTTTTCCGCGTGCTCAAAAAATTCCACCCCCCGGGTGGCCCGGCCCACGAACACCGGAAGCACCCCGGTGGCCATGGGGTCCAGGGTGCCGCCGTGGCCGATGCGCCGGGTGCCGAAGACCCGTCTCAAACGGGCGGTGACGTCCTGGCTGGTCCAGCCGGAGGGCTTGTCCACAATGACGATGCCGTTCATGGCGCCAGCTCCAGCATCACCCGCTCCACGGCCTGGGCGGCCTGGGCCAGGGGCATTTTGATGGTGCCTCCCGCCGCGCCCTTGTGTCCGCCGCCGCCGAAGGGAAGCGTGACCTGGGCGGCGTCATAACCCGGGACGGCCCGGACGGAGAGGCGGACCTCCCCGGCCTCCGTTTCCCGCAGGGTGGCTGCCACCTGCACACCGGCTATGGTGCGGGGGAAGTTGGAGATGTTGTCCATATCGTCCCCGGTGACGCCCTCCTCCTTTTCCACCTGGAGGGGGATGGCGCAGATGGCCATGGTGCCGCCCCGGAGCATTTTCATGTTTTTCACCATCCAGGCCTGCATTCTCAGCCGGGCCAGGGTGTTGGTCTCAAAGAGCTCCGTGTTCAGCTCGTAAATCGGCGCGCCCGCCTGAGCGCAGGCGGCGGCGGTGGTGAAGGTGTGGGCGGTGGTGTTGGAGAAGCGGAAGCAGCCGGTGTCGGTGGAGATGCCCACATAGACGGCCTCGGCCATGTCCCGGTCCAGCCTGCAGCCCAGCTCCAGCAAAATGTCGTAGATGATCTCGGCGCAGCTGGCGCTGGCGGGGTCCACCAGCTCATAGTCGGCAAAGCTGGTGGCGTCGCTGTGGTGATCGACGCGCAGCGCCACCCGGCCCAGCAGAAACCGGAAATCCGGATGGAGCATTTCCGGGGAAGCCACGTCCACACTGACCACGCAGTCGGCGGGATCTACGGTATCCACGGTCAGCCCCTGGTGGAATTTCTGATACCGGGGGGTGACGCCCGGGTTTTCCAGCACATGGGCGGTTTTGCCCAGGCTCCGAAGGCCCAGGCACAGCGCCGCGGCGGAGCCCACGGTGTCCCCGTCGGGGCGGTTGTGGGTGAGGATGATATAGTGGTCGTGGGCGGCCAGAAAATCCGCTGCCTCAGTTCTCGTCAGTGTCTTCATGGCCAGTCTCCAAGGAATTGATCAGCTTCAGCATTTTCGCGCCGTAGGTGATGCTGTCGTCCAGACTCCACACGATTTCCGGGGCGTAGCGCAGCTGCAAATTGTGCCCCAGCTCCCGCCGCAGGAAGCCTCCCGCGGATTTGAGCCCCGCCATGGCGTCCTTTGCCCGCTCCTCCTGGAGGAAGCTGACGTATACCTTGGTATAGCGCAGGTCGGGGGTGGTCTCCACCCGGGTGATGGAGATCATGGTGTCCTGCACCCGGGGGTCCTTTACCGTGCGCAGAAGGGCGGACAATTCCTTCATGATTTCTTCATTGATTCGGTTGATTCGGTTTGATGCCATATTTTCCTCCGAAAAGTGTTAGCGCTTGATCTCCTGCATGACAAAGCACTCGAAAATGTCGCCCTCCCGGATGTCGTTGAACTTGACCACGCTCATGCCGCATTCGTAACCGGCGGTGACTTCCTTGGCGGCGTCCTTGAAGCGCTGCAAGGAGCCGATCTCGCCCTCGTGAATGACGATGCTGTCGCGCAGAATGCGAACCTGGGAGTCACGAGTGACCTTGCCGTCCTTTACCATACAGCCGGCGATGGTGCCCACGGCGCTGACCTTGTAGGTCATGCGGACCTCGGCGTGGCCGATGACCACCTCCTCATACTTGGGAGCCAGCATGCCCTTCATGGCGGCCTCGATTTCGTCGATGGCGTCGTAGATCACCCGGTAGAACCGCATGTCCACATTGGCCCGCTGGCCGTTGGCCGCCGCGGCGGCGTCGGGACGGACGTTGAAGCCCACAATGATGGCGCCTGCGGTGGAGGCCAGCAGAATGTCGGACTCGTTGATGGCGCCCACGCCGGTGTGGATGACCCGCACCCGGACCTCTTCGTTGGTCAGCTTTTCCAGGCTGGCCTTCACGGCCTCGGCGGAGCCCTGCACGTCTGCCTTGACGATCAGAGGCAGCTCCTTCATCTCGCCCTCCTGCATCCGGGCAAAGAGGTTATCCAGCGTGACCTTCTGCATCAGCTTGGCCTGGGCGTCCTTCTGGGCCTGCTTGCGCTGCTCCACCAGCTCCCGGGCCATCCGCTCGTCGGTGACGACGTTGAATTCGTCGCCGGGGGTGGGGACCTCCGCCAGGCCGGTGATCTCCACAGGCACGGAGGGGCCGGCGGTCTTCACGGTGCGGCCCTTGTCGTTGGTCATCACCCGGACACGGCCCACGGAGGTGCCGGCGATGATGATGTCGCCCTGGTTCAGTGTGCCGTTCTGCACCAGCAGAGTGGCGATGGGGCCCCGGCTCTTATCCAGCCGGGCTTCGATGACGGTGCCCTTGCCCCGGCGGTTGGGGTTGGCCTTCAGCTCCAGCACCTCGGCGCTGACGATGACCATCTCCAGCAGGTCGTCCAGACCCATGCCGGTTTTGGCGGAGATGGGGCAGATCACGGTGTCGCCGCCCCATTCCTCGGGGATCAGGTCGTACTTGGTCAGCTGCTCCTTGATCTTCTCCGGGTTGGCGGTGGGCTTATCCATTTTGTTGATGGCCACGATGATGGGCACACCGGCGGCCTTGGCGTGGTTGATGGACTCCACGGTCTGGGGCATGATGCCGTCGTCGGCGGCCACCACCAGGATGGCGATGTCGGTGCACATGGCGCCCCGAGCCCGCATGGAGGTAAAGGCCGCGTGGCCGGGGGTATCCAGGAATGTGACCATATTGCCGCCCACGTCCACGGTGTAGGCGCCGATGTGCTGGGTGATGCCGCCGGCCTCTCCGACGGTGACGGAGGTCTTCCGGATGGCGTCCAGCAGGGAGGTCTTGCCGTGGTCAACATGGCCCATGACCACCACCACGGGGGCCCGGGTCTGGAGCTCCTCGGCGGTGTCCTGATGGTCGTCGATGATCCGCTCCTCGATGGTGACGGTGACTTCCTTCTCCACCTTGCAGCCCATTTCCGTGGCCACATATTCGGCGGTGTCAAAGTCGATGGTCTGGTTGATAGCGGCCATGACGCCGTTCTTCATCAGCAGCTTGATGACCTCGCCGGCGGTCTTCTTCATCCGGGAGGCCAGCTCGCCCACGGTGATCTCCTCGGGAATCTTCACGGTGACGGGAGCCTTCCGGGCCACCTCCATTTGCAGGCGGCGGAGCTTCTCCTGCTCCTCGTTGCGGGACTTGCTGCCCTTGTACTTGTTGTCCTTCTTGTTCTGCTGCTGGCCCTTCTTGCCGCCGATGCGCTGCTTACCGCCCTGGTAATTCTGCACCCGCTCGGAGACCAGGTTGTCCACGTCGGCAAAGCGGTTGGAGTTCACCTGGACGGCGGAGGTATCCACCACCCGGCGCTCCCGCTTGCGTTCCGGCTCCTTGGGCTTCTGGGGCTGCTGGGGTTGCTGGGGTTGCTGCTGGGCCGGGGTGGTCTGCTTGGCCTCCGGGGCGGCCTTGGGAGCGTCCTGCTTGGGCTCTTTCCCTTCCTTTGCCGCCTTGGGGGCGGCGGGCTTGGGGGCTTCCTTGGGCTTAGCGGCAAAGACCTGCTCCAAAGAATCAATCTGATGGGCCTGGGTAACGCAGTCGAAAACCACGTTCAGCTCCTCGTCGGTGAGAATCTGGGTATTGGACTTGGGTTTCTCAAAAAACCGGGAGATGATCTCCGTCACTTCCTTCGGGGTGATCCCCAGATCGGAAGCGACCTCCTTTAAGCGATACTTCACCATACTCATATACTATACGCACCTCCATGATACACACAGTCCGAATCCCCAGAAGGGGGCCGGACATCCTTACATAACTTCAATTCTTCGTCCGCCTTAGGGGCAATGCGGCTTTTTCTGTAGGGGCGGGTCTTGACCCGCCCGCAGGGGATTCCGGTAATTGCCGGGTGAGTCAAGACTCGCCTCTACAGAGCAGGCTCACTTTTTCCCTCTGCGAACATTTCTCAAATGGGCTTTGGCTTCCTGCTGACGTTTTTTCAGCTTCTGGGATTTCTGGGTCAGCACGTCAATGGCGGACTGATATTTCCCGGGCTCCGGCAGGCTCTGAACCAGGGCCAGAGCCAGGGGGGCGTCGGTGACGGCGGCAATGGCCAGGCTCTCCCGGCCCACGGAGCGCCCCAGCTCCTCTTTGCTGAAGGGCAGGCGGACGCACTGCTGCTCCGTTCCGGCGGCGTAGGCCTTGGCCCGGCGCCAGGTGTGCTCCGAGGCGTCGCCGGCCACGGCAATCACATAGGCCTTGCCCGCCCGGGACGCGTCGCCCACCGGCTCCTCGCCCAGCTCCGCCAGCCCCGCCTTCCGGGCCAGGGACAGATAATTCAGGGCTTTAGCTTCCATTGCGCTCCATCTCCTTTTCCAGCCGGTCGATGACCTCCTGGGGAATGGTCACTTCCAGGCTCCGATCCAGGGCCTTGGAGCGCAGGGCCTTTTTCAGACACTCGGAATTGGGGCAGATGTATGCGCCCCGCCCCGGGGCCTTGCCGCCGAAGTCCAGGCTTACGCTTCCGTCGGTGCCCCGCACCACCCGGATCAGCTCCCGCTTGGCCTTCCGCTCCCGGCAGCCCATGCACTGACGCTGAGGGATTTTCTTTTGCATCTGTAAACCCTCCCACTTTATTTAAGATATGAGATATGAGATATAAGATAGGAAATATCTTGTATCTTATATCTTCTATCTTATTCTTCTTCCTCTTTCTCCTCCGCCGGTTCCGCGGGCGCTGCCTGGGAGGCGGATTTGATGTCGATCTTGTAGCCGGTGAGCCGGGCGGCCAGACGGGCGTTCTGGCCCTCCTTGCCGATGGCGAGGCTCAGCTGGTCGTCGGGGACGATCACGCTGCAGGCCTTCTGGCCGGGAATCAGGGAAACGCTGATCACATCGGCGGGGCTGAGGGCGGCCTTTACATACTGGCAGGGGTCCTCGCTCCAGACCACGATTTCGATCTTCTCGCCGTGGAGCTCCTCCACCACGGCTCCCACACGTCCGCCCCGGGGGCCGACGCAGGCGCCCACGGGATCAATTCCCTCCATGGTGGCCCGGACGGCCATCTTGGAGCGGGAACCGGCTTCCCGGGCGATGTTGCGGATTTCCACCTGGCCGTCGGCGATTTCCGGGGTCTCCAGCTCGAACAGGCGGCGGATCAGGTTGGGATGGGTCCGGGACACGTGAACCAGGGGCCCGCGGTTGGGCTTGCGGACCTCCATGACGTAGACCCGGATGATGTCGCCCTCCTGGAAGGTCTCGCCGGGAATCTGCTCGGAGGCGGGAAGCAGCGCCTCGGAGGCGTCGGTGCCCTGGCCGATCTTTACAATGATGTCCCCGGTGGCGGGGGAAATGCGCAGCACGGTGCCGGTGAGCAGCTCCTGGGCCTTGTTGGAGTAGCTCTCAAACATCACGCCCCGCTCGGCTTCCCGGATGCCCTGGATGACCACCTGCTTGGCGGTCTGGGCGGCGATGCGGCCAAACTTGGCAATGTCCACGGGAATGTAGATGGAGTCGCCCACCTGGGCGTCGGGGTTGATATTCCGGGCGGCGTCGATGTGGATTTCCAGGGCGATGTCCTCCAGCTCCTCCACGGCGGTCTTCACCTGGAACATGCTCAGGCCCTTCTCGTCCAGGTTCACCACCACATTGTCGGCGGGAACGTCCCGGTGATCCTCCCGGTCCTTGCGGTAGGCGTTGGTGAGGGCCTGCTTCAGCCGCTCCACCATATAGTCCACGGGGATGCCCTTGAGCTTCTCCAGGTCCCGCAAACTCGCAAAAATTTCTGCGCCGATGTCCACCTTTTCGGGCTCGGCCTGCTTTTTGGCTCTGGTATTTCTTGCCATGGTCTGTCCTCCTGTCAGAATTCCACCCGAAGCCGCACCAGGGCGACCTGGGATTTTTCAAATGTAATGGTTTCCTTTCCCGCTTCCACAGTGACCCGGCCGTCCTCGTATCCCCGCAGAATTCCGGGAATCTCCTTCAGGCCGTTATGGGGGCGGTAGAGCTTGACCGTGATGGGGCTGCCCAGGAAGCGCTCAAAGTCCTGGGGCCGTTTCAGGGCCCGCTCCAGCCCAGCCGAGCAGACCTCAAACTGATAGCTGCCGGGGATGGGGTCCTTTTCGTCCAGAATGGGGTCCACCGCCCGGGAGATGGCCTCGCAGTCGCTGATGTCCACGCCGCCCTCTTTGTCGATGTACAGGCGGAGGATATAGTCGGAGCCCTCCCGCAGGTATTCCACATCCCAAAGGCTGCACCCGTGCTCCTCCACAATGGGCTGGGCAAAGGCTGCCACCTGATCTGTGATTTTCATGAAAACTTCCTTTCGTCAATAAGAAAGAGAGGGGATGAACCCCTCTCTTTGATACTCCACTAAGCTTACGCTGTCATTATACCACGGTGATACCGGTTTTGCAATACCATTTTTTATATTTTTTGCCGCCTGTTCCGGCCGCCCCTACGGGTCCTAAGTTGACGTCATTGCCCAAAGGGGAGGGCTTTGGTTCGTCCCGCGGAATTACGATTGGGCACCCAGCAGATCGCAGATTCTCTGGGCGGCGTCCTTGGGGATGACGGAGCGCTGGCAGGCGCGCATGTGCTCGATCTTCTCCGGGCACGACAGCAGGGCGAGGATGTTCTCCAATTCGGCCTGCTGGGCCTCCACCGCCAGCCCCATCCGGGTGAAGAACCTCCGGTTGAGGGTTTCGCAGCCGGGAATGGGGGGCAGCAGGGCCAGAGGAACCTCCATCACCGCCGCCTCGGTGGTGGAAAGCCCGCCGGGCTTGGTGAAATACAGGTCGCAGGCACGCAGATATTCCGCCATCCGGTTCGTTTTCCCCAGCAGCTCCACCCTGCCGCCGTAGCGGCCCTCCAGATGCTTCCACAGGGAAGCGTTGCTGCCGCAGATGACGATCAGCTGCTCCCCGGTCTCCCGGGTGGCCCGGTACAGCAGCTCCACGGCCTTTTCCAGCTTGCCGCCGCCGATGCTGCCGCCGGACAGCAGCAGATACCGCTTCCCCTGGGCCAGGCCCAGCGCCTGCCGGGCATCCTCCCGGGTGATGCCCTCCCGGAAGGCCCTCCGGACGGGGATGCCCAGGGGGAAAAGCTTCTCCTGGGGGATGCCCCGGGACACAAACTCCCCGGTGAGCATGGGGGAGGGGATGACGAAGATGTCACAGTCGCACTCCTCGGTAAAGGGGATGCAGGTGTAGTCCGTGGCGATAAAGACGGTTTTCGGCACATTTCTGCCGTGATTGCGCAGATAGGTGAGCATCTCCGCCGGGAATACGTGGGTCGTGACGATGGCGTCCACCGGATGGCTGTCCAGGTAGGCTTCCAGGGCCTCGGCGGCATAGCCGTTGGCGTAGTACACCGGGGAGCGCCAGGGCAGGCGCCGGTAGGCGTTGCCCAGGGCATAGACGGCCCCAAACCCCCGGGGAGATGTCTGGGCCAGGTTAATATAGGCGTTGTCCACCCGCCGGGACACCTTCCCGCCGCACAGGTCGAAGGGGTTCATCAGCGTGGCGCCGTGGCCCCGGCGCCGCAATTCCTCCAGCACCGCCTGGGCCGCCGCGTTGTGCCCGCCGCCGGTGCCGCAGGATAAAATCAGAATTTCCAAAATGATTCCTCTCTCTTCAAAGCAATTGTATCTGCATGGCCTCCCGGGGCTCCTTGCTCATGTGCAGCCGCAGGCCCACCACGCAGCAGATCAGGAAAAAGCCAAGCACCGTCTGCCTGGGCTGGGCGGCCAGGGCAAAACACGCCAGCGCCGCCAGATAGGAGAAAATGGTCCGCTGGAAATGGGGCGTGACCTTTATCACCAGGGAGAAAAAGATGAACGCGCCCGCGAAAATGGCAAACGGCTGCCAATTGGGCAGCAGCCCCAGCAGCACGCCGAAGGTCACGGCGATGCCCTTGCCGCCCCGGAAGCCGTGGTACACGGGAAAAGCGTGCCCCACCACCGGAGCCGCGAGGACCAGAGCCAGAATGGGCGCGCCGCCCTTGCCCGGCCCGTTCAGGAAGAGCCACACCGGCAGAAACCCCTTGAGCAAATCCCCCACCAGCGTCCCCATGCCGCACAGAAGGCCGCCGTACCGGAAGGCGTTGGTGGTGCCGGGGTTGGCGTCCTTGCTTTCCGGCAGGATTTCCTTCCCCAGCAGCCGGGCCCACACCAGGGCAAACAGCACGCTGCCGGACAGATACCCCCAGGCCGTGAAAAACAGAGCCCTTGTCATATTATTTCCTCCTCTTGGGGCAGGGATACCATAAAAATAACTGCGCCGCCCGTGCTCTGGGCCTCCACGGTTCCGTGATGCAGCTCCACAATTTTTTTCACAATGGCCAGACCAATGCCGTTGCCGGCGGAGCCGTGGGACTTGTCCACCTGATAAAATTTCTGAAAGATCCGCTTTAGATCCGCCTCCGGAATTTCACCGCTGTTGGTAAAGGTCACTTGGACGGCATCCTGTTCCCGGCTGATGCGCACCTGGACGGGGCCGTACTCCGGGGAAAACTTCACCGCGTTTTGCAGCAGGTTGATGAAGACCTCCTTCATCAGCGCCTCGTTGGCCCGGATGTTCACCTCCGGGAATTCCATGTCCAGCTCGATGTGCTTGGCGGTCCAGTCGTTTTCCAGCAGCAGCGCCGCGCCCCGCAGCTGCTCGGAGAGATTGTACTGGGTGACGCCGGTGAGGATGGCCTGATTTTCCACCTTGGTCAGCTTTAAGATGTTGGTGGCCATGGTGGAGAGCCGGACGGACTCCTCCACAATGGCGTCGATGTACTCCCGGCGCTGCTCCTCGCTCAGGTCCGCCCGCTGGAGAAGCTTGGCGAATCCGGCGATGGAGACAATGGGGGTCTTGAATTCGTGGGAGAAATTGTTCACGAAGTCCCGGCGGAGCATCTCGGTGTCCCCCAGCTCCTGGGCCATTTTGTTGAAGCTCTCCTCCACCTGCAAAAAGGAGGGAATCAGCGCGATGGGCTTCTTGAAATGAACCCGGGCCTGGAAATCCCCGTCCGCCAGCCGGTTCATCTGGTCGATGAGCCAGTTGATGGGCCGCAGAGGAATCCGCACCGCCAGCATGGACAGCCCCGTGCCCACGATCACGCTGACCGCGGACATGAAGAGCAAAAGCTGCAGGCTCTGTGAAAATTGATCGGCCGGGGTGGGCAGAATGCCAAACCGGGTAAGTACATAGCTGAGCGCTGTGGCCACCGCCACCGAGGCTGCCAGAATCCCAAAGGTCAGCAGGGCGAACACAACCGTCAGGGAGCCCCCTTTTTTGCGATGCTTCATTCCTTCCTCACCGCCTTATAGCCCAGTCCCCGGACGGACTCCACGCTGAATTCCTCCCAGCCCTCGAAGCGCTTGCGCAGCCGCCCCACGTGGACGGTCACGGTTTCCCAGCCGGTTTCGCAGTCCATGCCCCATATCTCGTCCATCAGCTGAATCCGGGTGAAGATTTTGCCGGGGTAGGACAGCAGCTTGTAAAGCAGCAGAAATTCCTTCTGGGGCAGCTCCTGCACCTGCCCCGGCCGGGAGACGGTGAAGGAGTCGTAGTCCAGCACCACATCCCCGATGACGATCCGCCGGTCGTTGACGATTTTGGCCCGCCGCAGCAGCGCCTTGATCCGCAGCAGCATCTCCTCCTCGTCGATGGGCTTTGTGATGTAGTCGTCGGTGCCCACCAGGAAGCCCCGGTGCTTGTCCTCCGGCAGCTGCTTGGCGGAGACCATGAGAATGGGCAGGGTGTTGCTGCTCTCCCGCAGCGTGGCGGTGAATTCATAGCCGTCCATATTGGGCATCATGATGTCCAGCACCACCAGATCGATGTGCTCCCGATCCAGCATCTGCAGGGCCTGCTGCCCATCCACCGCGGTGAACACACGGTAGTGCTCCGCCTCCAGAATCGCCTTCATCAAAAGCCGGGTGTTTTTGTCGTCGTCGGCCACCAAAATGTTAATCACAACCTATTCCCTCCCATTGCCTTACATTGCGAGCATAAATTACCATGCCATTCTAAACCGAAAGAAAACAAATGGCAAGTCTGGAAAAAGATTTCCGCCCCGCGTCAAAAACCCGGCGGAAAAATATTTTTGCCTGACCTCTTTACAAATTGAGTTTTAACTGCTATAATAGCTCCGCTGTAAGAAATGCGCCAGTGGCTCAATGGATAGAGCATCGGATTCCGGTTCCGAGGGTTGGGGGTTCGAGTCCCTTCTGGCGTACCATAAAAGCAGATACCCATTTGGGTATCTGCTTTTATGCTATGCAGAAGGGACTCGAAAGGACGGCCCGAACGAAGTGAGGGCAAAAAAGTGTCCGGTGGACACTTTTTTAGTCCGTGGGAGAGTCCCCCTTTGGTTTGAGACACACCCCGTAGGGGTGGGGATCAAACCGAAGCATACTCATCATGGAGAGCCCCATATGGGTCGGCCCGATTTTGATACATCAGAAGGGACTCGAATTTGGAGAAAACACCATGAAAAATTTATTCCTCATTGGCGGAACCATGGGCATCGGAAAAAGCACCGTGAGCGGGTGCTTAAAGCACAAGCTGCCGAACAGCGTCTTTTTGGACGGGGACTGGTGCTGGGATGCAGAACCGTTTGTTGTCACCGAAGAAACCAAGAAAATGGTGATGGGAAATATCTGTTTTCTGCTGAACAGCTTCCTCAAGTGCGGGGCGTATGAAAATATTATTTTCTGCTGGGTCATGCACCAGCAGCCCATTATCGACGAAATCCTTTCCCGGCTGAATCTGGAGCATGCCCGTATTTTTACGATTTCACTCACCGGCTCCCGGGAGGAGCTGACCCGGCGGCTGGAAAAGGATATAGAGGCCGGTGTGCGCAGTGCGGATGTGATGGAGAGAAGCCTCGGCCGCATTCCCCTCTATCAGCAGTTGGATACCATCAAAATCGACACCTCGGGCAAGAGCCCGGAGGAAATTGCGGAGGAGATCAGCGCTCTGTCAAAATAGCCATACAAAAGCGACGCTTCTGCCAACCGGCGGGAAGCGTCGCTTTTGTGTTGATTATTCCGCGTTTTCGGGGGCCTGCTTTTTGGCGCGTTGGCGCCGGAAGCCCAGCTTCAACGCCTGGGCGGGACAGGCCTGGACGCAGTCGCCGCAGCGGACGCACTCGGGGCTGTTGGGGGTTTTGCTGGGGTCCAGGCACATCCGGCAGGCCCGGGCGCATTTGCCGCAGTGGATGCAGCTGTCCGTGTCCAAATCCATGCGGTACAGCGCGAATTTATTGAACAGACCGTAGATGGCCCCCAGGGGGCACAGGTACTTGCAGAAGGGCCGCCAGACCACAAGGCAGGCAGCCACAATCACCAGCAGAACCCAGAGCTTCCACAGGAAGATGCCGCCCAGCTGGGCGCGAACCATGCCGTCCCGGGCGGCAAGCAGGATTCCCGCCACCGTGCCGGAGGGGCAGAGGTACTTGCAGAAGAAGGGGGTCAGGGCATAGCACAGGGGCAGGACAATGACCAGCAGAATCAGGACGGCATATTTGAGATAGCGAAGACACCTGTCCCCGGGGAACCGGTTTTTCTTGGGAAGGCCGGGAATCAGGTGCAGCAGCTCCTGCAAAAAGCCGAAGGGACATAATAGTCCGCACACCGCCCGGCCCAGCACCGCCCCGAAAAACAGCAGCAGGCCCACCACATAATAGGGGAAGCGGAATTTTAACCCCGAGAGAAATCCCTGCAGGGAGCCCAGGGGGCAGGAGCCCAGCGCCCCGGGGCAGGAATAGCAGTTCAGACCGGGGACGCACACGTTTTTGATGGGGCCCTGGTAGATTTTCCCGGTGAAGAAGCCCTTAAAATGGGCGTTCTGAATCAGGGAGGCGGCAGCGAGAATGCCGAAACGCTTTTTATCCAATGCCAACACACTCCATACAGACCCGAATTGCCTTGGAAAGCACCTGGGTGTGCTGCCCCTGGGAGAGCCCCGCCCCGATGAGGGCCAGGGCGGCAATCAGGGTCAGCCAGGCGGGAAGATTTCGTTTCATAGCAGCTCCTCAACCAGGGCGCACCAGTCGGCGTAGTCCAGCGCTCCGGCAAAGGGCCCTTTCACCACGGCTCCGGTGCCGTCCAGAATCACGGTGGTGGGGACGTAGCCGGTCTGCATGGGCCCAAAGGCCTGAACGTAGCGCAAAATGGGATAGGCCACGCCGGTGCGCTCCAGCACGGCCTGTACGTCCTCGTCGGCGTCCGGGGTGGCGAAGACGCCGATGACCTGGACGCCCCGGTCGGCATATTCCTGACTCAGCTTCTGAAGATCGGGCATCTCCCCCACACAGGGGCCGCACCAGGGCTCCCAGAAATTCAGAATGGTCAGGCTGTGCCCGGCGAACACCTGCTCTGTGACGGTGTTCCCTTCAAAATCCGTGGTGGTAAAGGAAACGGCGGGGGCGAAGGGGACGCCGGAGGACTGATCCTCCCACCGCAGGGAGATGGAATGGATGATGGCGCTGCCGCCGTGGCACGTCACCTGATACTCATAGGCGGAACCGGCGGCTTCATCATATAAAAGAAACGTGACATTCCCGTCCTGCTTGGGGACAAGCAGAAAATGCCGATTTCCGTCCTCGTCCGGCTCGGACGCCGTGACCTCCAGAATACCCTCGTTTTCAGAGGCGTAGTCCCAATCGCCGGGCAGAACAAGCTCCGGCTTTACGGTGACGTTGAGCTGCTCATCCACAGAAACCTCCAGCCAGAAATAATAAACGGGCTGGGTGTCCTCCCCGGGGCGCTGATAGGAGAAGGTGAGGTAGGCATCACCGGTGCCGACACCGGTGACGCAGAAGCGATGGAGGGCAGGGGAGCCCACAAGATTGGGGTCATCCTCGGTGGTAATGTCCAGGTCCTGGGCGATGGCAACATCCACGGCACTGCTATCGGCGATCCAGCCATAGCCCGAATCGGGGTCACAGGCCAGGCTCAGATCCACATACAGGGGTTCCGCCGCCGATTCCGCCACTGCCCCGGGGCAGAGGGACAGTACCAGCAGAGCGGAGAAAATCAGACAAAAGAATCGTTTCATAAAAACCTCCAAAGAATTTCAAGACATGAGATATGGGAT
>CAZYWM010000023.1:0-20981 GCA_964651615.1 uncultured Oscillospiraceae bacterium | reverse complement strand
AAATTTGAAAATCGTCCAATTTATGTAATTGTGCTTAAAGCTGACGAGCACATAAAAGGACCTGCTCCCGGAAGTGATGGATGGTCTGCTCCGGAATGGAGAGCCCCTCGGTCAGGAACGCGCCCTCCTCCGGGTAGGTCTTGTCGATGGCATCAAAGACGACTTGCAGATAGCTCTCCTTGGCCAGAAACACATTGCGCACCGCTTGCGCCTCCTGGGAGCTTTTTCCCGCCGAGAGGGCCCGCTCATACAGCGATTGTGCCTTGGGGCCGTTCACCTCGTTGGTAAGCAGATAGTCCTCCGTGATCTGCTCCCGGTCCACCCCCAGCGCCATCAGCAGGATTGCCGCCAGCAGGCCGCAGCGGTCCTTTCCCTCGGTGCAGTGCCACAGAACGCTGCCCTCCCCAAAATTGTGCTCCATGACCGCCCGGGCTGCTCTTCCCAGATTTTTTCGGCAGCTTTCATCCGTCGCCATGAAACCATACAGCGTCTCCATGGGAGGGATGCTGGCCTGTTCGTCCTGCTCATGGGAAATGCCCGCCACCCGCTCGTCAAACACTCCAATGGGACAATACTCCGCCCCGGGGATTTCCGGGTCCGGGCAGCCCTGCCGCTCCCCGGCGGTGCGCAGGTCGATGATCTTTCCCAGGTGAAGCTCCTGCTCCAGGCGCTGAATATCCCCATCGGAGGCCCCGTGCAGCTTTGCGCTTCGCAGCAGCAGCCCCCTGGGAATCACGCGGCCCTCTCGGGTTGCGAGTCCGCCCAGGTCCCGGGCATTTTGAATTTTTTCAAAGGAAATTCTACGGTCCATCCTGTTTCTTCCGCCTTCCTGTCAGGTTTTTCTACATCATAGCATGTTTTCCCCCGGATGGCAAGACATTCCCCGCTTTGCCCGCTTCCCGGCGGTTTTGATTGTTGCACAACAGGCGCAAATGTGGTATAGTATGATAGACTATGTGCAGGGAGGCGTTTGCCATTGAACTCTTTTCCGGAAAAAGCGGCACAGATGCTGCCTCAGGTGGAGCTCCGCTTTCATGAACCCCTCGCAAAGCATACCTCCTTCCGCATCGGCGGCCCCGCTGAGGTGATGGCCTTTCCGAAAACGGAGGAGGAGCTTTCTCAAATTCTGAAAGTGTCCAAAGAATTGGACATAAAATGGGTTATCCTTGGAGCAGGAACCAATGTTCTGGCACCCGATGAGGGGCTTGGGGGACTGGTGATCTGCCTGAAGGACTGCATGAATGGGATGGAGCCGCTGGAAGGGGAGAGAATCCGGGTGATGTCCGGCGTCACCATGTCCCGGGCGGCGGTGTTTGCCTCCAAACTGGGGCTGTCGGGCATGGAGTTTGCCCACGGCATTCCGGGAACAGTGGGCGGCGGCGTGTATATGAACGCGGGCGCCTACGGCGGTGAGATCGGCCAGATTTGCGAAAGCGTCACGGTGATGGACCGGCAGGGAAGAACGAGAACTCTCAGCCGGGAGGAAATGGGTTTTTCTTACCGGCACAGCGTGCTGGAGGACACCGGGGACATTGTGCTCAGCGCTGTTTTCCATTTGACCCGGGATACCCCCGAGGGCGTCATGGGGCGGATGAAGGAGCTGCTGAGCAAGCGCAGCGCCTCCCAGCCCTTGGATTTGCCCTCCGCCGGTTCTGCCTTTAAGCGGCCCGCGGCAGGGTACGCGGCGGCGCTGATCGACGGGGCGGGGCTGAAAGGCTTCCAGGTCGGCGGGGCGGCCATTTCCTCCAAGCACGCCGGGTTTGCGGTGAATCTGGGCGGAGCCACCGCTGGGGACGTGAAAGAGCTGCTCCGGCAGGTCTCGGACCGGGTGTATGAATCCGCCGGGATTCGGCTGGAGCCGGAGATCAGAATTTGGTAGAGAAAGAAGGTGGCCATGATGCGTTCCTTTTCCGCTGGGGCGAAGGCGGAAATCTGCCGCTGCTTCCCCCAATCGGGCTGCTGCGCTCTGGCGGAGTGCTTCGGGATTCTGCTGTTTGCCAACTGCTTCCGCAACGACTCCGTCAAGATCATTACAGAGAGCCGGGAATTTGCCCTGCTGCTTCCGAAGCTTTTTAAGAAGGCCTTCGGCTTTGACATCCAGCCGGGGGAGGGGAAGGGCGCAAAGCAGGCGTTCCAGATTCAGGACCCCCAGAAGCTGGACGCCGTCATGGATGCCTTTGGATTTGACCGGAAGCAGACCCTTTCGCTCCACATCAACCTTCCGGTTGTGGAAGAGGACTGCTGCAAAGCCGCCTTTCTGCGGGGGGCCTTTTTGGCTGGAGGCAGCGTCACGGACCCGGTGAAGGGGTATCACCTGGAGCTGGCCACCACCCACCACGCCGTGGCCAAGGAATGCTATCTGCTGATTCAGGAGACGCTGGGATTTCTCCCCAAGCTTGCCTCCCGCAGCGGCGGCCAGGTGGTGTATTTGAAGCAGAGCGAGCAGATTGCGGACTTTCTGACCTTTTTGGGGGCGCCTGTGGCCTCCATGGGGATTATTGAGGCCAGGCTGGAGCACGAGCTGAACAACAAAGTAAACCGCCGGTGCAACTGCGACGACGCCAACATCACCAAGGTGGTGGAGGCCGCTCAGGAGCAGCTGAACGCCATCCGGGCCCTGCGGGAGGGAAATAAGTTTGAAGCGCTTCCCGAAAAGCTGAAAGAGGCTGCTTTTCTGCGGGAGGAAAATCCCGAGGCGTCGCTGTCGGAGCTGGCCGAGCTGGTGAATATTTCCAAGCCTGCCATGAGCCACCGGCTGAAACGGCTGGTGGAGCTGGCAACGGAGGGTCAATCATGAGTTTTGTGCATCTGCATGTCCACACGGAATACAGCCTCCTGGACGGGGCCTGCCGCATTGACCATATGATGGATCGGGTGAAGGAGCTGGGCCAGGACGCCATTGCCATCACGGACCACGGGGTGATGTATGGCTGTATTGATTTTTACAAGGCGGCCAAGGCGGCGGGAATCAAGCCCATCATCGGCTGCGAGGTCTATGTGGCCCGGCGAAAGATGGGCGACCGGGTTCACGGCATCGACAACGACCCCTACCATCTGGTGCTGCTGTGCAAAAACCGCAAGGGCTACGAAAACCTCTGCTATCTGGTTTCGGAAGCCTTTCTTCACGGCTTTTACGGCAAGCCCCGGATTGACCTGGAGCTGCTGGCACAGTATCATGAGGGGCTGATTGCCCTGTCCGCCTGCCTGGCTGGCGGCATTCCCCAGCTGCTGATGGACAATTCCTATGACGCGGCCAAGGACTATGCCCTGAACATGGCATCCATCATGGGTGAGGGGAACTTCTATCTGGAGCTCCAGGATCACGGCATTGCGGAGCAGCAGTCGGTGAATCAGGGGGTCCGGCGGATCGCCCGGGAGACGGGGCTTCCGCTGGTAGTGACCAACGACGCCCACTATCTGCGCCGGGAGGACGCCAAAATGCAGGACGTTCTGCTGTGCATCCAGACCGGCAAAACCGTGGACGATCAGAACCGGATGCGCTTTGCCTCCGACGACTTTTATCTGAAAAGCGAGGAAGAGCTCCGGGCTTTGTTCCCCGGCTGCGACGAGGCCTTTGACAATACGGTGAAGATTGCCCAGATGTGCAATCTGGACTTTGTGTTCCATGAATATCACCTTCCCTCCTTCCCGGTGCCGGAGGGCTACACCAACGAGGAATACTTCCGTAAGCTCTGCATGGATGGCTTCCGGGAGCGGTATCCCGACCCGCCCCAGGCCTACCGGGACCGGCTGGAATACGAAATCGGCGTTATCAGCCGGATGGGGTATGTGAACTACTATCTCATCGTCTGGGATTTTATCCACTATGCCAAGCAGTCCGGCATTCCCGTGGGCCCGGGCAGAGGCTCCGGCGCGGCTTCCATTGCGGCCTACTGTATGCACATCACGGAAGTAGACCCCATGAAATACGCCCTGATTTTCGAGCGGTTTTTGAATCCGGAGCGGGTGAGCATGCCGGATTTTGATACGGATTTCTGCCAGGAACGCCGGGGCGAGGTGATCGAGTACGTCACCCGGAAATATGGCGCCGACCATGTGGCCCAGATTGCCACCTTCGGCACCATGGCTGCCCGGGGCGCCATCCGGGACGTGGGCCGGGCACTGAATTTCAGCTACGCGGAGACCGATGTGGTGGCCAAGCTGGTCCCAGCCACCCCCCATATCACCCTGGCGGAGGCGCTGAATACGGTTCCCAAGCTGAAACAGATGTATGACAACGAGGAAAGAATCCACACCCTCATCGACACAGCTATGTCCCTGGAGGGTATGCCCAGGAACACTTCCACCCATGCCGCCGGTGTGGTGATTACCGCCGACCCGGTGTACAGCTATGTGCCCCTGTCCACCAACGACAATACCGTTGTCACCCAGTACACCATGACCACCATCGAGGAGCTGGGCCTGCTGAAAATGGACTTCCTGGGCCTGCGGAACCTGACGGTGATTCACGATGCCCAGGAGGAAATCCGAAAGCTGGTTCCGGATTTTGCGGTGGACAAAATACCGGACAACGATCCGGAAACCTTCACCATGCTGGCCGAGGGCAAGACCCAGGGTGTGTTCCAGCTGGAATCCACCGGTATGACCGGGGTGTGCGTCAGCATGGGGGCCAGCTCCATCGAGGATATTACCGCAATCGTGGCCCTCTACCGTCCCGGCCCCATGGACTCCATCCCCACCTTCATCGCCAACAAGCTGGATTCCAGGAAAGTGACCTATAAGACCCCGCTTTTGGAGCCAATTTTGAAAGTTACCTATGGCTGCATTGTCTACCAGGAGCAGGTGATTGAGATTTTCCGCAGCCTGGGCGGCTATACCATGGGCCAGGCGGATAATATCCGCCGCGCCATCTCCAAGAAAAAGATGAAGGTCATTGAGCAGGAGCGGAAAATCTTCGTCTACGGAGACCCGGCGCAGAACATCACCGGCTGTATCGGCAACGGTGTGCCGGAGGCGGTGGCCCAGTCTATCTACGATGAAATTGTGGATTTTGCCAACTACGCCTTCAACAAGGCCCACGCGGTGTGCTACGCCGTTGTGGCCTATCAGACGGCCTATCTCAAATGCCACTACCCCCGGCAGTATATGGCGGCTCTGATGACCTCGGTGCTGGATTCGGCGGAGAAGATTTCCGGCTATATTGCCGAGTGCCGGGAAATGGGCATTGCCACCCTTCCACCGGACATCAACCATTCCGAGGACCATTTTACGGTGGAGGGAGACTCCATCCGCTTTGGCCTGGGGGCGGTGAAAAATGTGGGCCATGGGCTGATCAAGGCCGTGGTGGACAAGCGCAGTGAGGGCGGCCCCTTCAAAAGCCTGGAGGAATTCCTGGAGCGGATGGAGGAGGGGGAGCTGAACAAGCGGGCAGTGGAGAACTTCATCAAGTGCGGCGCCATGGACTGCTTCGGCTGCCACAGAAGCGAGCTTCTGTGCGTGTATGACGCCATGATGGACAGCGTTTCCGTTTCCAGAAAGAAAAATCTGGAGGGGCAGATCGGCCTGTTTTCCATGCTGCCAGAGGAGCAGAACGTCAGAATTGCCATCCCGCACAAGCAGGAGCTTCCCCGGGCGGAGCTGATGGCCATGGAGAAGGAGACCACCGGCATCTACATCTCCGGCCACCCCATGGACGACTACCGCGGTTATCTGAAAAACACCAGCGTGGTGCCCATTTCCGACCTGACCGGGGAGGAAAGCCGGTTTCAGGACGAGGATGTGGTGAGCATCGGAGGCGTTGTCCAGACGGTCAAGACCAAGCTGACCCGGAACAATACCATGATGGCCTATGTGACCATTGAGGACGACACCGCCTCCATTGAGATGATTGCCTTTTCCAATACGCTGAACGAATACAGTGGTTTTTTGCAGGAGAATGCCGCCCTGGTGGTGGTGGGAAAGCTGTCGCTGCGGGACGACAAGGACCCTCAGATCATTGTGAATCGGGTCCGGCCTATTTCCGACTTCGCGGACGCCGCTCAGCGGCAGTCTCAGTTCCTTCCCCGTGAGGACGCCCGGAAGCTGGAAGGCACGCTGTATCTGCGCCTGCCCACAGAGGAGTCAGCGCAGTACCGGAAGGTCCGGGCGATTGTGAACATGTTCCCCGGCGACAGCCCCGTGGTTTTGTTTTTCGCGGATACCAGACGCCGCAGGGGCGCCCGGTGCCAGCTGCGCGATTCCATGCTGGGGGAGCTGAAAAATCTGCTGGGCCAGGGAAATGTTGTGCTGAAATAGCTTTCTTTTTTTCTGGAAATATGATATAATATTCTGTCGGAAGGAGTTGGCAGTTTGAAAAAAAGAATACCGGTTTTCCTCTGTGTCCTGCTACTCACGCTGCTGACCGGATGCGGGGCGAAGACCATTGACGAAATGTACAGCCTGCCCCGCCACTCAGAGCGGAATAACAATCTTCGCTCTGCCATCGAGTCGGCTATGACCGGCCGGGTATATGCCGCTCCGGTGTCCGGCGCCAATCAGGAGTCCGTTCAGACGGCGGACCTGGACGGGGACGGGAAAGAGGAGTATCTGGTGTTTGCCAAGGTGGTTCAGGATGATTCTCTCCAGATTCTCCTGTTCCATCAGCCCGGGGACGAAAAGTTTGAGCTCTGGGAGACCATCAGCTGCAAGGGCTCCTCTTTCGAGCAGGTTCACTATGCTGATATTGACGGGAAACCCGGCTGTGAGCTGGTGGTGGGAACCCAGCTGAACGAAAAAGTGACCCGGACCGTTTCTCTTTATTCCTTTGCGTCCGCCCAGGCGGAGAAGATCAAAAGCATGATCTATCTGAAGCTGGTGGTCTGCGACCTGGATGGCAACGGCAGCAGCGATCTGATGGTGATTCAAAACGGAGAGGCGGAGTACGGCAACGGCGTTGCCCGGCTCTACAGCTATGTGGATGGCAACGTGGTCGGCTCGGCGGAGGCCAAGCTCTCCGTTTCTCCGGAGCACATTCGCCGGATTGCGGTGAACAAGCTGTCCAGTGGGGAACCTGCCGTATACGTGGCCAGCGCCAGCAATCAAAACGCTGTGATTACCGATATTTTCGCTCTGCGGGGCGGCGTGTTTACCAACATCTCCCAGTCCAAGGATGTGGGCATCAGTATGCAGACGCTGCGCAATTACTTCGTGTACGCCGAGGATTTGAACAATGACGGCGTTTTGGAGCTGCCCAGCCTGCTGCCCATGATGTACAATACGACGGAGCAGAACTTGATTCGCTGGTTTACCATTGACATCCAGGGCCGCGAGACAAACATGCTCTACACATTCCATAATTTTGAGGATGGCTGGTATATTGAGCTGGACAGCGAATGGATCGACCGGTTCGCCGCTGAAAAGAACGGAAATGTATACACTTTCTATATGTGGAACAACAACTATGGCGCGGCGGTTCCTGTCTTTACCATTCACGCTTTCACCGGTAAGGATCGGGATATGCAGGCATCCGAGCAGAACCGATTCCCCCTTTACAGCGGGCAGGATGTGGTTTTCGCGGGAAAAATGGAATCCGGCTCGGCCATCTACGGCATGACCGAGAGCTATCTGCGGGAGAATTTCCATTTGATCCGTCAGGACTGGAAAACTTCAGAATCATAAGAGGTGGATTATGAAAAAAGTTTTGATACTGGAAGACGAAGTGAATATCCGCTCCTTCGTGGTCATCAACCTGAAGCGGGCGGGTTACGATGCCATTGAAGCCGGAACCGGCCAGGAGGCCCTGGACCGGCTGGCGGAGAATCCGGATATTGGGGTGGCCATTCTGGACATTATGCTGCCGGACATGGACGGCTTCGAGGTCTGCCGCCGGATTCGGGCCACCAGCAAGCAGATCGGCATCATCATGCTCACCGCCAGAACCCAGGAAATGGACAAGGTAACAGGTCTGATGACCGGAGCGGACGACTATGTGACGAAGCCCTTCTCTCCGGCGGAGCTGACCGCCAGAATCGATGCCCTGTTCCGCCGCATCGGCGGCGACAGCGCAGTGAGCTCGGAGTTTTTGACCCAGGGGCCTTTTGTGATGAATACCCGGAATCACACCCTGGAGAAGAACGGCACCAGAATTCGGCTGACCCAGGTGGAGTATGCCATTTTGAAGCTGTTTATGCAGAATCCCGGCCGGGCCCTCTCCCGGGAGGACATCCTTGCTGCCGTGTGGGGGCGGGACTATGAGGGAGAGCTGAAAATCGTAGACGTGAATATCCGCCGCCTGCGGATTAAAATTGAGGATGACACCGCCAACCCCACCTATATCACCACGGTGTGGGGCCTTGGCTATAAATGGGGCGCCTAAGAGTTGATGAAACGAAAGAAGAAACAGCGGGGTCTGCGAAAAAGGTGGACGGCCAATACGGTGGGGGTGGTTCTGGCCCTGGGCCTGGTGTGCGTTGCCGCGGTCACGGCGTCCTATGCCGCCTACTACTATTCCAACATGCAGGCGGATTTGACCCGCCGGGCCCAGTCCTCCACGTCCTTTTTTTCGGGCGGCTCCCATCAGGACTATGGGGACTATTACCAGGCCTGCATCACCTACGCCAGAACCTATGAGGCGAAGGATGTCATCGAGCTCCAGTTCATCGACCGCACCGGAGAATTGGTAGCCACCTCCTATGGCCTCTGGGGCAGTGAGTCCCCGGTGACGCCGGAAATTGCCAGGGCCCTGGTTTCCCGGGGGTGCGAATCCTTTGTGGGGATTGACCCCATCACCCAGGAGCACATCATGGCCATCTCCAGCCCATTGATCTACAGCAGCGGCGAGGTGGTGGGGGTGTTCCGCTTTGTAACGTCCCTGTATATCGTTGACCGCCAGATTGTCTATGTGGCCGCCATCGCCTGCCTGACGCTGCTGGTTTTCCTGGCGGTGGTGCTGCTCAGCGGAATCTATTTCATCCGCTCAATCATGGTGCCGGTGGCGGAAATAACCGAAAAGGCAAAGCGGATTGCCAACGGAAGCTACGGCGTCCAGATTCAAACCCGCTATGATGACGAAATACGGGAATTGGCGGATACCATCAACGAGCTCTCCAGCAAAATCAGCCAGAACGAGAAAATGCAGGCGGAATTCATTTCCCAGCTCTCCCACGAGCTGCGCACCCCCCTGACGGTCATCAACGGATGGAGCGAGACTCTGCTGGCGGGAGACGATATGGATGACGACACCCGCCAGGGAATGAAGATCATTTCCAGCGAGGCCAAGCGGCTGACGGAGATGGTGATGGAGCTGCTGGACTTCACCAGAATGCAGGACGGCAGAATGACCCTGACGGTGGAGCCCACAGACATCCGCAGTGTGTTTGAGGATACGGTGTATATGTACGGCAGCCGCCTGGCCCAGGATGGAATTGAGCTTGAGTATCTTGAAAACGATTCGGACATTCCGGAGATTCCCTGCGACGGCAAGCGGCTGCGCCAGGTGTTCCTGAATGTGCTGGATAACGCCGCCAAGCACGGCAGAGACGGAAAGAAAATCGAAGCCAGCATCAGCTGTGAGGACGACCAGGTGGTGGTCCGGATTCGTGACCATGGCCCCGGCATCCCGGAGGATGAGCTGGGCCTGGTGAAAAAGAAATTCTATAAGGGCAGCTCCAAGGCCAGAGGCACTGGCATTGGACTGGCGGTGTGTGAGGAGATCATGCAGCTTCACAACGGCGCTCTGACCCTGGAAAATGCCCCGGGAGGAGGGACACTGGTAACAATTGCCCTTCCGATTACCCAGTAGAGAAAGGATTGCTATGGCTAAAACAAATCAGTCTCCCGCGAAGGAAAAATTCAAAACCATGATCGGCGGACAGGCGCTGATCGAGGGCATCATGATGCGCGGCCCGGAAAAAGACGCCGTTGTGGTCCGCACACCCAAGGGCTTAAAGACCGAGGTCCATCCCAGGAAGCTCAATCCCCCCAAATCCGTGAAGAACTGGCCCTTTGTCCGGGGAATTTTCAATTTCTTTGATTCCCAGCTGGTGGGCATCAAGGCACTGATGCGCTCGGCGGACCTGGCCCCCGAGGAAATGCAGGAGGAGCCCTCCAAGCTGGACCTGTGGCTGGAAAAGGCCCTGGGCAGCGAAACCTTTCAAAAGGCGGTGGTGGGCATCGCCATGGTCCTTGGCGTGGGGCTGTCCGTGTTCCTGTTCTTCCTGCTGCCCATGGTGATTTCCGGCTTTATGGACGGCATCATCCGCAATAACCTGCTGCTGAACCTGGTGGAGGGCCTCATCCGCATGGGGATTTTCCTCGCCTATATGATTCTGATTTCCAGGATGAAAGAGATGAGGCGGGTCTTCGCCTATCATGGGGCGGAGCACAAAACCATCCGCTGCTACGAGGCGCAGCTTCCTCTGACCGTGGAAAATGTCCGGGCCCAGACCCGGCTGCATCCCCGGTGCGGCACAAGCTTTTTGCTGGTGGTGATGGTGATTTCCATTTTGATTTTCTCCATTGCCTCCTCCGCGCTGCTGGCGCTGATCCCGTCCCTGGCCGCCATGCGGGGCAGCGCTCTCTACCGGGTGATTATGATCATCTTCAAGCTGCTGCTGCTTCCGGTGGTGGTCAGCATCACCTATGAGATCAACCGCTGGGCCGGCAGACATGACAACTGGTTTACCCGCGTCATCACCGCTCCGGGAATGTGGATGCAGTATTTCACCACCAACGAGCCGGATGACAGCATGATCGAAGTGGGAATTGCCGCCGTGACCGCTGTCCTTCCTGAAAAGGAAGGGAGTGACCTGTGGTAATGACCAATCGGGATTTATATCTGGCGGCCCGAAATGCCCTATCTCAGATAGAAAATCAGCAGTCCGCCGGACTGATCGCCAGGGATTTGCTGTGCACCTTCTCAGGGAAAACGCCGGAGCGGCTGCTGGCGGAGATAGACCGCCAGGCGGACCGGGAGCTGGTTTCCAAGGTGTACAGCGGCCTGAAACGGCTGCTGGAGGAAGAGCCCCTGGCCTATGTGCTGGGTGAGTGGGAGTTCTACGGCCTGCCCCTCTACGTCAGCCCCGACGTGCTGATTCCCCGGGACGATACCTGCGCGGTGACGGAGCTTGCCATCAACACCGGGCTTTTTTTGGACAAGGACCCCAGAATCCTGGACCTGTGCTGCGGCTCCGGCTGCATTGGACTGGCCATTGCCAGCCGGGTGAAGGACGCCCGGGTGACGCTGGCGGACATTTCCAGGGAGGCTCTGGCTGTGGCCAAGCGGAATATTTCCAGAAACAAACTGGGGGGCCGGGTGAGCACCTTTCAGGTGGATGCCCGGGAGAATGCCCCGGGATTTTTGGGGAAATTCGACATGATCGTGTCCAATCCCCCCTATGTCACGGGGGCGGAAATGGAGCAGCTGCCCAAAAGTGTCAGCGCCTATGAGCCCCACCTGGCTCTGTTTGGCGGGGAGGACGGCCTGGATTTTTACCGCTCGATTCTGGAGCACTATACTCGGGTTCTGAAGCCCGGCGGGTATCTGTGCTTTGAGTTTGGGCTGAACATGGGAGACGCGGTGTGCTGCCTCCTGGAGGAAAATGATTTCACCGTTGTGGAACGGAAGCGGGATTACAATGACAGAGAACGAGCTGTACTGGCACAGTACAGCGGGAAAGGAATATAATTATGGCGACAAAAAAGACCGTTTATGAAACACCAACCCCCGCGTCGGACAAGAAAAAGGCCCTTCAGACCGCCCTGGCCCAGATTGACAAGAGCTTCGGCAAGGGAACGGTGATGCGCCTGGGGGACCGGCCCGAGATGAACGTGGAGGCCATCCCCACCGGCTCCCTGGCCCTGGACGCGGCCCTGGGCATCGGCGGCGTCCCCAAGGGAAGAATCGTAGAGATTTACGGGCCGGAATCCTCCGGCAAGACCACCCTGGCGCTGCACATTCTGGCGGAGGCCCAGAAGCGGGGCGGCGAAGTTGCCTTTGTGGACGCGGAGCACGCCCTTGACCCGGTCTATGCCGCTGCCCTGGGGGTGGACATCGACAATCTGCTGGTCTCCCAGCCGGATACCGGCGAGCAGGCTCTGGAAATCACCGATGCCCTGGTTCGCTCCGGTGCGGTGGACGCGGTGGTTGTGGACTCCGTGGCCGCACTGGTGCCCAAGCAGGAAATCGAGGGAGAGATGGGCGATACCTTTGTGGGCCTGCAGGCCCGGCTTATGTCCCAGGCTCTGCGGAAGCTGGCAGGCACCATCTCCAAAACCAACTGTGTGGTCATCTTCATCAACCAGCTGCGTATGAAAATCGGCGTGATGTACGGCAACCCCGAGACCACCACCGGTGGCAACGCCCTGAAATTCTACGCTTCCGTCCGTCTGGATGTGCGCCGTGTGGAGGCCATCAAGGAGGACGGCAATGTGGTGGGCAATAAGACCCGGGTCAAGGTGGTCAAAAACAAGGTGGCGCCCCCCTTCCGGGAGGCCATCTTCGACATTATGTATGGCCAGGGCATCTCCAAATGGGGAGAACTGGTGGACTTGGCCGTCCAGATGGACATCATCCAGAAGAGCGGCAGCTGGTTCAGCATGGGCGAGGAGCGAATTGGCCAGGGCAAGGACAGCGTGAAGGCCTATTTGCAGGCCAATCCCGAAATTGCCGACCGGGTAGAGGCCCAGGTCCGGGAGAATCTGTGGAAGATTTCCGGCGGAGCGCCCAAGGCTCCCGCCAAGGCGGCGGAGCGTCCCGTCTCCGTAAGCGCCGATGATTTCAATGATGAGGATTGAGCTTCTGAAAACCACTCCGGACCGGGCGGGACGGTACTTTGTTCAATTCGACGACGGCAGGACCCTTCGCCTCTACAGGCAGACGGTGGAGGATTTCGGATTGTATCCTGGCATGGAGTTTACCTCGGAGCAGTTCGAGAAGCTGACCACTGCCGCACAGAAGCTGTCTGCTAAAATGCGGGCGGTGCGGATTGTGTCCGCCTCCAGTGTCTCCAAACGGGAGCTGGAAAGCCGCCTGGTTCAAAAGGGAGAGAAGCCGTCCGACGCCAAACAGGCGGTGCGCTGGCTGGAGGAGCTGAATCTGCTGGACGACGAAAAAACCGCCGAGCAGATTGTCCACTCCTGCATTGCCCGGGGCTACGGCCCGGCGAAGGCCAGGCAGGCGCTCTATGAAAAGCGAATTCCCAGGGAGCTTTGGGAGTCCGCTCTGGCAGATTATCCGGACCAGCGGGAGAAGATGACTTCTTTTCTCAAATCAAAAATAACCGACCCATCAGATCAGCGGGCGGTGAAGCGGGCTGTGGATGCTTTGATTCGGCGGGGACACAGCTACCGGGCAATCCGGGAAGCGCTGAGCGAACTGCCGTTTGATGCCGATGATTTTCCGGAGGATGAGTAAATGGCTGTAATTGGATTTATTTCACTTGGTTGTGCCAAAAACCAGGTGGACTGTGAGCGGATGATGTACCGGGTCCAGGAGGCGGGACATACCGTTACCGGGGAGCTGGACGGCTGCGATGTAGTGGTAATTAACACCTGCGGGTTCATTGACTCGGCGAAGTCCGAGGCCATCGACCATATTCTCATGGTCGGCGCGCTGAAGGCGGAGGGCCGGGTGGGGAAAATTTTGGTCACTGGCTGCCTGTCCCAGCGGTATCAGCAGGAGATTCTGAAGGAAATGCCCGAGGTGGACGGCATTTTGGGGACGGGAAGCTTCCCCCAGATTGTGCCCGCCATTGAAGATCTGCTGGAGGGAAGGGAGGTTTCCCAATTCGGCTCCATTGACGCGCCGGAGGAGGAGAGCTGGCGGGTTCTTACCACCCCCGCCCATTACGCCTACATCAAAATCGCCGAGGGCTGTGACAACCACTGCGCCTACTGCGTCATTCCCTCCCTCCGTGGAAAATACCGCAGCAGACAGATGGACGACGTGCTCTATGAGGCCAGAATGCTGGCCAGCACCGGTGTGAAGGAGCTGATCGTGGTCGCCCAGGACACCAGCCGCTACGGCACCGACCTTCCCGGACACAAGCGGCTGCTGCCGCAGCTGCTCCGTGAGCTTGCCAAAATCGACGGAATCCATTGGATTCGTGTCCACTATGTCTACCCCGATGAAATTGACGATGAATTCATCCAGGTTATGGCCCAGGAGCCAAAGATCGTCAAGTATCTGGATATTCCTATCCAGCATTGCAACGACAGAATCCT
Organism: uncultured Oscillospiraceae bacterium; assembly: GCA_964651615.1. Lineage (GTDB taxonomy): Bacteria > Bacillota > Clostridia > Oscillospirales > Oscillospiraceae > Faecousia. The sequence goes on along the minus strand of CAZYWM010000023.1, from coordinate 6,821 downwards.
GGCGCTGATGAACCGCCGGGGCGACGGCGCGTTTCTGCGGGAGCTGCTGCGGAAGCTGCGCAGCGCCATTCCCGGCCTGGTGATCCGCACCAGCCTGATTACCGGCCTGCCCGGAGAGGGTGAGGCGGAATTCCAGGAGTTGCTGGACTTCCTGGGTGAGGTTCGGCTGGAACGGGCGGGCGCCTTCCCCTTCTCGCCGGAGGAGGGCACCAAGGCTGCCCAAATGGAGCACGTGGATTCGGACGTTGCCATGGAGCGGGCCCAGCGGGTGGAGCTGCTGCAATCGAAAATCATGGATGAATACAATGCCTCTCTGATGGGAAAGACCCTTGAGGTTTTGGTGGATGGCTACGATCCGGATTATGAGCAGTTCTATGGCCGGACCTACGCCGACTCGCCGGAGATTGATGGCCGAGTCTGGATTGCCTCCCAGGAGCCGCTGCAAGAGGGAGACTTTGTACAGGTTCGCCTTGACGCCGTTCAGGACGGAGATTTGATGGGCTATTTAACCGAGGAGGATTCCCATGACAACTGCCAGTAAAATAACCCTGGTTCGGGTGTTTATGATTCCCGCGCTGATGATCACCATGTACCTGAGCAAGGGCGTTTGGGGATTTTGGATGGGGGTTTCCCTGTTCCTGTTCATAGCGGCCAGCGTTACGGACTATATCGACGGGCAAATTGCCAGAAAATGCAACCAGGTAAGCGACTTCGGCAAATTCCTGGACCCCCTGGCGGATAAGCTGCTTACCATCACCGTCATGGCCATGTTCTGCCAGTGGGGGCGGTTCCCCGCCTGGGCGCTGATGGTGGTGCTCACCAGAGAATTCGCCGTAAGCGGTCTGCGGATGGTGGCTGCGGGGAAAGGGAATGTGATTGCGGCAGGGTGGGGCGGCAAGGTGAAAACCGCCAGCACCATGGTGGGGCTGTGCCTTCTGCTGGCCTTCCCCCAGAACGGCTTCCTGATTTGGCTTGTCACCGCCGTCATTATCCTCACCACAGTCTGGTCGGGCGTGGAGTATTTCATCCAGAACTGGAACTGCCTCTGGTAATCCCGGCGGCATCTGCGCAATGGAAGATTCAAAATCAGCCCTTTCATTGGGGCTGATTTTCTTCTGGCGTTTTATAATTTCCTGTGCTATAATGGCACAGCATTTCAAAAATGAAGAGGTTTTGAACAATGAATGAAAAGGAAATCGGCGAAATCCGCCGCCATCTGCGCCGTGACCGCAGCAACATGACCGCCATTTACGGCTGCTTCGTCAACGACAACAAGGAGATCATCGCCGAATACCGGGCGAGCACCGGCATCATGTCCGAAAATGAGGCGGACAAATATTTTGCCATCCTCCGCAAGGCCCTGTCCGGCTCTGTGGGCAAGAATCTCATCGATCTTACTTTCAAAACCAGCCAGGTGGCCGGGAGCCCGGAGCATGAGCTACTGATGAAGCTCCGGGAGACCAAGCTCCAGGAGGAGGAGCTCCGGATGAGCCTCTACAAAAAGATCATTGACACCCTGGTGTTGGAGGGAAATTACCTGATTCTGCTGGGGTGCGACGCCTATGACGTGCCCTTCAAAAGCAAGGACGATACCCTGCAAAATGATTCCGCCGATGAGACCTTTACTTATCTGATCTGTGCGGTCTGCCCGGTGAAGCAGACCAAGCCAAATCTGCACTATGTGCCGGAGGAAAAGACCTTCCACGACGGGGCCATGAATCAGCCGGTGTCCGCGCCGGAGGTTGGGTTCCTGTTCCCGGCCTTCGACAACCGCTCCACCAACATCTACAACGCCCTCTACTATACCCACAACATCAAGGAAAACCAGGACGCCCTCATCGAGGCGGTGTTCAACACCCCCGTTCCCAAGCCCGCGGCGGAGCAGAAAAAGTGCTTTGAGGCCCTGCTCACCACCGCCCTGGGGGAGGAGTGCAGCCTGGATGTGGTGCAGACCGTCCATGAGCAGCTCCGGGAGCGGATGGAGCTGCACAAGGAGAGCAAGGTGCCCGAGCCTCTTCTGATCGACAAAGAGGTGCTCAAGGATGTGCTGACCTCCTGCGGCGTGTCTGAAACCGGCGTTTCCACCTTCAGCGTCCAGTATGATGAGGCCTTTGGCTTTGAGGCGGAGCTTCACCCCAAGAACATCATCGACAGCAAGCACTTCCAGATTACAACTCCGGACATTGCCATCAAGGTAGACCCCACCCGGGCCGACCTGGTGGAAACCCGGGTCATCGGCGGCGTAAAGTACATCCTGATCAATGCCGATGAAAATGTGGAGGTCAACGGCGTGAGCATTCACTTCCAGAACGAAAAGGAATCCGCAACCGTATAATATAAAGCGCCGCCCGCAGCAAGCTGCTGCGGGCGGCGTTTTGATGTACATTTATTTGCTGTTTTTTACGGCGTTCAGGATGATTTCCGCACACTGCTCATAGCCAAGAACACTGGTGTCCAGGCAGATGTGGTAGTTCTGCGACAGTCCCCAGGTCCGGCCGGTGTAGTGCTGGTAGTTCAGCCGACGGCGCTTGTCTCGGGCGGCAATCCGCCCCTCGGGATTCTTTTCGTTGGGGTTGGCTTCCAGGACTCTTTTCACCCGGGAGGGAATATCCGCGTGAAGGTAGACGTTCAGAACGTCCTTGCGATCCTTCAAAATGTAGTCGGCGTTGCGGCCCACGATGACGCAGGGGCCCTTCTCCGCCAGCTGAAGAATCACATTGCACTGCACATTCCACAGATAGTCCGAAGTGGAAAGTCCATTCATCACGCCGGGAACACCCTGGGGGGCAAAGGCGTAGGAGAACACGCTGCCGCTGGGGGAGTGCTCGCCGTGTTCCTCAATAAACTTGGGAGCAAAGCCGGATTCCTCTGCCACATGCTCAACTAGCTTTTTGTCATAAAAGGGAATACCCAGTTTTTCGGCAATCATGTGGCCCACCGGCTGACCGCCGGCGCCATATTCTCTGCTGATGGTGATGATTCGTTTTTCCATATTATTGCCTCCTTGCTGAGTGGTTATCTTTATTATAGTCACTTTCACGGAAAAAGTCAACTAAAAAGGAAGCAAATTGGTGAGGCTGCTGATTCCCCCTGGCGCTATTTCTCCAAAATCCCAACAAAAGCGGACAGTGCGTCGATGTTCGCCATTCCGGAAAGAACAGAGAAAGACGTGCTTCCGGCCCGGTCTGCGTTCACAAAAACACCCCAATTTCCCTGGGGAAGGGCAATTTCCACGCAGTGAGGCGTGGGGTTGAAAGCGGCAATAATCCACTCCTTTTCACCATTTAACGAAAACGCGGCAATTTCCTCCGGAGTGTCCGGCAGCAGGGTAATCCGCTGAACAACCTCACCAGAATCCGCCATGCGGAAAAGACTGTGGGCCCTGCGCAGAGCCAGCAGCCCCTGATAATATTGGAGGGTTTTCCGGACCTCCGGATCTGTCAGGCGGTTCCATTTCAGGCCGTTGATCCGGTCGGAGGAGCGGTAGCTGTTTCCCACATATTTTCTCGTCTGATTCTTTTTGGAGCGGAGCATTTCCTCTCCCGCGCCAAAGAAGGGGATGCCGGTGCTCAGCAGATTAAAGGCCGCGGCAAACCGGCTCCTTCTGGCAATCTCCGCTTCATCCGCCTGGGGAAGGGCCTCGGCAATGCGGTCGTGGAGGGTGTGGTTGTCGTGGCAGGAGATGTAGTTTACAATCTGATTGGGCTCGCAGCTCCAATCCATCCGCCCCTGGAAGCAGCGAAGCAGGTGCTCTTTTGATACCGGTGCCCCGGATATGAAGCCAGGCAGATGGTAGTCGAAGACAGAGCCCCGGAGGGTGTCCCGGATGGTATCGTTGAAGAAAGCAAATTGGGGAAGCTGCCAGGCATTTGCCTGAACCGCCAGGGCTACGCCGGGCTTGGTCAGCTGAGTGGAAAGGTCCCAGCCCTCTCCGTAGAAGATAGCCTGGGGATGCTTTTCCCGGACGGTGGAGATGACCTGTTGAATGGTGGCCACGTCCAGAAGACCCACCAGGTCGAACCGGAAGCCGTCGATGTGGTATTCATCCGCCCAATAATTGACGGAGTCCACAATGTATTTTTGAACCATTGCCCGCTCAGAGGCGGTGTCGTTGCCGCAGCAGGAGCCGTTGGAGAAAATTCCATCCTGATTTTCCCGGCTGAAATACCCGGGGACAATTTGGTTCATGGAGAATTCGAGGGTGTGGTACACGTGGTTGTAGACCACATCCATGATCACGCCCAATCCATTTTGGTGCAGGGCGTGAACCATCTGCTTCATCTCCCGGATGCGGGTGAAGCCGTCAAAGGGGTCGGTGGCGTAGGAGCCCTCCGGCACGTTGAAATTCATGGGGTCGTAGCCCCAGTTGTATTCCTTCCCGGGGTTTGCCTCGTCCACAGAGCCGTAGTCGTATACCGGCATCAGATGAATGTGGGTGACGCCAAGATTTTTGATGTGGGACAGTCCCGTGGGCTGCCCGGATTTCAGTTTGGTTCCCGTCTCCGCCAGACCCAGAAATTTTCCCTTGTTTACAATCCCGGAGGAGGGGAGGCTGGACAAATCCCGGACGTGGAGCTCGTAGATCACGCAATCGGTGTAATTTTCATAGGTGACTGGCAGCCTGTCCTGTTCCCAGCCCTGGGGGTCGGTGCTTTTCAGGTCGCAGACCATAGCCCGCTTCCCGTTGACCCCGGTGGCCACGGCATAGGGGTCGCAGGCTTCTGCGGTTTGGCCCTCCACATTCACAAGATAAGTGTAGTAAACCCCGTTCAGGTCGCCCTGGGCGCTGGCCGTCCAGGTTCCGCGTTCCCCCCGCTCCATGGGAATCTGCCGGAAGGATTCTCCCAGGTTGCCGGAGCGGTAGAGGCAGATTTTGACCCACTGGGCAGTAGGGGCCCACAGACGGAAAAAAGTTCCCTGGGCGCTCCAGCTGGCTCCCAGGTCGGTTCCCGAATAGGTAAATTTCTGTTCAAAGGATTCGGAGCTGTATTCTTGGTACATGGAATTCTACCTTTCTTTAGGAACTTTGCAGGAACAAATTGAACAATCTGCTTGTCCATTTTATTTCTGCACAGTTCCTGAATTGCTGAAAGAATCATACCATACGGAAGGAAATCTGTAAAGCAGAGAAGAAAGAAAAATTCACCGGCCTCCCGCGGGAAGCCGGTGAAAAATTATGACAGCAGGGCAAGAGCCTTCTGAATGCGGGAGACGGTGGCGTCGTAGCCCAGAATCCGCATCACGGTATACAGGTCGGGGGAATTGGTCTTTCCGGTTACTGCCAGCCGCAGGAAGGTGGACACATCCGCCACGGTGCCAGGGAAGGCGGCGGGGTCCGCTTTGTAGGCCTTCATATCGGTGGTAAAGCCCAGCTCGCTTGTGATTTCCTTTACCTTATCGAACCAGGCGCTGGAATCATCCTGGGGGTTGAAGCGGTCCAGAAATTTGGTGAGGGCGCCGCGAATGATGGCCTTGTCGAACTTTTCGTCAAAAACCGGCGCTTCCAGATATTCGTCATAGAAGAAGCCCATGTATGCCTTGGCCTCCGCCCAGGTGGCAATGTCCTTGCGGGGCTTCTTTCCGCCTCTTCCGATGGCGAGAATTTCCTGGGCGAATTCCGGATCAGCTTCCAGCTTCTGGGCGAATTCCGGGTCAAACTCCCTTGCCCACTCCAGAAGCAGGGCATAGACCTGGCTGGCATCCATCTTGGCAATCACATTTTTGGACACGTCGCAGAGCTTGGCGTAGTCAAACAGGTTCCCGGCGGGGTTCAGCTTTTTGGGGCTGAACTTGAACTGCGTGGCAGGAGCGTCGGGATTGGCCCGCCGCCAGTCCTCATAGTTGGAGTTTAAGAGGGTCATGATGTATTCATAAACTGCCTGAACGGGGAAGCCCTCCGCCTTGTAGTAGGTCAGGGCAAGCTCCGGGTCCTTCCGCTTGGAAAGCTTCCGCTTGGAGGTGCCGTCCATCTTCATCAGCGGCCCGATGTGGACATACTTGGGCAGCTTGAAGCCCAGGGCCTGGAACAGCTGAATGTGGAAGGGGAGGCTGGGCAGCCACTCATCCCCCCGCACTACATGGGTCGTGCGCATCAGGTGATCGTCCACCGCGTGGGCGAAGTGGTAGGTGGGGATGCCGTCGGATTTCAGGAGCACCTGATCGATGTTGTTTTCGGTGACGGTGAGCTCGCCCTTGACCAAATCGTTGAATTTGAACTGCTTGCTGGCGTCTCCGGTGGAGCGGAAGCGAAGCACCCAGCTTTTGCCTGCTTCAACTTGAGCACGAATGTCCTCCAGAGGGCGGTCGCGCCAGATGGCGTAATCGCCATAGTAGCCGGTGGTTTCCTTGGCGGCCTCCTGCTTTTCCCGCATGGCGGAAAGCTCCTCCTCCGTGCAGAAGCAGGGATAGGCCATGCCCTGCTGAACCAGTTTTTTGGCGTAGACGTGGTAGATGTCCGCCCGCTGCCGCTGGCGGTAGGGGCCGTAATCGCCCTTGTCCCCGTCCATCACAGCGCCCTCGTCAAAGTGGATGCCGTAGTGCTTCAGCGTCTCAATCAGCACCTCCACGGCGCCGGGAACCTCCCGCTTGGCATCGGTATCCTCTACCCGGAGAAACAGGACGCCGCCGCTCTGGTGGGCCATCCGTTCGGAGGTCAGGCCCTGCACCAGGTTGCCCAGGTGGACAAAGCCGGTGGGGGAGGGGGCCATACGGGTGATTACCGCTCCCTCGGGCACGCTTCTCGGGGGGTATTTTTCTTCCAGTTCCTCCGGCGTCATGGTGACGTTGGGGAACAGAAGCTCAGCGAGCGCTTGATAATCCAT
>CAZYWM010000022.1:0-21224 GCA_964651615.1 uncultured Oscillospiraceae bacterium | reverse complement strand
TCCTTTCTTGCCGACACAAGAAAGGAAGGCCCCCGGCAGGGGTCGGGGAGCACCCAGACTAAGGAAAACCGAAAAAACAGTTCCGCCCTTGGCAATGAGCGGAGGCACACCTCCCCGCATTGTGCTGTACCGTCTTTCGGCGCCTACCGCCCAATCCCTCCTTGGGCGGAGCGCCATATTATCTTTTTGCCAGGCTGAAAATTGGTCATTCGTTTTTTTTGGTCGATTGACAAATATGGAAATTGATTATATAATCGGAAAAACAAGCCGTTTGATGGCCTGCTTTCGAGGCTTGAGCTTTGCACAAAAAGGAATGCGGCGGCGTTATTTCATCCCAGCTTGGTTTCCGGAGCCGGGGCCTATGCCGTCAGGCCTCAAAAAACGCTGTCCGGGCATGTTTTTTATGCGGTTTTTATTCATTTGTTCATTGGCAAAATTTAAACATGCCTTCCGGCCCTGGCGGTGATCCTCTTTGTGGGGCTGATTACCGCGGGCATGGCCTACTACCTCCAGGAGACCGGAGGAAAAACGGCAAGCTATCAGCTGGCGTCTGTCTCCTGCGAAATCCATGAGGAATTTAACGGCCAGACAAAGACCTCCATTAAGGTGCAGAATACCTCCAACGTTCCGGTGTATATCCGGGTGCGGCTGGTAAGCTACTGGCAGACCCCCAGCGGAAAGATTGCGGGGCGCTCTTCGCCGCCACTGACGATTAAGCCGGGAACCGGCTGGACAGCGGCAGAGGAAGGGGATAATACCTGGATTTATTCTAAGCCGGTGGAGCCTAACGAGGAAACCGGCAATCTGCTGGGAGGAAACCTGACGCCGACCGAGGACGCGGAGGGCTACATTCAGGTTGTGAAGGTTCTCGCGGAGGCCATTCAGGAGGATGCCGCCCGGACTGCCTGGAAATGGAATCCCACCAAGTAGTTCACAAGCACAAAATACAGACGCCCATCAAGCCATAGGTTTGATGGGCGTCTGTATTTCATAGTATCTGTGCATAAAGGGCCGTTCCTTCCTGCAGGGTCAAGACACTTCGGCCGCAAGGGCTTCTTTGGCGTGCCTGACAAGGATGGACTGTATTTGCTCCAGCTCTCCCAGACCGTGCAGCTGGCATACCACCTGATAGCCGGCGCTTTCAAAGAGGCGCTTCCAGGAGCTGGCCATGTCGTCGACGGCGTGCTTTCCGGCGACGAGCATCAGAGGCCGCAAAAGCACCCGCTTGAAGCTTCCGGCTTTGACCAGGGACAGAACATCTTCCGCGGTGAGGGCGGCTTTCAGGGTGCCGATGAAGTAATTTCCCCTGCTTGCCAGCTTCCCTTGCAGCCTGGCATATGCCTCGCTCCCGGCAGCTTCCGTGCCGTGGCCCACCAGGCAGATGGCGGTTGCCCCATCGTCGTATTCAGCCGTGGACGAAACCAGGGCATCGGCTACGGCCTGGAAATCTTCTTCCGAGTTAAGCAGCGGAGCGCCAATGGCACACGTGGAGAAGGGGTAGACCGCGGCCTGCTTTATGATTTTTCCATATTCACAGCCGCTGATTATGTGGGTGGGCTGAATGACCAGATTCCTGACTCCATCAGCCGAAGCACGCTCCAGAGCCTGGCGCACATTGTCTATGGCGATTCCCTCCCGGCGCTGGATGAGGTCGATGATGATCTGACTGGTAAAGCACCGGCGGAGAACGTATCCTGGAAAGGCTTTTTCCAGAGCGCTTTCGATGGCTCCAATGGTCGCGCGCCCCTCGGGGCTGCTGGTGCCATAGCTGGCGACCAGCAATTCACGCTTGCCGCTTGGACGTATGGTTTTGCAAAATGCCATGGGCCTTGCGAACCTCCTCGGTTTCATGTGCCGCCTACAGAGCCGGCGATTGAAGCAGGAAACAGCTGGTATAGGCCATTTTATTGGGGCCATAGTAGTATGGCAGCCCGCATTTCTGGCATACCTCCGTTACCAGGATGCCGTAGGCCTCCATGGAGGAGGTCATGTCATCCGGGAACCGGCAGGGGGAGCCGGGGTAAGTACAGATTTGACATTTGGTGCAGCAGCCAGCCCCCAGGGCCAGCACACAGGCCCCCTGGCGGCGGAGGAAAGCGTACATCTGATCAAAATGGGATTTATGGGCGGCTTCAATCTCCTGCATGGCTTCAAAATCAAAGGAGTCCTCCACCTCTCCCTGGGTCTGCACCAGGATGCCCTCGGAGCATCCGGCCCAGAAGCTGGGGCGGAATCATGCCGATCCGACAGGCGGAGGCGGGATTCATGTAGCTGCCAAAGGCACCGGCCGGAAGAACTTCTTCAATTTCCTCCACCCGGATGCCCATCTTTTGAGCCAGAAGCTCGATGCCCGCCCGGATGGCGGCCTTGGCAAGCTGCACCTCCCGCACATCCTTCTGGGTCAGGGTGACAGCGCTGGACAGGGAGCAGCTGCCCCCCTCCAGATAGCCGGATTCGTCCAGCAGACCGGCATCCAGCGCCGCGGCGATCAAATCCAGCAGCCCGGAGCCGCAGATGCCCCGGGGGGCAGTGCCACCCAGCACGTGGAACCGGATTTCCCCATTTTCCAGAAATACATGGTCGATGGCGCCCTCCGCTCCCCGCATTCCACAGGAAATTTTTGCCCCCTCGAAGGTGGGACCGGCGGCGGTGGAGCAGGCAATGCGGCGGCGCTTGTCTCCCAGCACCATCTCTCCGTTGGTGCCAATGTCGATGAGCAGGGTCAGCTTTTCCAGGCGGTCGAACCGGGTGGCCACCATGCAGCCCAGGGTGTCGCCCCCCACAAAGCCCGCAATGTTGGGAAGAAATCTGATCTTGCAAGGGATGCCCGGGAATCCTGGCACCTCCAGGCTGCGGCGCACCTCCGGCATGTAGGGCGGGGTAATCAGGGGGCGGGGGTCGATGCCCAGAAGCAGATGGTGCATGGCGGTGTTGCCCACCACGGCGGCAGCGGTGATCCGCTCCGGGGTGATGCCCGCCTTTTGGGCCAGAGCCAGGGCCATTTCAGCCAGCGCCTGACGGATGCAGTGCCGCAGCTCGTCTCCCCGGCCCTCCAGCACACACTGAATCCTGGAAATCACATCCGCCTCATACTGGGCCTGGGGGTTCATCTTCCCCAGCTGGGCCAGGGGAGTCCCGGTTTTCCCGTCCAGCAGATACCCAACCAGGGTGGTGGTGCCCACATCAAAGGCCAGACAGTATTCGTCCGTTCCGTCGGTCCGGAAGCTGGCAGATTCCGCCTTGGTGAGAATCTGAGCCGCGGCATCCTGGCTGGTGTACACCGTCATATCCCTGTTTGCCACCGTCTGGCAGGCCAGGACCAGCCTTCCATCCAGGGTCACGGTGCATTTGCGGCAGGTTCCCTTCCCGCCGCAGGGGGCGTCCGGCCGGAGACCTGCCAGAATCTGGGCCTGGAGCAGGGATGTATTTTCCTCCACCCGGACAGTCATATCCGCTGGCAGGAAATGAATGGTATAATGTTTCATGGAACACCTCATTAAAACACATAGACGGGAGATTACTCCCGTCTATGGTAACATTTTTCTTCAATTTACGCAACCAGTTCTTTTGCCTTTTTGGCGGCGGAGGCGGCGTCGGGGGTGTAGGCATCGGCGCCGATTTTGTCGGCAAAGGCCTGGGTGATGGGGGCACCGCCCACCATGACCTTGATGCTGCTCCGGAAGGGGGCGGCATTCAGGGCGGCAACGGTGGCCTCCAGGGCGGGCATGGTGGTGGTCAGCAGGGCGGAGCAGGCCACGATTTTAACATCGGGGTTTTCTTCAACCGTGGCGAGGAACTTGTCCACGGGCACATCCACGCCCAAGTCGATTACCTCGAAGCCGGCGGACTCGATCATCATGGCCACCAGGTTTTTGCCGATGTCGTGGAGATCACCGGCCACGGTGCCGATGATGACCTTGCCAAGAGCGCCGGCGGCGCCGGTGGTCAGATGGGGCTTCAGAACCTCCACGCCCTTCTTCATGGCTTTGGCGGAGATCAGCATTTCAGGCACGAAACCGCTCCCTCTAAGCAGCTGTTCATCAGCTCGCTGCATCCCTATACCAAGGCCCTTTTGTCCGCCATTCCCTCCACGGACATTCACAATCCCCAGAAGCGGATTCTGCTTCAGGGCGAGGTGGTGTCCCCCATCAATCCCAAGCCCGGCTGCCGGTTTGCCGCCCGTTGCCCCTATGCCTGCGAGGAATGCAAAGCGCCCCAGAAGCTGGAGGAGCTGCTGCGGGTGCTGGAGCAGCATCCGGATTTGGATTTGGTGGTGCTCAATGTGGTCAGTACCTTCGGCGCCATGCGGGTGGTGAAGGAGTGGGGAAAGCGCCTGCATGTGATCTCCACCAATCGGATCAGCGAGATGGAAAGCTACATGCTGGACGGCTCCGTGGACGCGGTGGTGACTCACCAGCCCTGGATTCAGACAAATGTGTCCCTGGATGTGCTGTTCCAGTATCTGGTCTGGGGGAAAAAACCACGTTTTACCACATTTTTTGCCAATGATGAAATCATCATCGCGGAAAACATGCGCACCAAGCGCCAAACACTGTAATCAAAACGCTCCTGCCGGACTGCATCCGGCAGGAGCGTTTGAAACTTTTCTAATAAAAATTCCCCAGGGCAGCGCCCTGGGGGAAATATCATACGACTCTGGTCCACTCGGTGGCCAGAAGGCTGGGGATCATCCACACCAGCTGGTAAAGAATCACTCTTGCGGGGCTCAGCAGCTCGGTGGCGCCCAGATAGGACAGGGCCAGCATAATTACAATGCCAGCGATGCCGCCGACGATGCCGATGAAGCTGCCCACCCGGCAGGCGGTACGCAGGGAGATGGAGCCAGTGATGGCGTAGGCGGTGGAGACCAGATCATCCCGAGTCACCAGGGCCAGCACATCCGCTTCAGGATCGGCCTTTTTCTGGGCCAGCTCGGCTCGAACCTCCTTCGGCGGCAGGATCAGCCGCCGGGTGCGGATGGAGAACTTGTCGCGGATGAAGCTGTCGGTCATCATGAAGTCACCGGCCAGCAGCAGCGTTTTCAGCTTTCGGCAGCCGCACAGGGAGACGATGCCCGCCGCGGCGGAGCGCATCTTGGCGTAGGAAATGGCGATTACCGCTGCCAGCTGGCCGTCGATGGATACATAGACCGCCTGGCTGACCATGGTTCCTTGGGGAATCTCCACGCCCATTTCCTCCAGAAATTCCAGACTGCCCAGCAGAACGGGCTCGCCGTTCACCTCGCCGCCGATACCGCCCCGGCCATAATCACGGAAATTCACCACCGGATATTCTGTGGCGCTGCGGCTTTTCAGCAGATTACGGAACAGGGGAACCAGTCCACCGCCAGCGGCAAAGATCAGGGAGGCGGCGTAGGATACCACCTGAGCGGAGGGGCGGTCGGAGTAGTATTTGATGCCGTTGAGCTTGGTGGAGCCCCGGGGGAAGAGGTCCTTGTCCCGCAGAGGAACCACAGCCCGGCCGCAGAGCTTTTTCACGCCCTGCCAGCCGCAGATCACTGCCCCCACCATGTGCAGCCGCCGCTCCAGCAGGGCAGCGGGCCGGGTCAGGGCCACAAAGTAACCGGCGGGCACTGAGACCAGAAGGGAGGTGGAGAAAATCTTCACCGCCATGCTGGTGCCGTGGAGAATGCCGGTGAGGACCGCAATGCCGATGCAGGCCAGCAGAGCCACGAAGGCGTATACCCGCTGGACGATCTCCGGAGCGGAGGGGCGGGAGTAGGTTTCCATGAAATCCTCCACATCGCCCTGGCCGCGAAGGATGCCCGCCCGCTTTTCATAAAAATGGGGTTCCTTCACCAGACTGACAAGATTGGTGGCCTTGCGCATGGTGTCCAGCTGGGCAATCTCCGTTGTCCGCTTGTGGTAGGAAGCCAGCATGGCCATGGACATCTCCAGCACGAAGGCGGCGCAGTAGGGGACCCGCTGCTCGTCCAGGCAGAACCAGGCATCCGCCATACAGGCGATAAAGGAGACGGCCAGGGTGGTATTCAGAGAGTAGCGCAGGTGGAACAGGTCGCCGATGCCGTCCAGCATCAGTCCACAGCCCAGCAGGCCGGAGATCATCAGCGCCAGTACCTGGCTGAAAATCATGAACTTGGAGCGGCTGGCGGGGATCATTCCCTTGGTGTGAAGGAAAATTCCCACGCCGCAGAGCAAAAGAATGATGAAATTCAGAATCATGGCGATTTGAAGCCTGCCAATTCCCTGCTCACTGAGGACATAGTACCGCTTTTCCGGCCCGGCCACCAGCTTTCGCTTCAATTCCCGGAGCTTGGCGCTGCGGTCCAGGGGAATGGTCTTGCTGCCCTGGTCGGGCTGCTCCTGCTGGGGAGCTTCCACCCGGGCGGTGGGTTCTTCCGGCTCCTGGGGAACTTCTTCCAGATTAAAATGCTGGGTCTGCTGGTCCAGGGCGTCGGGCCGGGGCTCCTCGTCCTGAGGGAACTCAAAAACCTGAGTGGGAGCCGTGTCCAAATCCGGGACATCCGCCTGGAGCTCCGGCGTGTCGGGGATCACAATTGCGGAATCCTTCTGGAACGCTGCTTCTTCCGGAGCTTCCTCCGGCTCCTGAGCAGCCTGGGAGAAGGCCTGCTGCGCCTGCTCCAGGGCGTCCAGGGCGCTTTCGGAGAACGCTGAGGCCTCTGCGGCATCCTCTGCTTCCGGCTCGGTCACTGGAGCGTCAGCCTCTTTGGGCGGCTCCTCCTGGGGAAGCTCCTGAAGCTGGCGCATAATGTCTTCCAGACTGAAATCCTGCATGTCTTTTTCGTTGTCCATTTTGATTCCTCCCGGTTAGCCCAGCCGCTGGCGCAGGGCCTCATAGAGCAGAATGGAGGCGGCGGCAGAGGCGTTGAGGGAGCTGATCCGCCCCTTCATGGGGATGCTTACCGTCACATCGCAGTTTCTCTGTACCAGCTGGCTCATGCCCACGCCCTCGTTTCCGATGACCAGGGCGGCGGGGACGGTAAGGTCGGCCTTGTACATGGGGATGGAGCCCTCGGCGGCGGTGCCAAAAATCCAGACGCCCTTCTGCTTCAGCTCGGCCATGGCGGCGCTGATATTAGTCACCCGGGCCACCTTCATATATTCCACTGCGCCGGCGGAGGCCTTGGCCACGGTGGCGGTGAGGCCCACACTGCGGCGCTTGGGAATGATGACGCCGTGGGCTCCGGCGCACTCGGCGCTGCGAAGGATTGCCCCCAGGTTGTGGGGATCGGAAAGCTCGTCACAGATTACGATCAGAGGCGCCTCTCCACGGGAGGCCGCTTCTTCCAGAATGTCATCAATGGAATAGTAGACATGGGCGGCGGCCAGGGCGATTACGCCCTGATGAGCGTGGGTGAAGGACATGGCATCCAGCTTCCGCCGGTCCACCGGCACCACCACGGCACCGGCCTGCTTGGCCTCCGCGGCAAGCCTCTGTAAGCCCCGGTCAATGTCTCCGGAGGCGATAAACACCTTATCCACAGTGCGGCCGCTTTTCAGAGCCTCCTGCAGGGCGTTCCGGCCCTCCAGCTGGCCTTCCGTCTCTTCCACTGGAGGAAGGGGCGCGGTGCGGCGTTTTGGTTCTTTCATATGGAATCCTCCGTTCAGAAAGATAGAAAAATCTATAATCCATGCCATTATATCAGATTTGCTCCGGATTTACAATAGCAATTTTCTGGCGGAAAAAATCCCGGCAGGTGCCACTAATTTACAGAAAATTTACCGGGAAAATCAGAATCATTCATTGCCGAATCAGAAAAAATGTGTTATGATAGCCCCACGTGAAATGAAAAATATGCCCCGGGAGGCGATACGCATATGAATCCTGAATCAAATGACCCCAAAAACAGTAAAAATCCCCTGGACAATATGCCAAAGGGAAATATTTGGACGGCTTTAATCATCACCCTGGCCCTGGTGCTGCTGATCAGCTGGATTTACGGCTCCATTTCCAACAGCCAGTATACTCAGACCAGCGTCAGCGATTTCCTGAAAGCCGTGGAGGAAGACAACCTATCGGAGGTGGAGTTCCGGTATGACCGGGTGATCTACCTGACCAGGGACGAGGCCGTGAAAGAGCCCGCCCGGCAGAAGGCCTGCTATACCGGCCTGCCCAGCGGCGGCAATATTCTGGAGCTCTCCAAGCAGCTGGCGGATGCGGGCGTGAAGGTGACGAACCCCATTACAGAAGACAATTCCATTGTGATGATGATTCTGTCCTACTGCATTACCTTTGCCATTTTGTTTGTGTTCATGCGGATGATTACCAAGCGCATGACCGGCGACGGAATGATGGGCGGCTTCGGCAAGAGCAAGGCCAAAATGTATATGGAAAAGCAGACCGGCGTCACCTTCAAGGACGTGGCCGGTCAGGATGAGGCCAAGGAATCGTTGGCGGAGATCATTGATTTCCTCCACAACCCCCAGAAATACACCGAGATCGGCGCAAAGCTGCCCAAGGGCGCGCTGCTGGTGGGCTCTCCCGGTACCGGTAAGACGCTGCTGGCCAAGGCCGTGGCAGGGGAGGCGGGGGTGCCCTTCTTCTCCATCTCCGGCTCGGACTTTGTGGAAATGTTCGTGGGCATGGGCGCCAGCCGGGTGCGGGATTTGTTCCAGCAGGCCGCCAAGGTGGCGCCGTGCATCATCTTTATTGATGAGATCGATGCCGTCGGCCGTTCCCGGGACAACCGGTACGGCAACAACTCCGAGCAGGAGCAGACGCTGAACCAGCTGCTCAATGAGATCGACGGCTTCGAGCCCTCCAAGGGCATTGTGTGCCTGGCGGCCACCAACCGTCCGGAAATCCTGGACAAGGCGCTGCTCCGCCCCGGCCGGTTTGACCGGCGGATCATTGTGGACCGCCCCAACCTCCAGGGCCGTCTGGACACGCTGAAGGTTCACACCCGGAAGATCAAGCTCAGCGAGGATGTGGATTTGAAGAAGATCGCCCAGGCCACCGCCGGTGCCGTGGGTGCCGATTTGGCCAACCTGGTCAATGAGGCCGCCCTCCGGGCCGTTCGTCTAGGACGACAGACCGTGAACCAGGAGGATCTGATGGTCTCCTTTGAAACGGTCATTGCCGGTACGGAAAAGAAGCACACCGTAATGACCGATACGGAAAAGCGTCTGGTCTCCTACCACGAGGTGGGCCACGCTCTGGTTGCCGCTTTGGAAAAGCATGCCCAGCCCGTGTCCAAAATCACCATTGTGCCCCATACCTCCGGCGCTCTGGGCTATACCATGCAGATGCCCGAGGAGGAGAAATTCCTGAACACCGCCGAGGAGCTGAAAACGGAGCTGCGGACCCTGGTGGGCGGCCGGGCTGCGGAGCAGGTGGTGTTCGGCGTCCAGACCACCGGTGCCGCCAACGATTTGCAGCGGGCCACGGCGCTGGCACGGAACATGATCAGTCAGTATGGCATGGGCAAGGAGCTGGGGCTGATGACCACCGCCTCGGTGGAGCACCAGTACCTGGATGGCCAGGCCTATATGGACTGCGCCCAGTCCACCGCCGCCGTGGTGGATCGGGAGGTCAAGGAGCTGCTGGAGCAGACCTATGCCCAGTCTCTGAAAATCCTCCAGGAGCATCGGTCCCTTTTGGATGAGATCGCCGAGTTCCTGCTGATGAAGGAGACCATCACCGGCGAGGAGCTGATGAGCTTTGTCAACGCGGAAAGCCAGCCCAAGCTCCCCGAAGCCCAGGAGCCGGATCAGACCGAGTAAAAGAAATGGGGCTGTCTCTGACAGCCCCGACAAAAAGAGGAAGATTCTTTTCCCTGCCGATTGGCGGGGAATTTTTTATCCCAGAGCGAAGAACTCCGCCGGGTCCATGGGCTCGTCCTGGCAGCTGACGCTGAAATGGACATGGGAGCCCATGACGGTTTCCACCAGGGCGCTGTCGCCGGCATAGCCGATGGTCTGCCCCAGGGTGACTTTATCTCCGGGGTTTACGCACAGGTCCTCCCGCAGACTGGAATAGCGGGTGATATAGCCGCCATCATGGCGCAGGACCACGGTATAGCCCAGAGTGTCGTCCTCATAGGTGGTATACACCGTGCCGTCCGCCGCCGCTCCCACAGGGGTTCCCTCCTCGGCGGCCAGGTCCACACCGTTGTGAACCCGCCAGTCCCGGGTGGTCTCATTGTAGCTCAGGCAGTCCATGGCATACGCGCCAATGGTATCGCCGGGCACCGGCAGAGCGGTTTTCAGGGCGCTGGGGGCAGGGGAGACGGTCTGGGTTGTCGCCTGGGTGGGTTCCGGAATCTTGGCCGGGACGGTGGTGGGAACCGATGGGCTGGACACGGAGGGTTCCGTGGTTTGGGCAGCTTGTGTACTGGCTGCCAGATTTTCCACCATCGGCTCTTGAATGGCCGCCTCCTGCACCGACTGATTCCCCCGCCGAGTCATATAAACGGTGACTCCGGCGGCGATGACCACCAGCGCCAGAATGCAGGCAGCGTATTTTGCGGCAGTTCCTGGATTTTTGTTGTTCATTGCTGAAGCACCTCCGAGCCAGAGTATTGACAGGATGATTCATTTCTAAACAGAAATCCCAAAATATGTTTTTCAGGTTGCCTATTGACATTGGGCCGATTTCATATATATTAGTATATGTCAAATTTTGACGAAAAAATCGGTTAAAGAATCGGGGGAGGATAATGGCCAAGGAACTCATCAGGCTCCGTGATTTGGTTATGGAGTTCGACGGGGAGCGTATATTGGACGGCATCAATCTTTACATCAACGATCATGAATTCCTCACATTGCTGGGCCCTTCCGGCTGTGGCAAGACCACCACGCTTCGGATCATCGGCGGGTTTTTGACCCCCACATCCGGCACGGTGACATTCGACGGTGAGACAATCAATGATGTCCCGCCCTACAAGCGGCAGATCAACACTGTGTTTCAGCGCTATGCCCTGTTTCCGCACTTGGATGTCTACGACAACATCGCCTTCGGGCTACGGGTCGCAAAGCTTCCAAAGGGGGAGATAGACACCAGAGTGAAGGAAATGCTGGAAATCGTCAGCCTCCGGGGCTACGAGAATCGCCGCATCGACAGCCTGTCCGGCGGTCAGCAGCAGCGGGTGGCAATTGCCCGGGCGCTGGTGAACCGTCCCAAGGTGCTGCTGCTGGACGAGCCTCTGGGCGCTCTGGACCTGCGTCTGCGCAAGGACATGCAGAATGAGCTCAAACGCATCCAGCAGGCCCTGGGCATCACCTTTATCTATGTGACCCACGATCAGGAGGAGGCACTGTCCATGTCCGATACCATCGTGGTGATGGACAAGGGGCGCATCCAGCAGATCGGCAAACCGGAGGATATATATAATGAACCGAAAAACGCCTTCGTGGCGGATTTCATCGGCGAGTCCAATATTTTGGACGGCGTCATGCTGGAAGACTATCGGGTGAAGTTTTTTGGCCGGGAGTTCCAGTGCGTGGACAAGGGCTTCGCCGAGAACGAAAATGTGGATGTGGTCATCCGCCCGGAGGACATCGACATTGTCCCGGTGCGGGAGGGCCACCTGGTTGGCAAGGTGACGGCCATCACCTTCAAGGGCCTGAACTACGATATTATCGTGGAGTTCAAGGGCTTCAAATGGCTGATTCAGTCCACGGACTACCAGGCTGTGGGCTCCACCATTGGCATTCGTTTGAACCCGGAGGATATTCACATCATGCACAAGAGTGAGTATTCCGGCATGTATGGCGACTACAGCTCATACTCTGCTGAGTATGACGAGCTGACGGAGGATGCCGAGGATGAAGAAGAATAACGCAGTGCTGCTCAGCACCCCCTACCTGATCTGGATGGTGCTGTTCACCCTGATTCCTCTTGGAGTGGTGGGCTACTATGCCCTGACGGATCCCTCCACCGGAAGCTTTTCCCTGGTAAACCTGCGGCAGCTGGGCATGTATCTGCCGGTGCTGTGGACTTCCATTCTCTATTCCCTGGTGTCGGCGGTGGTGTGCCTGATTCTCGGGTATCCTGTGGCCTATTTCATTGCCCACTGCGGCGAGACAACACAGAGATTTCTGTATATGCTGGTCATGCTGCCCATGTGCATGAGCTTCCTGCTGCGGACCCTGGCCTGGGTGGGACTGCTGAGCGATCAGGGCATCATCAACAACCTGATTGTGGCGTTGTTCGACCAGCTGCGCGCGCTGGGGGGCTGGATGATGAACCGGCTGGGCTGGAACGCCCTGGGCGGATGGCTTGCCTCCATTCCAGAGGATTTTGGACGCCTGACCATGATCCGCACCCCCGGGGCTGTGGTGCTGGGCATGGTGTACAACTACCTGCCCTACATGATTCTGCCCCTCTACACCACCATTGTGAAGATCGACCATCGCCTCATCGAGGCGGCGGAGGATCTGGGCTGCAACGCCGTCCAGACCTTCCGGCGGGTGATTCTGCCCCTGTCCGTGCCCGGAATTCTCTCCGGCATGACCATGGTCTTTGTGCCCGCGGTGTCCACCTTCTATATTTCCCAGAAAATGGGCTCTTCCAGCACCGTCCTCATCGGCGACGTGATCGAGCGCCAGTTCAAGCAGGGCAACAACCCCAACCTGGGCGCGGCGCTGTCCATTGTGCTGATGATTCTGGTGTTTGTCTGCACCGGCATCATGAACCGCTTCGGCGGGGATGAAGAGGGGAGTGTGGTGGTTTGAAGCGGACCAACCGGTTTATTACCGTGCTTATCTTCGTTTTCCTCTATATCCCCATGGCGGTGCTGGTGGTGGCCTCCTTCAACACCGGCAAGAACATCACCCATTTCGACGGCTTTACGTTTCAGCAGTATGTCAGACTTTTCAAGGACGATGATCTGCTGGAGCTGCTGCGAAATTCCCTGCTGGTGTCTGTTCTGGCCAGCCTGATTGCCACGACTTTCGGCACGATAGCCGCCATCGGCATCAACGGGCTGAATCCCAAGCTCCGGAAAGCGGCCATGAGCCTGACCAATATCCCCATGACCAACCCGGACATTGTCACCGGCGTATCGCTGTCGCTGCTGTTTGTGTTTGTGGGGAGCAGGCTGCTGGGCCAGCGGAACAGTCTAACCTTCTGGACGCTGCTGATTGCCCACGTCACCTTTAATCTGCCCTATGTGATTCTCAACGTCATGCCCAAGCTCAAGCAGATGGACGAGAGCCTGACGGACGCGGCCCTGGATTTGGGCTGCACCCATTTGCAGGCCTTCTTCAAGGTGACGATCCACGAGATCATGCCCGGCATCATCTCCGGCGCCATCATGGCCTTTACCATGAGCCTGGATGATTTTGTCATCAGCTATTTTGTCACAGGATTGGATTTCGTCACCCTTCCGGTGGAAATCTACACCTATACCAAGAAACCCATCCAGCCGAAAATCTACGCCATGTTCACGCTGCTGTTCCTGCTGATTTTTGTGCTGATGGTCATTTCCAATGTGATTCAGCTCATGGGCGACAAGAAGCGTCAGTCCGCCCGTGGCAAGTGAAGGGAGATATGTATATGAAAAAAATCATTTCCTTTGCCCTAGCCCTTTGCCTGGTGCTGGGCTGCTGTGCCGGATTCGCCTGCGCCAAGGGCGAGAAAGTAACCCTGTATGTCTACAACTGGGGTCAGTACATCGCCGAGGGCGACGATGACTCCATCGACGTGATCGAGGCCTTCGAGGAGGCCTATCCCAACATCCGGGTGAAATACTCTACTTACGATTCCAACGAGAGTATGTACGCCAAGCTGTCCAACGGCGGCATCACCGTGGATGTGATCATCCCCTCCGACTATATGGTGGGCCGGATGCGCCAGGAGAATATGCTGCTGGAGCTGAATTACGACAACATCCCCAACGCTCAGTATATTGACGAGTCCTTCCGCAATACTTCCTATGACCCGGAGAACAAATATTCTGTCCCCTATACCTGGGGCACTGTGGGCATTATCTATAATACCAAGTATGTGGATGAGGCGGATGTCACCGGCTGGGAGCTGCTGTGGAACGAGAAGTACGCCGATAAGATTCTCATGTTCGACAACTCCCGGGACGCCTTCGGCATTGCCCAGTATCTGCTGGGGTATGATGTCAACTCCACTGACAAGGCGGAGCTTCAGGCCTGCGCCGACAAGCTGGCGGAGCAGAGAGGCGTGGTGCAGCAGTACGTGATGGATCAGATTTTCGACGCCATGGAAAATGAGGAGGCCTGGATTGCCCCCTATTATGCCGGCGACTACCTGACCATGGTGGAGGAGAACGAGAATCTGGCCTTCTACCGTCCTGACCACCAGGGCTTCAACATGTTCATCGACGCAATGTGCATCCCCACCTGCTGCCAGGAGAAGGAGGCCGCGGAGCTGTTCATCAATTTCCTCTGCGACCCGGAAATCTCTGCTGCCAACATGGACTTCATTGGCTATTCCGTTCCTGCCTCTGCCTCCAAGGAGTATCTGGATGAGGAGCTTGCCAATAACCCGGTGGCCTACCCCGACGCCCAGGAGCTTCGCAACGCCACCAGCTTCGACTACCTCCCCGAGGATGTGGCCCGGCATATGGAGAGCCTGTTCATGTCCGTCCGCAACGGCTGATATAAATTAAATGAATTGATCCCGGAACCGGCGAAGGTCGGTTCCGGGATTTTCAGCTTTACATTTTCTGTCGGGAATTGTATAATGAAGCCAATCATTCACAAGGGGGAGTCGGTGTGAAAACCAGCATTTGCGACAGTTGGGAGTTTTCAGAGCAGTGGAGCGAGGAATTTATGGATTTCCAGGGGGCAGGGGAGTGTGTTGATCTGCCCCACAACCCGGTGGAGCTGCCGCTGCACTACGCGGATCACCAGGCCTACCAGATGGTCTGCGGCTACCGCAGAAAGCTGATTCTGCCGGAGGAGATTTCCGGCAAGCGGTTTTTCCTGCAATTTGACGGGGCAGCCCATATCGCCACGGTTTTTGTCAACGGCATGGCGGCAGGGGAGCACCGCTGCGGCTATACCGGCTTCCAGCTGGAAATCACCGGCCTGGTGAAACCTGGGGAGAATACCCTGGCCGTCCGGCTGGATACCACGGAAAACAAGGAGATTCCCCCCTTCGGCTTTGTCATCGACTATCTGACCTACGGCGGACTGTACCGGGAGGCCTGGCTGATCGAGAAGAATACCGGGGTTATCCGGGACGTTGCCATCGTCACCCCTACGGTAGACCGGGCGGAAATCGAGGTGGAGACCGACAATTTCAGCGGGGATATTGACATTTCCATCCTAACGGAAGAGGGGGAGCAGCTCTGGAATAGCTGCGGTCGGAAGAATCACGGCTCCGCCCAGCGCCTGAATGTCCGGCCTTGGCGTCCCGAGGACCCCAACCGGTACGTCTGCCGGGTGCGGCTGCTGAATGCCTCCGGGGTCGAGGATGAGGAGCAGATACGCTTTGGCTTCCGGACGGCGGAGTTCTCCACCGACGGCTTCTACCTCAATGGGGAGAAATATTTCCTCCGGGGCCTGAACCGGCACCAGAGCTATCCCTATATTGGCTACGCGGCCACGGAGTCGCTGCAGCGGGAGGATGCCCGGATTTTGAAGGAGGAGCTTCACTGCACCGCCGTCCGCACCAGCCACTATCCCCAGAGCCAGTATTTTATCGATGAATGCGACCGAATCGGCCTTCTGGTGTTTACGGAGATTCCCGGCTGGCAGCACATCGGCGACGAGACCTGGAAGCAGCAGGCCTGCCGGAATGTGGAGGAGATGGTCACTCAGTACCGCAATCACCCCAGCGTGATCCTCTGGGGCGTGCGAATCAACGAGAGCGTGGATGATGACCCCTTCTACCGCCAGACCAACAAGCTGGCCCATAAGCTGGACCCCAGCCGCGCCACCTCCGGCGTTCGCTATCTGGAAAAGAGCAAGCTCCTGGAGGATGTGTATGCCTTCAATGACTTCTCCCACACCGGCGATAACCCCGGCTGCAAGGAGAAGAAGAAAGTCACCCCCAATGTCCAAAAGGCCTTCCTGATCTCCGAGCACAGCGGTCACATGTTCCCCACCAAATCCTATGATCCCTGGTCGAAGCGCCAGGAGCAGGCCATGCGCCACATGAGGGTGCTGAACGCTGCCTATGCCAGCGGGGAGCACGCCGGATGCTTTGGCTGGTGCATGTTCGACTACCCCACCCACAAGGAGTTCGGCTCCGGGGATCGGGTGTGCTATCATGGGGTGATGGATGCCTTCCGGAATCCCAAGCCAGCTGCCTATGCCTACGCCAGCCAGGGGGAGGAGGAGACAGTTTTGGAGGTCGCCTCCTGCATGGACATCGGAGACTACCCCGGAGGCGAGATCGGAAACGTGGCGGTGTTCTCCAATGCTGACGAGGTGGCTCTTTATAAAAACGACTGCTTTGTTACCAAGCTGAACCACACCCCGGAAACGGCCCTGCCCCATCCGCCCTTTGTGGTGGACGATACCATCGGAGTGCTGCTGGAGAGCCAGGAGGGCTTCGAGCACAGCAAGGCTGAGCTCCTCCGGGAATGCCTGACGGCGGCGGCCAAGTACGGCCTGCACAATCTGCCTGTGCGCTACCGGATGAAATTCACCTGGGCCATGCTCCGCTACCGGGTTCGCTATGAGGATGCGGTAGCCCTCTACGGCAAGTACGTGGGCAACTGGGGAGGGGAGAGCACCCGCTGGCGGTTTGAGGCCATGGTTCATGGAAAATGCGTCAAAACCGTCACCCGCTCCGTCTCCGCCAAGCTCCATTTGGAGGTGCGGCCCACAGATCAGCGGCTTCACATCGGCGATACCTATGACATGGCCGCTCTGCGCATCCGCATTCTGGACGAAAACGGCACCGTGGCTTCCTATGCCCAGCTGCCGGTGAGCTTTATGGCGGATGGAAATGTGGCGCTTTTGGGCCCGGATACCGCCACCGCCGAGGGCGGCATGTGCGGCACCTATGTCCGTACCACCGGCCGCCCCGGCCCGGGAATTCTGGTGGTTTCCGCCCCGGGCCTGGAAAGCGTCACCGTGGAGTTCGCCGTGGATTCCAAGTTCGTCCAGGCCCTTCCCCAGGGAAAGACGGAAATGGCCTCTGAGATGCTTCCGTGATCATTTTTTCCCTGACACGTCCGGTAACGCTTTTGCGGTGCCTTCCGCACTGCCCCTACAGGGTGTGCACGATAAATTGTCAAGCACCAATTTGTCCCCCCTAACGGCGCAATCATCCCTCCCTTTTCTGCAAGGGAGGGACTTTTGTTACCATTTGTTACCGAAAAAAGGAGCTTCTCCACAGCTTGTGGAGAAGTAATTGGAATGTTACAAAAATCTTAATAATTTGGATTTAAGGAGAAAAAACGTAATTTTGATATTGAAAAAGCATGGGAAATGATGTATAATCATATCGAAAAGAAAGAAAACGGCAACAGCCTGAAATTATTTTGTAATTAATTTTGTAATTTTTTGTAAATACCCTATTGACGAATCGAAGAAAAGCATATATAATACGTCTATAAATCAGAGCGCCCGAGAGTGTACCTACCCGTGCAGTTATCCGGCCTCAATTTGTAAAAACATTTTTAGGAGGAAAAACAAATGAAAACAGTAAGCAAAAAGCTGCTCAGTCTTCTGCTGGTAGCAATCCTGCTGGTTTCCGCACTTCCCTTCCAGGCGTTCGCTACTGACACTGAGAGCTTGCCTGAGGGCGGTTCCGAAACCATTGATACTACTACGAATAGTGATCCTGAGACCCCCGCTGATGGCAGCGGTGAAGTCCCTCAGGAAGATCCCCCTGTGGAAACCAAGACTCCCCATGATCCCAGCCATCTGCCCAGTGTTTGGCAAAATGACGCCCACGACCACTGGCGGATTTGCACGGTGTCGGGCTGTGAGAAGGAAGGGCAGGAAGTTGAAAGAAATGCCCACACCTATGACGCGAACGGTGTCTGCACTGTTTGTACGTATGCCTGCCCCCACACCAACCAGGGCCCCAAGGCCGATACCGCCATTGCTGCTACCTGTGTGGAGCCCGGTAAGGAAGCTGACACGGTCTGCTTGGACTGCGGCGCGGTGCTTGTTAAGGGCGCTGAAACTCCCGCTACCGGTAAGCACAACTATGTTAATGGTGTCTGCAACGGGTGCGGTGCCACCGAGAACGGCGCTGCTTTCAAGCTGACCCTTGATGCCAATGGCGGCACCATCAATGGCGGTATGTCCATGTCCGTGCTGGATGTCAAGAAGGGCTCTCCCGTTGGCACGCTGCCCACTCCCACTAGAGACGGCTACGCCTTTGCCGGCTGGTATGTCAATAATGAGAATCTGATTCAGACCGGCATGACTTATTCCTATGACAGCGATGTGACCGCTTATGCCAAGTGGACCGAGAATACTTATACCCTTACTGTTCGCTATGTGGTTAATGGTGACTACAACAATGCTGGCACCATCGAAGTTGTGAATGTTCCCGCTGGTACTCCGCTGCTGGCTTTCCTGAACGAAAATATCACCAAACTGGTCAACACACAGCAGAATCTGCTTCCCGGTTACAAGTGGGACGGCCTGTGGAGAGATTACAGCGGCAAACAGCTCCTGATCGGCCAGACTGACACCATGAATCAGGCTCAGACCATGTTTGTCAACTTCGTGGCCCAGTCCTATACCCTGTACTTCGTTCCCGGCGAGGGCGCCACCGTGTCCACCACCTCCAAGACGGTCTACTTCAATTCTCCTGTGGGCAACCTGCCCATTCCCACTGCCAGCGGTAAGGTCTTTGCGGGCTGGCGGGATTCCAACGGCACCATCTACAATGCAAACACCGTATACAGAGTGGCTGGCAACACCACCCTCACCGCTGTTTGGAATAACGAGGCGACGGTTGTCCTGCACATTTACATCAATGGCAACTTCTCCGCCTGTGACCGGATGCTTCTGATCAATGATCTGGTGAAGAACGACAACGTCAACCGTGCTAAGGTGCTTGCCGAGGTCACGAAGTACTACACTCCCTCCTACGGTGGAGTGCTGTCCATTGCGGGCTTGTTCGATGAGAACACCTGGGCCAGCTACAAGAACGACACCAACAAGGCCGGTGTGGAGAACATTCAGATTGACGATTCCCGTGTCAACAAGATTTACGTCATGGTGAAAAACGCCAACAGCGGCACCATCCTGCCGCCCACCAACCCCACTTATCCCACTGTCCCCAGCAATGGCTTCTGGGTCAGAGACCTGAACGGCAACATGACTTGGTATCCTGCCGGCAGCTCCCTTCCCTCTGGCTATGGTTACTGGACCTATGATGCCAACGGCAACCCCATCATCTGGGTTATGACCGGTAACTATTTCCCCACTTACCCCAACAACTCCAACCCCAAGACCGGCGATACCGCAAAGATTGAAGTTGCGGCTGCCGTCATGGTCCTGGCCGCCGCGGCCCTGATTACCGTCATGGCTCTGCGGAAAAAGAAGAGCGTGTAATCTCTGATTGACAAAACCTCCCCGATGGATTTTCCACCGGGGAGGTTTTTGGATTCCCACTTGCTATTGGCCGGGTTTTGCGGTATAATAACCGTCGGAATGTGTTGAAAGAAAGAGGCATGAAAAATGGTAAGGATTGGCTTTGACAACGAGAAATACCTGCAAATGCAGTCCCAGCATATCAAAGAGCGCATCAGCCAGTTTGGCGGCAAGCTGTACCTGGAATTCGGCGGCAAGCTCTACGACGATAACCACGCCTCCCGGGTCCTTCCCGGGTTTCAGCCGGACAGCAAGCTGCGGATGCTGTTGCAGCTGAAGGATCAGGTGGAAATGGTCATTGCCATCAACGCCGATGACATTGAAAAAAATAAAATCCGGGGGGATTTGGGCATCACCTATGACCGGGATGTGATTCGCCTCATTGGCGTGTTCCGGGATTTTGGGCTTTATGTTTCCAGTGTGGTGCTCACCCGGTTCCATGGCCAGACATTGGCCACCGCCTTCCAGTCCCGGCTGGAGGGGATGGGCATCCGGGTCTATCACCACTACAGCATCGAGGGATACCCCGGCAATACCGCTTTTGTGGTCAGCGAAGAGGGCTTTGGCAAAAACGAATACATCGAGACAACCCGCTCCCTGGTGGTGGTTACGGCGCCCGGCCCCGGCAGCGGCAAGCTTGCCACCTGCCTGAGCCAGGTGTACCACGATAACCAGCGGGGCATCCAGGCGGGCTACGCAAAATTTGAGACCTTCCCCATCTGGAATATCCCCCTGAATCATCCGGTGAATTTGGCCTACGAGGCGGCCACGGCAGACCTCAACGACGTGAACATGATCGACCCCTTCCATCTGGACGCCTACGGGCTTACCGCCGTCAACTATAACCGGGATGTGGAGGCCTTCCCCGTGCTGGAGGCCCTGTTTGAGAAAATTATGGGCGCATGCCCCTACAAGTCTCCCACGGATATGGGGGTGAACATGGTGGGCAACTGCATTTTCGACGATGAGGCGGTAAAGGATGCCTCCCGCCAGGAAATCCTCCGCCGCTACTATGTGGCTGCCTGTGATTTGAAGCAGGGCAAATGCTCTGAAGAGGTGGTCCGCAAGCTGGAGCTGCTGATGCGTAAGGCGGGAGTGACTCCCCAGGAGCGCACCACAGTCGCCCCAGCGTTGAAGCGGGAGGCGGAGACGGGGGATGCCGCCGCCGCTATGGAGCTGTCCGATGGAACCATTGTCACCGGCCGCACCACCGACCTTTTGGGCGCCTCCTCGGCGCTGCTGCTGAACGCTCTGAAAACCCTGAGCAATCTGCCGGACGAGATGCACCTGATGTCCCCTGTGGTGCTGGACCCCATCCAGCATCTGAAAGTCGATCACCTGGGCAACCGGAACCCCCGGCTCCATACGGATGAAACCCTGATTGCCCTGTCCATCTGCGCCGCGACCAACCCCCTGGCAGAGCTGGCTATGGAGCAGCTCAGTAAGCTCAAGGGCTGCGAAGTTCACTCCACCGTGATTCTGTCCCCGGTGGATGAAAAGGTCTTTAAACGCCTGGGCGTCAACCTCACCTGTGAGCCAAAGTACAGCGTATAAATAAAAATCCACCCCAAGGCCATAGCCTTGGGGTGGTTGCGTATTATGCTCTCTGTTCGCAGTAGATGCAGCGGTGGATGCCGGCGGCCTTGTCGGTGGTGCGGAAAATCTGGGGCAGCTCTTGCTCGGTGGCGGAGATGCACCGGGGATTGTGGCACACCAGGTCATAGCGAAGGTTGGAGG
>CAZYWM010000021.1:3549-22396 GCA_964651615.1 uncultured Oscillospiraceae bacterium | reverse complement strand
TGGAAGCCATCATCCAGCACAACGAGTCGGATATTTCCACCTGGGAGCCCAATGAATACGATTTGCAGCTGACCTATGCCACAGACCGGGTGGCGTTCAGTCCCTACCTGACGAAGCTCCGCCAGCAAATCCTCCAGGACAGCCTGGAGAAGATTGAGAAAGCCAGGCAGGGTTAGGAATGGGGAATGAGGAATTAGGAGTTGGGAATTAGGAGCTGGGAACAGCCCTCCCGCACCTGCCCCGCTCAATTCCTCATCCCTAACTCCTAATTATCTTATATTCGTCCGTCCAACTTCTGGTTGGAAGCCTTTCCAACCAGAAAAAACTTGCTTTTTGTCCGATTTTACCCTATGATTTTCCTGAACTTGCGGCAAGAAATTTTTATAAAGGCGGTATTACAAATGGAACAGATTTATTTTGGGCAGCGGATCGCGGCGCTGCGGAAGGACCGGGGCATGACCCAAGAGGTGCTGGCGAAAAAGCTGGGCGTCACCAACCAGGCGGTATCCAAATGGGAGAGCGACCAGTGCTGCCCGGACATCATGCAGCTGCCCGCCCTGGCGGACATCTTTGAAATCAGCCTGGATGCCCTCTTCGGCAGGACGGAACCCACGCCGCCCCAGCCGGAGCCGGTGGTGGCCGAGCTGCCCTGGGAGGACAACGACGACCTCCATGCGGTGTGCTTTGTGGGCCACAGGCTGGTGCGCTATCAGGACATTCCCGCTCCCGGGGGCAAGCGGGTGCGGTTTTCCTTCTCCTGCCTGGGCTTTGACAAGTCCCTGGGCTGGAGCAATGAGCCGGTGCAGCTCCACTTCTCGGGGAATGTGGGGAGTATTTATTCGGACTTCGCCGTCTACTGCGCCGACACCGCCGTGGGCGGCAGCGTCCAGGCCGGCGACAGCGTGACTTGCGGCGACGTGGGGGGAGATGTCCGTGCCGGCGACGGTGTGACATGCGCCAATGTCCAGGGGGACGTCCATGCCGGCGACAGCGTGAACTGCGCCGAGGTTCGGGGAAATGTGTCCGCCGGTGACAGCGTGAACTGCGTCAGTGTGGGTGGCAACGCCCGGGCGGGGGATGATGTGCACTGCGAAGGAGACATTGGGGGCAGCGTCACCGCCTCCGGGGACGTGACCTGCACCGGCTCCATTGGGGGCAATGCCAGCGCCGAGGGGGACCTCCGCTGCACCCAGGTTAGCGGCTCCGCCATCGCCCAGGGGGACATCAATCTGGGCTGAGAAGTAGGTTGCCATTGCCCGGAATTTATGGTATGATGGCACAATGTCAATTAGGAATGTAAGTTGGCAATTCGGCGGCAAATTCATCTGATATGCAAAAGGAAAACTATGAAAAACATCATCACCCAATATTCCGGGCTGAAGCGGGAAATCTATGTGCTCTTTGTGGGCAGAATCGTGACGGCCATGGGCGCCTTTGTCTGGCCCATGCTCACGTTCCTGCTCACCACCAAGCTGGGCTTCACCGACGGCGTGGCCACCATGCTCATTGCCACCGCCGGGCTCATCTCCCTGCCCATGTCCCTGGTGGGGGGCAAGCTGGCAGACCGGTTCCCCCGGAAGAACATCATCATTTTATTCGACTGCCTGACGGTGTCGCTGTACCTGCTGGCGTCCATTCTGCCCATCGGCTACCACACGGCGGCCGTCATCTTCCTGGCCTCCCTGTTCCAGACGGTGGAGAGCCCCGCCTACGACGCTCTGAACGCCGACTACTCCACCACCGACCAGCGGGAAAAGGCCTTCTCCCTGACCTACCTGGGCTTCAACCTGGGCTATGTGTTCGGGGCCAGCCTGGGGGGCGTGCTGTTTGAGTTCCATACCAACCTGGCCTTCCTGCTCAACGCCCTGTCCATTTTTGTGTCCACGGTGCTGATTTTCTTCTTCGTAAAGCCGGAGAACGCCGTGGTGGACACGCTCTGCCGGGAGGAATGCCGGGGCGAATACGAGAGGCCCCTGCCGGAGTCCGTTTCCATTCTCGCCGTGCTGAAGCAGCGCCGGGTGGTGCTCTGGGTGCTGCTTATCGGCTGCTTCGCCTCCATGTGCAGCAACACCGTGGGCATCCTGCTGCCCCTGCAGCTCAAGGAGCAGCTGGGAGAGCACGGGGCGGCCATCTATGGCTATCTGAATTCCCTCAACGGCTTCGTGGTGATCCTCTTCACTCCCATTTTGACCATGGCCCTGCGCCGCCTGACGGAGATTCCCAAGGCCATCCTGGGGCTGGGACTGTTTATGGCAGGGATGGCGCTGTTCACCCTGGGCGCCCCCCTGGGGGTGCTGTTTGCCGGGATGTTTGTCTACACCCTGGGGGAGGTGGTCAGCGTGCTGGGCAACAACCCCTATACCTCCCGCCGGATTCCCGCCTCCCACCGGGGCCGCATCGGCGGCGTGACCAGCGTGCTTTTTTCCGTGTTCTTCACCCTGGTGCAGTACGGCATCAGCTTTGTGCTCATGGTCGCTGAGGGGAACTACCGGCTGCTCTGGCTGATCTTCATCGGCTGCGGCCTGACCGCCTGCGTCCTCTACGCTCTGGCCTACCGCGCCGACCGGCGGCGCTTCCCGGGCCTGTACCCCAAGGGTGTGTTCTGAAAAGAAAAGGAACTGCTTTCCCCAAGGGAGGCAGTTCCTCCTTTTTTAATTTTCCAGCTGCATCCCCAAAAAGCTGGCCGCTGTCCGGGCCAGGGTACGGTCCGAGTCCTGGAGGGGAGCGTCGTTTTCTCCCAGCAGCAGCATGACGCAGCCCATCAAATCCCCCTGGGACAGAATGGGGGCAGCCACGCCCAGATGATATTTGTCCGTGCCGTCCGCCGCCCGGATGGGGGCGTCGCCACTCTGGTAGAGATAATTTTTCCGCTGCTCCATGATTTTTTCCAGCTCCGGAGAGTTGGACTTGTCCACCAAATCCCGCTTGGGTGCCCCGTGCAGGGCGATGATGCTGTCCCGGTCCGCCACCGCCGCGATATGCCCGGTGGCCGCCACAATGGACTCGCACATCTGGGATGCGAACTCCTGCAAATCCCCCATGGGGGAATACTTCCGAAAAATCACCCCGCCGTCCTTCTCCGTGTAAATCTCCAGCGGGTCGCCTTCCCGGATGCGCAGGGTTCTTCTGATTTCTTTTGGGATGACAATTCTCCCCAAATCGTCCACCCGGCGGACGATGCCTGTTGCTTTCATTCTTTTCCTCTCCTTGTGCCGAATTTCCACTGGTATTGTTTGCAGGAAATGGGGGATTATGCGCCCGGGGAGATGGGCAGGATCATTTCCCGAACAGGCCGCTGTGGGTGCCTGCTCTGGCAAGGGTCAGCACAAGAACGTCGTCCTCAATAAAAACAGACGGGGATTCAAAAAATGAATCACTTCATCAATACATTAAGGGAAGCGCTTGCCTGCGCCGTAACAGGAATCAGCCAGATTCCCCAATATCCCAAGGTAGCGTACTTGCAGAAAGACGATTTTTGGAGAAGCTGCGAATGATTCATCTTTGTGATATAATTTTGTCCTTGCGGCTCATTTACTACTTTTTGAGCTCCGATATGATATATGAACACAAAAGCAGTCCAACTGAGAAATCCTCGGCTGGGCTGCTTTGTTCTTCTGCGCGTAGAATGCTCTGCCAAATTGCGTGCCTTGGTGGATTTTTTGCCGAGAACCCTTGCACTATTATGCGGTATTGCCCCACAGTTTAACAGCCCTGAGAAGTTGGAATTTCTCAGGGCTGCATGATTTTATACTATCCTTTGATTGATTTGGCTATATCCCATCCAGTGCCGACAGGTCCACCTCATAGATGAGTCCCTGAGGTGGGGCATCAGGGCAGATAAAGATCATCATATACCATGGAAGATAGAGCACATCATCGATCACTTCCAGATTTCCTTTGCACAGCACAATACTGTCCCGGAAGGTCCACTCGCTTACGCTGCGGATTTTATCCAATGCGCGGTGCTTTTTGTAGTCATTGCCGGATTTTACCTCGATCAGGCGGGTGTGAACGCCTCCGGAAACAACAAAATCCACCTCTCCATACTTTTTCGCGTCGAAATAGAACAGATCATAGCCGTTTGCTTTGAGTTGCTGCGCCACGATGTTTTCCAGGATGCTGCCCAGGTTCACATCCAGATTGCCGCCCAGCAGATCGAATTGCACATTTTCCATGCAGGCGGCGCAAAGCAGGCCAACATCGTTCATAAAGAGCTTAAAAAGGCTGTGTTTTTCGTTCAGCTTCAGCGGCGTTTGGGGCTCGGTAACATTGTAGCAGGGCAGCGCCACCCCCGCGTCACTGAGCCACTGGAAGCTGTCCTCATACCGGGCAAGCCGGGCGGTAGGCGCAAGGGAGTTCACCAGAAAGCGCCTGTTCTTGTCATTCAGCTGGGACGGAATCGCGTCGAAGATCGCCTTAATCTTGATCTTTTCATTTCCGTCCGCATACTGGGAAATGTCCTGCCTGTACAGATCCAGCAGCGATGTCTGCACCCCGATGACCTTTCCAATATCGTGGGTATCCACGTATGTCTGAACCACATCCGGCATGCCGCCTACCACAATATAGCTGTAAAACAGCTTTGTCATGGTTTCGTGCACCGCGGGCAGAACCGGGGCTCTGGTATCCATACAGGTTTTCAGGTATTGAATGGTCGCGTCCTGAACGCCGTTTGCCCACAGGAATTCCTCGAAGTCCATGGGATACATGCGGTAGATTTCTTCAAAGCCCACGGGAAGGGATTTGACGGTTTTGTACTTCGTCCCCAGCAGGGAGCCGGATTCGATATAGTCAAATCGTCCGTCCTCTACAAGGAACTTGATGGCTGTCCGCACATCGGGGCACTCCTGGACTTCATCAAAGAAAACCAGCGTTTCCCCGGGCTCCATAGGCTGCCGGGTATAGGCTGTCAGATTTGTGATAATGGTGTTTACATCCAGATCGCCCGAAAAAATACCGGCAGCATCCGTGTCGGAAATAAAATTGATCTCTATAAAACATCTGTAGTTCTCTTTTCCGAATTTCCGAATCAGTGTTGTTTTGCCAATCTGTCTCGCGCCAAAAATGCAAAGCGCTTTGTGATTTTGATTCTTTTTCCAATCCAGAAGCTTTTGATATGCCTTCCGCTGCAGCAAACGAACCACCTCAATCCAGTTTGTGTACCGCTATTGTAACATAATTCCTTGTGATTATCAATCGGCTTGTGACATAATTTTTGATAAATCATATATGTGTTGCGACATAATTCTCAAAACGGCATCGTGTAAGAAAGCACAGAGCCAAACTGGCAGATCAGAACCACAGTTTAACAGCCCTGAGAAGTTGGAATTTCTCAGGGCTGCATGATTTTATACTATCCTTTGATTGATTTGGCTATATCCCATCCAGTGCCGACAGGTCCACCTCATAGATGAGTCCCTGAGGTGGGGCATCAGGGCAGATAAAGATCATCATATACCATGGAAGATAGGATTCTCGCATTGTTCCGTTTAGAGATGGCTTAGAGGTGTGGAGGGTAAACTGGACGCCAAACGCGGCAGAAGGGATCAACAATCACAATGCGAAAAAAGAAGCGGACTTATCAGAATATCAAACAGTCCATGGTTTGGTGGGCATTCCTCTTGCCCAATTTACTTGGCGTCCTGTGTTTTACCCTGCTGCCCATGCTCCAGGTGCTGCGCAGGTCTTTTCAGAGTGCCATTGGCGACAGGTGGATGGGATTTCAAAACTATATGGCGGTTTTGAAAAATCCCGCGTTTCAGATTGCCGTTTCCAACACGGTTCGGTTTACCCTGGTCTGCGTTCCCCTTCTGGTGGCGCTGTCCCTCGCGTTGGCGCTTGCGGTGCGCGCCACTGCCTTTGCGGGAGGCACTTTGCGGAGCGCTTTCCTGATGCCCATGGCAGTTCCAGCGGCCTCTGTGGTGCTGGTGTGGAAGGTGCTATTCCATGAAAAGGGACTCATCAACGCATCCCTTCTTGCGCTGGGCAGCAGCGGGGTGGACTGGATGGGTTCCGCCGCCGCGTTCTGGATGCTGGTCATCAGCTATCTCTGGAAAAACCTGGGCTATACCGTGGTTTTGTGGACAGCCGGCCTTGCGGGCATCCCGGAGAGCGTCTATGAAGCGGCCCAGGTGGATGGAGCCAATGCCTGGCAGACCTTTCTGCACATCACCCTTCCAAATCTGCGAGGGTCGGCCTATACCATTGCCGTGCTGTCTTTGCTGAATTCCTTCAAGGTATTCCGGGAGGCGTGGCTGGTTGCGGGGGATTATCCCCATGAAAGCATGTACTTATTGCAGCATCTGTACAACAACTGGTTTCGGGAACTGGATTTCGACAAAATTGCCGCTGCCTCCGTGATGACATCAGCAGTGGTTTTCGTCCTGATCGGCTTTCTGCGAAAAGCCTGGGACAGGGAGGATTAGAAGATGAGAATAGTTAGAAAATCGCTGCTTTTCGCGGCCCTGCTGGGGCTGACGCTTTTGATCTGCTTTCCAATCTGGTTCGCGGTGACGGGGGCGTTTTCGGCCCAGTGGGAATTGGAGGCGAAGCTGTCTCCGGTTTTCTCCGCCGGGGAGGGGATGGCGGCGTGGTCCGCGCTGCCGGAGGCACCCACGCTGCGGTCGCTGGTGGAGGTGCTGCTGGACAGCCCGGGGTATTTTACCATGTTTTGGAACTCCGTGATGATTTCCCTGGGCATTCTGGCCGGACAGCTCCTGGTGGATGTATCCGCGGCATGGGCGCTGGCCCGATTCCCTCTGCGTGGAAAGAAGGCAATCTTGACCGCCTACATCGTGCTGATGCTGATGCCCTTTCAGGTGTTGATGTTTCCCCAGTATCTTGTTTTGCAGAAGCTTCATTTGCTGGACACCCCTGGGGCAGTCATTCTGCCCGCGATTTTCTCCACTTTTCCGGTTTTCATTTTGCAGCGCACCTTCAAGGCCATCCCCCAGGAAATCCTGGAGGCTGCCAGGCTGGACGGCGCGGGAGAGCTCCGTATTTTCTGCCAGATCGCCATTCCTCTTGGAGCTCCGGGAATCCTGTCGGTGGTGATATTAACTTTTCTGGATTCCTGGAACATGATTGAGCAGCCCATGACGTATCTGAAAACCAAGTCCCTGTGGCCATTGTCCCTGTTTCTCCCGGAAATCGAGATGGCCGACATGGGCATGGGCTTTGCCGCAGCGCTGCTGATGCTGATTCCGGCGCTTCTGTTATTTATCAGCTGTGAAGAATATTTGGAGCGGGGCATTGCCCTGTCAGGAGGGAAGGACTAATATGTATTTAAGAAAAGACAATGGTATTTATTTAAGAAAAGACAAAGGCCGAATCTGGAAGCTGGTGGGGATTTTCTTCGCCGGAATGGTTCTGTTTACCCTGCTGTCCAGGGCCGCTTACCAGCACGGCATTGCCGTAGTGACCACCGCCGCTCCCAGCAGCGGCGCCATTGCCCACACCGTACAGCTTACGGGAAAAGCCCTCCAGAATCAGGAGCAGGCCGTGACCACGGTGGCGGGGCTGCGGGTCGCCAGAGTGTGCGTGAACGAGGGCCAGCAGGTGGCACAGGGGGATGTGCTGTTCTCTCTGGATTTGGATTACTTGGAGAAAACCATTCTGACCCAAAAGCAGAACATGGAAAAGCAGCGGCTTTCCATTCAGGACGCATGGAGCCAAAGCTCTGCCAGCCAGCAGCGCCGCTCCAACGCGAAAGCTCAGGCGGAGGAAAACTACAGGTTAGCCGTCTCCCAGGCGCAGACAAAGCTGGAGCGCGCCGCTCGCGGCCTGGCACGGGCGAAAGCGGCGCTGGAAAACTATTACAACGGCATCACCGAGGACAAGGCCCAGGAGGAAGCGCTGCTTTATGAATGCCAGGAAGCAAAATCCGATTATGATGGGGCCGTGGCCGCGCTGGAACAGCTTCGGCAGGAGCTGGAGGAAGCAATTCAGGAAGCCATCCGCCGGGCGGAAGAAGAACGGGAAAATCCAACCCTGCCCCCGGTGGAACCGGCCCTCCCGCTGACCCAGGAGGAAATCGATGATATTACCCAGGCGGTCCAATTGGAATATGACCAGCGGCTGCTGGATGCGCAGCTTTCCGTAGAGCAGGCCGGACAGCTTGTGGACACAGCGCGCTCGGCGCTGGAAGCCTATTATCAAAGCGGCGCAGAGGACACCGCCCAGGAGGAACTTCTGCTGCTTGAATGCCGGGAGGCAGAATCGGGCCTCGACGCGGCCCGGACGGCCCTGGAGCAGCTCCAATGGGAGCTTGAGGAGGCGATTCGGGAGGCCATCCGCCTAGCGGAAGAGGAACGCCTGACAGAAGACCCCGCGATTCCGGAGGAAACGGAGCCCCCATCCCCACCCTTGACCCAGGAGGAAATCGATGCCATCGCCGACGCTGTGCGGCTGGAATACGCCCAGCGTCTATCCGATGCAGAGTCTGCCGCACAGCAGGCCAAGCAGGCGATGGACGCGGCGGATGCCGCGCTGGAAGCCTACCGACAGGGGCAGCAGTCCGGCAGCAGCGTCCACTCGGAGCAGGAGCTTTTGGACGCGGTTGAAAATGCGCAGGATACTTATGATGACGCGCTGGCCGCTTTGGAAAACACCAAGACCACCTATGGCCGGGCGATCAGCTCTGCCAGCCTGCCCGACGGAACCAGCTCCACGGCGCAGTCCGGCCAGATCACCTACGATCAGATGGAGTTCACCCTGAGCAAGCTGGAAGAGCTTTTGGACGAGGAGGGGGTCATTCTCTCTCCCGTGGATGGAATCGTCCTCCGGTGCCGGGTTCAGACCGGGGAGAAGACCTCCGACACCGCTGCCATGCTGCTGGCAGACCTGAGCCAGGGCTGCAAATTCTCCGGCCTGATTACGGAGGAGCAGAGCAAATACATCGGCGTGGGAGACCGGGTGACGCTCCAGGCCAGCAGCACCGGAAAGCGATATGAGGATTTGCCGGTCACAACCATTTCCACCAGTCAGGAAGCGGGGGGCGGCTACCGGCTGACGGTACAGCTTCCGGCGAACACCCTGTCCCATGGGGCCGCCGCCGAGCTGCGCTTCACCCGGAAATCCCAGGTTTATTCCTGCTGCGTCCCGGTGTCGGCCCTGCATCTGGATGCCCAAAATCGGCCCTATGTGCTGGTGATGGAGCAGGTGAATACTGTTTTGGGCACCCAGCTGCAGGCGCGGAAGGTCAGCGTCACGGTGCTGGAGCAGAACGAAACCACGGCGGCGCTGGCAGAAGGGATGCTGAACAGCAAGCAGGAGGTCATCGTGGGCTCTGATCGGGCGGTGGACAGCGGCAGCCGCGTCCGGGTTGGCTGATATGGACAGGAAAAAACGCGGTTGTCGTCTGCTGGCTGGGCTAATTCTGTATGTCTGGGCGCTCATCTGCTGGAGCTTGGCGGGGGAGAGTGGGAATTTGGTACATATTGTGCTGGAGCGGGGGGTGGATACCGCCGCGGCGGAAGCCATTTTCTCCCAGGAGGAAGCGGATGACCCGGTTGGCTTCTGCTTCTGGGGAGAAAGAGAAGGGCAGACGGTTTCCTGCCTGGAAACCAGGGCCCGCGCGCAGGTTACGCTGGTTTCCCTGTCGGGAAATCCAGAGCTGATGGGAGCGGGGTGCCTTGCCTGGCAGAAAGGGTGCCTGATTGACGAGGGCACTGCCCAGACCCTGTTTGGCACCACCCGCTGCGGCGGTCAAATCCTTCTGCGGGATGGGGCTGCCTACCGGGTTCTGGGAACCGTTCATGCCCTGCGCCCCACCATGATGACCATGGCAGAGAGCGGGGATTCCATGAACCGGTGTGTGCTTGCCCTGCCGGCGGAAAACGGGAAGACCCTGGGGGAGCAGTTTTTACTGCGCTGGGGCCTGGCGGGAACGGTGATGGACTTCTATCCGATGCTGGCGCTGACCGGGAATCTGCTGCTGCTCTTCCCGGCAATTCTGCTCCTGAGGGCCTGCTGCCGCCTGGGAAAGGACTGGCGGAAGCTGTCATTGGGTGGCATCGTCGACCAGCTGCCGCTGCTGGGAAGGGCCGTCCTTGCCCTGGGTCTGGCAGTGGGAACCTTCTGGCTTCTTGCGAAACGGCTGGTCATTCCGCCGGATATGATTCCCTCCCGCTGGTCGGATTTTTCCTTCTGGGGGAAATGGCTGGAAGGGCAAAAAGTTAACTTCTTTCGGATTCTCTTCACCCCTCTGGGGAGCGAACAGTTGCAAATGCTGCTGAATATGGTAAAATCAATGGTAGCTTCCACAGTGTCCGCAATTCTGGCGCTGTGGCCGGTAAGGAGGAGCGGCAATGCGGATATTGCTGATCGAGGATGACGAGAGCCTGGGGCAGACCATTCCCTTCCAGCTACGGCAGGAGGGCTTTTCGGTGGATGCCAGCCGTGATGGAGAGGAAGGGCTGCTGTTTATCAGGGAACGGGTTCACGACCTGATTCTGCTGGATCGGATGCTGCCGGGGCTGGACGGCATGGAGGTGCTGCGGCGGATGCGCCGGGAGGGAATTTCCACCCCGGTGATCTTCCTGACGGCTCTGGGACAGGTGGAGGACCGCACCCAGGGGCTGAACAGCGGCGCGGATGACTACATCGTAAAGCCGTTTGCCTTTGAAGAGCTGCTGGCCCGGATTCGCTGCGTGCTGCGCCGTCCCGTTTCCCTCCAGAATGACGAAATCCTTACCTTCGGGGACATTGCCTATGAACCCCGAACCCTGACCCTGCGGCGGGGGGAACAGTCAACCGTCCTGTCCAAGCGCCTGGGAGATCTGCTGGAGCTGTTCCTGCACAATCCGGGGCAGACCCTGCCAAGGGAAACCATCCTTCTGCGGGTCTGGGGCATGGACTGCGATGTGGAGGATGGCAATCTGGATAATTACACCTATTTTCTCCGGCGGAGCCTGCGGAAGGTGGGAAGCCGCCTGCAGCTTGCTACCGTCCGGGGTGTGGGCTACCGATTGGAGGAGCGCCATGATTAAGCATCTTCGCTGGAAGCTGACGGCGTTCAATACGGTCATTACCGGGGCGATCCTGGTGGGTATGACCCTGCTGTGTCTGTTTATTTCCGAAAGAAATACCCGGGCCCAAACCTTTCAGAATTTCTCCGGCAATCTCAGCACAGTGTCCTCCTATCTGGGGGAGCGGAACCAGCTTTCTGCCACCTGGCTGCGGCAGATGGAGAGCTCCGGGCGTTTTTGTATTTCCATTCAGGATGGGGGAACGCCCCTGTTTTCCATGGGGTTGTCTGCGGAACGAAATAACCTTGCGCCGGAGTTTCAGCAGGCACGGGATCGGGCCGGATCGGAGTTTGATCTGAATTCCGTAAGCGCCCGGAACGGCGGAAGCTGCGCCTTTTCCCTCCAGGGAGAAGATGGCACAGGCTATTTCGCCGGGGTGTCGCTGGTCCCGAAAAACGGCTCCATGCTGGAGCTGGTTTTGCTGTATCCCCTGGCAGAAATGGAAAGCGGAATTCTGCGGCAGCGTCTGGCGGTATGCCTGGCGGCGCTGCTGGCAATCGGGCTTTTGGGGATATTCTCCTGGTGCTTCACCGGGAAGATGCTGCGGCCAATTCAGGAAAACCAGCGGCGTCAAACCCAATTTATTGCCGCTGCCTCCCATGAACTGCGGACGCCTCTGACAGCCATTCTGTCCGCGGCCTCCGCCTGGGAGCGGGCAGAGTGTGCGACCCCTGCCCAACAGACATTATTTTCGGATATGATTCGCCGGGAGGGGAAACGGATGTCCCGGCTGATTGGAGACATGCTCACCCTTGCCAGCGCCGACAGCCAAAGCTGGGAGGTAAAGACTGAAACCACAGAGCCGGATATGCTTCTGCTGATGGTTTATGAGACCTATTCCCCTCTGGCAAAGGAAAAGGGACTTGCCCTGTCCCTGAGCTTACCGGAAACGGATGTGCCCGCCCTGGAGCTGGACAAAGACCGGATGATCCAGGTGCTGTCCATTCTCCTGGACAACGCGCTGTCCTATACCCCTGCTCCCGGGCGTATCCGGCTGGGGCTGCAATTGGGCAAAAACAGCCTCCGCGTCACGGTATCGGATAC
The DNA here is from genome assembly GCA_964651615.1 of uncultured Oscillospiraceae bacterium. Lineage (GTDB taxonomy): Bacteria > Bacillota > Clostridia > Oscillospirales > Oscillospiraceae > Faecousia. Next base: position 10,325 of record CAZYWM010000021.1, on the reverse strand, counting down.
GGGGCCGGGGGTGCCGGACAGCGAGAAAACCCGAATTTTTGAGCGCTTCCACCGGGGAGAAGAAGCCCGCTCCAACCGCTCCCATTTCGGTTTGGGGCTGTGCATCGCGGCGGAGATTGTGAAGCGCCACCGTGGGAAGCTCTGGGTGGAGGATGCCAAGGGTGGCGGCGCGGAATTTATTGTGGAATTGCCGCTTCCTTAGATGCCCCTTAGAGATTGACGGGTTATACTGCGTTTATCTTCAATGAGGAGGAAAATGACATGATAGACAAAAAGCGAATCATCAGCATGATGCTGGCCCTGCTTGTACTGCTGGGCTGCCTTTCCGGCTGCGGGAAGGACCCGGAGCTGTCGGTGGTTTCCCAGAGCGGCAATGCCATGGGACGGTATGTGGAGCAGAGCATTACGCTGCCGGACAGCGACTACGCCATGGACATGGTCATGCTCTCCGACGGGCGCCTGCGGGTCGCCCTCATGAAAGCAGACGGGAATGTCCTGATTTGCACCGCGGGTACCCAGAGCAACACATGGGATACCTTTGCGCTGCCTGTAAAAATAACGGAAAGCGGAAGCATCGGAGCCGTTGCCCTGTCCCCGGAAGGAAGCGTGTTTTGCAGCACTCTACAGAAAATGGAAGACGATACCTACCAGCCCCACTTCTGGTTTCTGGATTCTTCCGGGAACAGTCGAGAAATCCCTGTTACCTACGCCGATGTGAATCCTCAGATGGGGTACTTCGTACCCACCTGCGATTTTACCGCCGACGGACGGCTTCTGGCACAGTTCTATTCGAAGGAGGTTCGGGAGGTTAATCTGGAAACCGGGGAGCTGGGCAGCAATCTCAATGAGTTGGAAACCTCTCTGCTTACATTCTGTTGTGCCGGAGAGGACACGTATATGCTGGGCTGGAGCAGCGGCAGCGTCTGCCGGGGCGGCGTGACGGAAGCCCTCTCCGGCGTTCTGGGAGAACAGGTCGTGGCGTCCTTGCAGGCCACCGAGGGAAGCGAGCCCAAGATTACCTTCTGGGAAAATTCCGATGGCTACCTGTTCTTCACCACCCATGACGGCCTCTACAGCTATGCCCCCGGCGGCAGTGTCACCGAGGAGCTGGTCAGCGGGGGCAGGTCTTCCCTGGGCGATCCCACCTTCTTCCCAAAGGCGCTCACCGGAGCGGAGGACGGCAGCTTCTATGTCCTGGGCCAAGGGGCGGAAGCGGCGCTGTACCACTATGTCTACGACCCGGAGGCGCCCACCCAGCCCAGCATCCAGCTGCGGCTGTACAGCCTCTATGAGGATGAAAATCTCCGGCAGATGGTCTCCCAGTACCAGAAATCCCACCCGGAGGTGGCCATCGATCTGGAAATCGGCCTGACCGGGGAGGACGGCGTCACCGTGGCGGATGCTCTTCGGACGCTGAATACGGAGATTCTGGCGGGCAGCGGCCCGGACCTGATCTGCCTGGACGGTTTTAACATCGACACCTATCTGGAAAAGGGCATTTTGGCAGACCTCAGCGGCGTATTGAATCAGGCAGGCCCTCTGCTGGAGCAGGTGACGAACTGCTATGCCCAGGACGGCAAGGTATGCGCTGTGCCCACAACCTTCGCCATCCCCGCTATGTATGGTGCGGAAAAATATGTTTCTCAAATCCACGATCTGGATTCCCTGGTGGCGGCGGCAAAGCAGGCAAAGGAAGAAAACCCCGACCGGGAGCGGATTGTCAATGCCATGTACCCCATCACGATGGCGGACCTCTACTACGACAGCTGCTCCGCAGCCTGGGTAAATCCCGATGGAACCCTGGACGCGGAAAAACTGGCAGCATTCTACGCCGCCATGAAGGAGCTGTACGCTCTGGATGAAAGCTTCCGCCAGGCAAACGCGGAGTGGATGGCAGAAGTTGCGGAAGAATATGAAAACGGTGAATACTATTTCGCGCCCGGTGATTATACGGGACTTGGCGGTGTGTCCTATATCTATGAGGATATCTGCTATCTTCCCACCGGTACGCTGGACGGTATGTACGCTTGGTCGTCTCATGTTCTTGCCGGTGAGAAGGACTACCTCAGTGTCGGCTATCGAACCATTCCTTTGAGCGGGCAGGCATCCAATGTTTTTCTACCACGGCGAATCATGGGCATCCTAACCACTGCTACCCATCCCCAGGCGGCAGAAACCTTCCTGACCTTCATGCTTAGCGATGAGGTCCAGGCCAAGGACCTGACCACAGGCTTCCCGGTGAATCAGGTGACCTTCGAGCGGGAACTGTCCGAGGACCGCTACGTGGATTCCGTCTTCACTACAGGCAGCGCTGTGCAAGGTACCAGAGTCAGCTACAGTGCGCAGTGGCCCAACGCATCCCAGCGCCAGCAACTGAAGGGCTGGGTAGACGACCTTACCACCCCTGCCCTGACCGACCGCACTATCCGCAGTAAAGTCATGGATCAGATGGTCGACTGCTGCAACGGCAAAATCACCCCCCAGCAGGCCGCGGACGCGGCGCTGCGCTCATTGAATCTGTATCTGTCTGAGTAAAGGAAAACGCCATAGGAACCCTCCCACCGAGGGCGGTCAAAGGCAGCCATATCATTGTGATACAGCCCGCAGTAAAGGCTTTTCGGCTCTTCATACCGTGGGGCCATTCGCCTGGAAAATACAGAATTCATATTCTTCTCTCCAATCTATGAAAAATGGCAATATACGCCCGGTATATTGCCATTTGGGTTTTTAATAACAGGGAAACAGCGTTACATTGCCAGAATAGCTTCCACTTCTTCTCTTTCCGGCATGGAGCGAATTGCTCCCTTTCTGGTAGTCACCAGATATGCCGCCGCGTTGGCGAAGCGAAGCATTGCCTGCCGATCCTCGGGCGTCAGACCGGTTATGCCGTTTTCCAGGACGAAATTCAGTACGCTGGCGCAGAAGGTATCCCCCGCACCGGTAGTCTCAATGGTGCCGCCCAGACGGAAGGAGGGCACGAACACCGGCTCTTCCTCACCATAAAAGGAGTAGCTTCCGTCGGCGCCTGCGGTAACGTTCAGCACCTGGATATTGGGGTATTTTTCATAGAGAATGGCAGCGCCTTTTATGAAATCGGTTTCCCCGGTCATGAATTCCAGCTCATTGTCGGCAATTTTCAGAATATCACATTGAGAAAGCCCCCAGGCAATGGCTTCTTTCGCATCCTCCAGATCGTCCCACAGGGGAGGACGGAGATTGGGATCAAAGGAAACATAAGCGCCGCTTTTCTTTGCCAACTCCACAGCCTTGACAGTTGCGGCCCGAACCCCCTCGTGGGTCATGGACAGGGTGCCAAAATGGAAAATCCGGGCGCTCAAGATGGTTTCCTCCGGCAGTTCGTCGGCGGTGAGCATCATATCGGCGCCGGGCTTGCGGTAGAAGGAAAAGTCCCGGTCGCCGTTTTCAAAGGTTTTCACAAACGCCAGCGTGGTGGGGATGTTCGCATCCATTACAAGGCCCTCCGTATGGATGCCGACCTGCATAATGGTATCCCGGAGCAAACGTCCAAACATATCGTCGCCCACTTTTCCTACAAAAGCGCATTTTCTTCCCAGCTTGCGCAGCATGGCCAGCACGTTGCAGGGCGCGCCGCCGGGACAGGCTTCAAACAGCCCGTTGCCCTGACTGCTGACACCGTTTTCCGTAAAGTCAATTAGGAGTTCCCCCAGAGCGACAACGTCGAATTTTTCTGCCATGGCTTATTCCACCTCCAGATCGTATTTCTCCACATCCATCAGCACCGTTCCGTCGCAGGAGAAGCTGATGGATTTTGCCTCCAGCGGCGTGTAGATGACGGTGGAAGCCGCCTGTTCGCCGTCATTGACAAAGACCTCAAGGCTGTAACGATCCATAATCAGCCGCAGCTTCACTTCTCCGCTGATCCCATGTACCGGGAACTCCCGGACGTTTACAATGTCGCAGGGCAGGCCGCTCTGGGTACGGTCGATGCGGATGATGTTTGTGGCAGGCTTGAAGCGAATGGAGGTGCAGAACTCCCCGTCCCGTGCCACGTTGATCTTAAACCAGCGGTACATGGAAGCCTCGTTGCCTGGGCGAATGGTCACGGTCATGTCGATAAAGCGTCCGTTGATGCCCTGCAGGGAGGTTTCCCCGGTCATCATCACATTTTGGTAGGCAATCTTGATACTGCGGTAGTTTTCGATTTCCCGAACCGGATTCTGGCACAGTCTGCCGCCCCGGATGCTCAATTCTCTGGGAATGGTCATCTGGCCCATAAACCGCTGGCTTTGCAGATGGCTGCTGCAGGTTTCCCAGTTCTGCATCCAGGCAATCATGATTCTACGTCCGTCATCGGTTTTCAGCGTCTGGGGGGCGTAGAAGTCCAGGCCGTAGTCGATGGCCTGCACATTTTCCCGCATGAGATGATTGATTTCCCGGTCAAAGCTGCCGATCAGGCAGAGGCTGGCGTTGCCGGGGTGGAATTCCAGACCAACGGCATTCATCTCCTGGGGACTGGTGAGCAGCACGTTCTTGCCGTCCAGGGGGAAGAAATCCGGGCACTCCCACATTTTCCCGTACTGGTTGTGGCAGGAGGCCAGCTTGTTCACAAATTCCCAGTGGATGGCATCCTCACTGCGATAGAGAAGAATGCTGCCGCTGGTATCCGGGGTGCGGTTGCCCACAACCATATAATACCTACCGTCTTCCCGCCAGATTTTGGGGTCACGGAAGTCGTGAACACTGCCGCCCTCGGGAACATCTTCACTGCGGATTACGGGGTTGCCTTCATACTTTTCATAATTCACCCCGTCGCCGATGGCAATGCACTGGGTCTGGAAGCTCTCCATTTTGCCGTTTCTCTGGCGCACATTGCGCACACCGGTATACATCAGAAGATGCCGTCCGTCCGGCATTTCCACGGCGCTGCCGGAGAAGCAGCCGTCCTTGTCGTAGTCCGTATCCGGAGCCAGAGCAACCGGCAGCCGCTCCCAGCGGATGAAATCTTTGGTTTTCACGTGCCCCCAGTGCATAGGGCCCCATTTCACATCGTAGGGATGATATTGATAAAACAGATGGTATTCCCCTTGGTAGGGAGCAAAGCCGTTGGGGTCATTGATCCAGCCGATTCCGCCGGTGACATGGAACCTAGGCAGCTCCTCCGCCACGTAGGGAATGTATTTTGCCTCAAAATCCCGGGCACGCTGTAATTTCTTGCTTGTCATACAGAAAACTCCTTCTCTGGAAAAAATGGCACAGAGACAGCCTTTGGCATCAAAGACCGTCTCTCTGCCAGCATCCGTCTGCCGGATGCCGGTAGAGGGGGGGCAGCGCCGGGCCGGAAGGGCCCGGCGCATTGTAAATCAAAATTTATTGTGCTTCCACATAGCGGTTGTAGGCGTCCTGATAGACCTTCAGCAGCTGATCCATGCCGCAGCTGTCAGACAGGAACTGCTTGTAGCTTTCCCACTCCTCATCGGTGGGGCCGCCGTTCTTCAGCCACAGGGCCTCCTGCTCCGCGACCTGGGTCTCGAAGTCGGCCTTGTACATGTCGATGATTTCCAGCTCCTCGCTGGTGAACACGCAGTCGCCGGGATACAGGGACTTATCGGGAACGTAGTTAAACCAGAAGTTCTCCAGGTCCTCCAGACGCTGATAGGCACGGTCCTCCATGTGCCAGACGTTGGAGTAGTACTCGGACAGAATCAGCTTGGGGCCGTAGACCTCGTAAACGCCCTTCAATTCACCCGCGCTCTTGCCGTACTTTTCCTGAGCCTCTTCGTCGGTGATGGAGATCCACATACCGTCGTCGCCCTTGCCGGTGTAGAACACGTCAATGGGGCCGTACTCCAGCTGCATCACATTTTCACCGGTGTACCACTGGTCATAGAATTTCAGCAGGTTTGCAGGGGTCTTGCAGGCGGAGGTGATGGACAGATTGCCGGAGCTGATGCCGCCGCCGGATTTCAATGTCACAGCGCAGTCTCCTTCAGGTCCCTTCAAAGGAGGCAGGTACACATAGTCTTCCGCATAGGGCCCCATCAGCTCGTTGATTTCCCACCACACACCGACGCCGACGTAGCCCTGAGAGCACTTGGAAATCAGCTGGGTGTGATCCTGGCTGAACATTTCCTTGTCGAACAGGCCTTCCTCAATCCAGTCATGGTAGTAGGTAACGGCTTTCCGGTAGGCGTCGGTGACGGACTGGAATTCCACGGTGCCGTCGCTCTTGAGGTGCAGGTCACGGCAGACATCGCTCCAGGTGACGAAGCCGAAGGCAGCGTAGAACATGTCCTGGCCCCAGCACCAGTGGTCATAGCCGCAGGAGATGGGAATGGTGGTACCGGCGGGGTTGCCATAGACCTTGGCGGACATATCGTTTTCAGCGAAGGCAACCAGAGCCTCGTGCAGTTCCTCGGTGGTGGTGGGAACGGGCAGTCCCAGCTCGTCCAGCCACTTCTTGTTGATCATGGTGAACTGAGGAATGGTGCCGATATCGAAGTCCTCAGCTGCGCCGGTGGCGGCGGTGCCCATGCGGCCGCCGGAGGGCAGACCGTAGATATGGCCGTCCTCCTGGGTGATGGCGGACTTATAAGCGGGGAACTTCTCGAAGATGGCGCACAGGTTGGGCATGATCTCCGGAGTGATGTAGGGGGTCAGGTCGATAAAGGTGCCGTCAGCGCCGTAGCGGGCCAGGTCGTAGTTGCTGAAGCCCACGGCCTGGAAGGCGTCGGGCAGCTCTCCGCCGGAGATCAGGCTCGCCTGGGCGGAGCTGGCAGAGCTCTTAATCAGGATGC
>CAZYWM010000021.1:0-3449 GCA_964651615.1 uncultured Oscillospiraceae bacterium | reverse complement strand
CCGCCGGAGATCAGGCTCGCCTGGGCGGAGCTGGCAGAGCTCTTAATCAGGATGCCCCGGAGCACCAGAGGCAGAGGCTGACCCTTGCCGCCCAGATAAATCATGGCGGTAAACCAGTCGTTCCAGTAGGCCACCATGCTGAACACCGCCATGACTGCCAGAATCGGCATGGACAGGGGGATGACCACGCTGATGAAGGTGCGGAATTTGGAGCAGCCGTCAATCTCGGAGGCCTCTACCAGGTCGTGGGGGATGCTGTTCTGGAAATAGTTGCGCACGATGATCATGTTGCCCACCGCCACGCCGCCGGGCAGAAACAGCGACCACATATTGCCGATCAGGCCGGTCTGCTTCACCACCAGATAGGTGGGAATCAGGCCGCCGCCAAAGTACATGGTGATGATGAAGAACAGGCTCAGGAATTTCCGCCCGGGCAGGTCCTTCTGGGCCATGGGGTATGCGGTGATGTAGAGCATGACCACAGAGAAAATGGTGCCGATGGTGGTGTACAGCACGGAGTACAGGAAACCGGAGACAATGGTTTTCTCCGCGAAAACCGCCTTGTAGCCATCCAGGGTGAAGCCGCTGGGCAGCAGGAAGGTCTTGCCCGCGTAAACATCATAGGGATCGGAGAAGGAGGCGATGACCACATAGTAAAGCGGATACGCCACCACGAACAGCACCGCCGCGGTAATGGCCACCAGAATGATGTCGCTGGCCTTGTCAGATAAGCCGCCGGCACGGTTGAGCGTCTTTCTTGCCATGTTCGCCGCCTCCTTACACGAATTCCACGTCCGAAAGCTTGGACGCAATTTTATTGACGATGACCAGCAGAATAATGTTCACGGCAGTATTGAAAAGGCCCACAGCGGTGGAATAGCTGTACTTAGCGTTTTCAATGCCCTGCTGGTACACATACACCGCAATCACATCGCTGGTTGCCTTGTTCAGGTCGGTCTGCAGCAGCCACACCTTTTCAAAGCCCACATTCATCAGGCCGCCGGCCGCCATGATGAGATTCAGCACCGCCATGGGCAGCAGCGCGGGAAGGTCGATGTGCACAATCCGCTGGAACACGGAAGCGCCGTCCATTTTGGCCGCTTCATACAGGCCGGGATCCACGTTTGCCAGTGTCGCAAGATAGATGATGCAGCCCCAGCCCGCGTCCTGCCAGATGCCGGAAGCGATGTAGATCGTTCGGAACGCGGAGGCCTCTGTCAGAAAGTCGGTGCTGGTGCCCAGAATCAGGTTCAGCAGGCCGCCGGAGGGGCTGAGAAAGATGCGGATCATGCCGCACACGATCATGATGGAGATAAAGTGAGGGGCATACAGAACCGTCTGCACCACCCGCTTATATCTTTGGAACCGAAGCTGGTTGATGATCAGAGAAAGGATGATGGGAATGGGGAAGCTCCACAGCAGGGAGTACAGGCTGATCAGCACGGTGTTGCGGATCATGCGGCTGCAGGTGGGGGCGCTGAAAAACCGCTGGAACCATTTCAGGCCCACCCATGTGCTTCCTGAGAAGCCCTTGCTGGGGGTGAAATCACGGAAGGCGATCTGAATACCGTACATGGGGATGTATTTGTATACGATGGTCAGAACCACAGGAATCAGCAGAAGCGCGTACATCTGCCAATTGTCCAGGATCCTCCGTCCCAGGGACTTGTGCCTCGCAACGGCGGCGCCGCCCTGAGAAATGGTGCTTGCTTTGGACATTTGGATCACTTCTTTCCTTCAAATATCGCTGCGTGTGCTGCTTCTCCCGGGGAATGCCGAGGAATGGGAGACCCTGATACGTTTCCGAAAAAGAGGAGCGCTCGTCTCTTGGCTGAAAGGTGCGAACTTTCCAGCGTGCTTTCGTGAAACGTTACATGAGCATCCTTATCATAGAACCCTGTTCACAAAATGTCAATATGATTTTCACGCATTTTTTATCAATTCCCACACTTTCCTTGTATTGCACAAATCAAACTTGTCGTTTATGTGCACATCTCACAATTGTAACGTTTCATGAACAGAATGTGAAATATTCACTTTACTTTTGAAACGGGATTTGATAGAATGGAATTCAAAAGAAAAAGCCCTTTGAAGCCCATATATTTAGAAACGTTTCATAGCTATGATAAAGGAGATTTGTTCCGTGAAAAAAGGAAATCCAACCATGAAGGATGTTTCCCGGGAAGCCGGTGTGGCGCTGGGCACGGTCAGCCGGGTGTTCAACGGCCTGACGGTAGGCGAGGAATACCGCGTGAAGGTGGAGGAGGCTGCCCAGCGGCTGGGCTACCAGGTGAACCCCTATGCCCGGGGACTGAAAACCAACAAGACCGGCATCATCGCCGTCATCCTCCCCTCCACAGACCATCCCTATTTCGCCGCTCTTGCCCAGCAGCTGAACCTGGCCCTTGCCCAGCGGAACTACCGGATGATGCTGTTCCTTACCGACTCCCACCATGAGCGGGAGGATGCGTGCCTGCGCATGGTGCGGCAGAACAAGGTGGATGGCATCATCGGCCTGACCTACAGCATGGTGCAGCTGGGAGACGACATTCCCTTCATCAGCATCGACCGTTATTTCGGCGCCAATGTGCCCTGCGTGGCATCGGATAACTATGGCGGAGGCAGATTGGCAGCAGAAAAGCTGGTGCAGTGCGGCTGTAAAAAGCTGCTGTTCCTGCGCACCGGCTCTTCCGTCCCCGGCGAGGCCGACAAGCGGGGCGATGGCTTTGTGACCGCCTGCAGCCTGATGCAGACTGCCTACGACACCTACCGCTTGAACGAATGCACCGATATGGAGGTGTTCCGGGCGTATTTTCAAAAGCACATGGCGGACGGGAAGCTGGAATATGACGGCATCTTCTGCTCCACCGACCTTTTGGCCGCGCAGATTCACGCCCTTCTGGAGGACATAGGAATCCGGGTGCCGGAACAGGTGCAGATCATCGGCTTTGACGGCATCCGCCGCTTCGATACAGGCCTCTACTTCTGCACCACCATTGTTCAGCCGGTGGACAAAATCGCCCAGGCCTGCGTGGATATGCTGCTGCAGGAGGACCGGGCAAATGCACCCAGTCTGGTCTGCCTGCCTGTCAGCTGTGCCTATGGCGGAACCACGAAGGAATGAGGTGCTGCCATGGCAAGCGAATATCTGCTGAAAAAAGCAAGAGAAGAAGCAAAGCCGGAAGAAGTTCACACGCTGACGAAGGATGAAAAACGGCGAAACTGGTGGCATTATCACAAGTGGCAGGTTGTCATCGCCGCGGTACTGGCCGTATGCGTTGGAGACATTCTGTGGAACGCGCTGGGCATCGGCGAAACCAAGCCGGATTACTCCGTTGCCTATGTGGGAAGCGTTCCCCTCAGCGAGGAAACGGCTGAAGCGCTGCGCTCCGGCCTTGCGGAATTGAGCCCCGACCTGAACGACGACGGCGAAGTAACCGTGGAGCTCC
>CAZYWM010000020.1:0-22435 GCA_964651615.1 uncultured Oscillospiraceae bacterium | reverse complement strand
AAAAAAGGCTTGACATTTGCGACTACATGGTGTAGTCTATACATAGAGACTACGATGCGTAGTCTCAGAAAGGAGACACTGTGATGATGGCAGAAATTCAGCTTGGCGTGGCGGAGTCCCGGTTTGCGGATATGATCTGGGAGAATGAGCCGGTATCCTCTTCCACCCTGGTAAAACTGGCGGGAGAGGCCTTTCAGTGGAAAAGAACCACGGTTCACACGGTGCTGCGGCGGCTCTGCGACAAGGGGCTGTTCCGCAACGAGGACGGAATGGTCACATCCGTCATTTCCAGGGAGCAGTTTTACGCCCTGCAAAGCACCCAGTTTGTGGACACCGCCTTTCACGGTTCATTTCCCGCGTTCCTGGCGGCGTTTACAAAAAACCGCTCCCTGACGGACGCGGAGCGGGAAATGGTGAGAAAAATGATCGATGAAGCGAAGGAGGAGTGAATATGAGCGATGTTTTCGCGAACCTGGTTCGCATCAGCATGATGGCAAACTGGCTGATTCTTGCGGTGATGCTTCTGCGCTTCCTGCTGAAAAAAGCCCCCCGGTGGATTACCTGCGTGCTCTGGGCCCTGGTTGCGCTGCGGCTGGTTTTCCCCTTCTCCATTGTGAGTCCTGTCAGCCTGATTCCCCAGACCAATCCCATCATGCAGGGGGTGGTGGACACCAACCTGATTCATCCCGAGACCGCTCCCTTCAATCCCGCCGAAATGATGGGAGAAACCGGCAATCCCAGCGTCGGGCAGTCCCTTCCGGTGCTGCCGCTGATCTGGTGCGCCGGGGTTTTCGTGATGCTGTGCTATTTCGCGTTCAGCTATTTGAAAATGCGGCGCCTTGTCCGGGAGGCGGTGCCGGAACAGGGAAACATCTGGATTTGTGATGAGGTGGCGACGCCCTTTATCTTGGGAATCATCCGCCCCAGAATCTACCTGCCCTCCGGCGTTTCCGAGACAAACCGGGAATATGTGCTGGCCCATGAGCGCAGCCACCTGCGCTGCAAGGATCATTGGTGGAAGAGCGCGGCCTTCCTGCTCCTGTCCGTTTACTGGTTCGACCCTTTTGTGTGGGCGGCCTACGCCCTGGTGTGCCGGGACATTGAATTCGCCTGTGACGAGCGGGTGATTTCCTGGTATGGATTGTCGGAGAAAAAGGCCTATTCTCAGGCCCTTTTGGAGTGCGGCAGCCACAGCCGGCTGGTGCTGACCTGTCCGATTGCCTTTGGGGAGAAGGCGGTGATTCAGAGGGTGCGCAATGTCCTGAATTACAAAAGACCCCGGTTCTGGATCACCCTGGTCTCTCTGGCTGTCATTGCCGCCACCGCTGTGGGATTTTTGACGGTTCCGGTGAAAACCGAGGCTCAAAATGCCGATAACGTTGCGGTAATCCCCGAGACCGTCCCTCCGGAAACCGAGGCGACACTGCCCGCGGGGGAGACTGCGGCCGCCGAAACGATTCCCGAAAACGACCTTTCGGAGGAGGAATGGTGGAGCGACGGCATCCGAATCGAAGACTACCAGGGGAAGAGTTCCTACGAGGGAATGAGCTTTCGGGGGCACATTATGATTGTCCGAGACCCCTCCCAGGTTTACCTGGCCACGTCCTCGCCCACCCTTTCCATGGATACCCCGGGAATCCATGCGGATGAGGCAATGAAACTGGAGCATGCCCTTGCCGCGATCAACGCCGGGCCGTTCTTCGACGATGGCACCGCCGGAAGATATGTGGGCAGTGTCCCCCTGGGCCTGGCCCTGTCCGGGAGTGAGCTGGTTTGGAAGGATCAGCGGATTTCCGACTACGGCTTTGCGGGCTTCAACCAAGACAATGTGCTGATTGTCGCCTCTTCCATGACAGAGGAAGAAGCAGAGGAGCTTGGCATCCGGGACGGCTGCTCCGCCGGGCCGGTGCTGATGATGAACGGGAAGCCGAATATGGAAGCCTACAATGGAGATTCCGGCTATACCCGAAGAACAGCGGTTGGCCAGCGGGCCGACGGAGCGGTGATCTTTGTCTGTGTGGATGGCCGGATCCCGGAGTCCATCGGGGCAACCTACGCCGACCTGATCGATATTCTGACGGAATACGGCGCAGTCAACGCCTGCGCCATGGAGAGCGGCTCGTCCAGCACCATGTTCTATCGGGACACAGATGGACGATATGGGGAAAAGGGGCTGATTCAAAGGATCAACAGCCAAGACGCTCTTCAAACATCCCTCAGAAGAATGCCCACCTTCTGGATGGTAAAACCTGTTGAATAAAAAATTCAGGCAGCACCGCAATTTCTGTGGTGCCGCCTGAATAACTATTTTTTGATCTGGAACAGGGGAGCGGCTACGTGCTTATACAGCAGCATGGTCAGCAGAGACACCACCGCCCCCTTGATCAGGTTCAGGGGCGCCACGCACAAAAACACAAAGCTGCTGACGCCGGAGATGGCGGGGTGGATGTCGGAGCCCATGGAGATGATGCTGTCCAGGGGCATATGGAAGAGCTCCGCAAACTTGGGCAGCAGATACACGGCATTGAAGGCGCTGCCCAGAATGGACATGGTCAGGGTGCCGACCACCAGACCGATGACGGCGCTGCCCTTGGACTTGTGGACGTGATAGATGATGGTGGCGGGGAGCACAAAGCAGCAGCCCACCGCAAAATTGGCGAAATCTCCCACGAAGGCGGTGGAGGTGCCCTTCAGCAGCAGCTTCAGCAGAATTTTGACCCCCTCACAGGCCACGGTGGCGCTGGGCCCCAGGAAGAAGCCTGCCAGCAGCACGGGAACCTCGGAGAAGTCCAGCTTGTAAAAGCCGGGGGCCAGGAAGGGCAGGGGAAAGTCCAGTATGTGGAGCACTGCCGCAAGGGCGGAGCAGATGCCGATGATGCTCACCCGCCGGGCCGCGCTGACCTTGCGCAGCTGGGGCAGCTTCAGCTCGATCAGCCGGGCGGCCACGCCGAAGGCGGCGATCACCAGAACGCAGATACCGATGAAGCTCAGATTGTTTACGAAGTCATTCCATAATTTGCTCATTTTTTAACACCTCAAGAGTAAAAATACCCCCTGAGCATACACTCAGGGGGCGAAAATAAACGCAATGATCCCTTGCGCATCTTCTTCCATCCAGACTTTAGGAATTTCTGAATAAATCGCCAGCTCTTGCCGATTTTATCAGAGCTTCCTTCACTGTCGGTATCGGAGTTTCACCGATTCGGCGCCGAAGCGTTCGCGGACTGTCACCGCCGGTGGGGAATTGCACCCCGCCCTGAAGATACTCTTCACTTGTATTTTCAAGATAGCACAGCTTGATGCGCTTGTCAAGAGTGGAATTCTGTGATAAACTCTTTGTCGTAAAAAATCTATTGAGGACTTTGGACGCTGCTCTGTGCGGGATTCTGAGAAGATGGGACGGTGGCCGCCTCGGTGGGCTGGGCCGCCGGCTGGGGCATGAGCGGAGACTGGGCCGCAGGCTGTGTGGGCTGCGTGGACTGGGCGGCGGCAGGCGGCATCTGGAAGCCCCGAATCTTTCCCTTGGCGGCGGTGTCCGTCACATCCCCGCCGATGACCTGGTTTTTATAGACCAGGACGGTGGCGTACACCGGCTCCTGAGCCCCGGGGAAATTGGTGATTTCGTACACATAGCGCATGACCTTTTTCCCGGAGAATTTGCTCAGGTCATACCCCTGGCCCTTTTGCAGGGCGTTGTACCGGCGGAACATCTCCCCGGATTCCTCCGGGATGCGCACCTGGGAGGCCTCCCGCGGGGAGGGAGTCACCTGCCAGCCGAAGCTCTCCAGAAATTTCACCCGGTCGTCGTTGGCGGATACCGCGGCGGTGGCGGCGGTGTCCTCATCTCTGCCGCCGAAAATCAGAATCAGCGCCAGCAGCACGGCGGCCAGGGAGAGCAAGATCACCATGATTTTCTTGAAATCGACCTTTGCGGTCAGAATCATCATATCAATTCCCTCCTGCAAGTTCGGATGGTTCACTGTATGTCCGGCGGGGAAGGGATAGAACGGAGCGGCCATGGAACGTTTGGACAAATTTTTATGCGACAGCGGAGTGGGAACCCGGAGCCAGGTAAAGCAGATTTTGAAATCCGGCCGGGTCAGCGTGGACGGGAAGCCGGAAAAGGACGGGGGACGGAAAATCGACCGGGAACAAAATGAGGTTTGCCTGGACGGAACCCGGCTGGGGGGCGGACGGCGAAGGGTATTTCTGATGAACAAGCCCCAGTGCTATGTCACCGCCAACTCCGACCCCAGGGACAAAACCGTCATGGAGCTGCTGCCCCCGGAGCTTCAATATCTGGATTTGAACCCGGTGGGGCGGCTGGACAAGGCCACTGAGGGGCTGCTGCTCTTTACCAACGACGGGGAGCTGCTTCACCGGCTGATCTCCCCCAAAAAGCAGGTGCCCAAGGTCTACTACGCCCGGCACGAGGGGCAGGCTACCCAGCAGGACATTGACGCCTTCGCCCAGGGGCTGGTTCTCTCCGATGGCAGCAGATGCCTCAGCGCCCTGCTGGAGCCCCTGGGCCCGGGGGAGAGCATGATCACCGTATGCCAGGGGATGTACCATCAGGTGCGCCGGATGATGGCCTCCCGGGGCATGACCGTCACCTATCTGGAGCGCCGCCGGGAGGGAAATCTCGGCCTGGGCGACCTGCCCAGGGGAGCCGTGCGGGAGCTGACGCAGCAGGAAATCGGGGCGCTTCTGGAGGCCCTTTGAGAATCGTGTGGGGATTTTTGTGGGAAAAACCGGGATTTTTGGCGATCCTTTCAGGAAAAACCAGTGTTTTGCTGTACAAAAAACCCGTCCTTTCGGCATAGTATTTTGCAGCTGTTGGAATAATACCTAAAAAGGGTGTAAGTTTTTGCAATAAAATGTCAAATGGTACTTGCAAAATGTGCAAAAGATGTGTATACTGATACTACAGTTTTATGGAATGTGTATTTATGCAAGATACTAAGGAGGCAGTTAAATGTCCAACAGTGTTTTCCAGAGCGTAATCGTTCAGTTAAGAGAGATACCGGATCACACCTTCGGCGTCATCGACACCGAGGGCAGCGTGGTTTCCTGCACCGATGCCTCCCTTCTGGGAGAACGGTGGTCCGACGCCGCACTGAAGGTGGGCAACGCCGGTGACAGCCTTGTCACCTTCGGCCAGAAATGCTTCAAGGCCATCGTAAGCAATTCCAATTATTTCGAGTATGCCGTGTTCTGCACCGGTGACGACGAAATTTCCAAGAGCTTCTGCAATCTGGCCTACATCGCCCTGAGTGATGCCAAGGGCTTTTACGAGGAAAAGCACGACCGGGGCACCTTCGTGAAAAACATCATCATGGACAACATCCTGCCCGGCGATATTTACATCCGGGCCAAGGAGCTGCACTTCTCCACCGACGCGCCCCGGGCGGTGTTCCTGATCCGCCAGGTGGGCCACAGCGACGTGGCCACCGTGGATGTGCTCTCCGGCTTGTTCCCCGACAAGCTCCAGGACTTCGTCCTCAGCGTCAACGAGACGGATGTGGCCATTGTCAAGCAGATCACCGCCAGCACCACCAGCGAGGATTTGGAGCGGATTGCCGTCAACCTGGAGAATACCCTGAAAACCGAGCTGCGGATCAAGACCGTCATCGGCATCGGCACCGTGGCGGAGCATCTGCGGGAGCTGGCCGATTCCTACAAGGAGGCCCAGACCGCCATTGAGGTGGGCAAGGTCTTCGACACCGAGAAGAGCATCATGCACTACGAAAATCTGGGTATTGGCCGCCTGATCTATCAGCTGCCTACCACCCTGTGCGAGATTTTCCTGTGCGAGGTCTTCAAGAAGAATTCCATCGATTCCCTGGACCAGGAGACGCTGTTCACCATCAACAAGTTCTTTGAGAACAACCTGAATGTCTCCGAGACCTCCCGGAAGCTGTTTGTCCACCGGAACACCCTGGTGTACCGGCTGGAAAAGATCAAGAAGCTCACCGGCCTGGACCTGCGCCAGTTCGACCACGCCATTGTGTTCAAGGTGGCTCTGATGGTTCGCAAATATCTTTCCTCCCGGGAAACCAGATAATCCCCTCCTGCCGCCTGGGCCGCCCAGGCGGCAGTTTCTGCCTTGATGAAAGGAATGTGAAATATGGAAATTCCGGAACAATTGAGCGTCAACGGAAAGCCCTACCGCATTGTGAAGCTGCTGGGGAAGGGAAAGGGAGGCTATTCCTACCTGGCCGCGGATGAGGACGGAAGGCAGTATGTTCTGAAGCAGATTCACCATGAGCCCTGCGACTACTACAGCTTCGGCGACAAAATCCAGTCCGAGCTCCGGGACTACCGGCGCTTAAAGGAAATCGGCATCCGAATCCCGGTGCTGCTGGACGCGGACGTGGAGGCCGAGCGCATCCTGAAGGAGTACATCGACGGCCCCACCATCGCCCAGCTGGTGTCGGAAAACCGGATGGAGGAAGCGTATTTTGAGCAGATTCAGGATATGTGCCGGCTGCTCTATCCCGCCAATACCAACATCGATTATTATCCCACCAATTTTGTGGTTCAGGATGGGAAGCTCTACTACATTGATTTTGAATGCAACGACTACAGCCCTCAGTGGGATTTTGAGCACTGGGGCAGTCAGTATTGGCATCATTTCCAGCTGTGAGATTTGGCGATTTCCCGCGCACCCTGTAGGGGCCGGCCCGCTGCCCAAGGATTTTTGACATCCCCAACAGGCGGGTCAAGACTTGCTGCTACAGATAAGCGAATCTGCTGGTTACGCAAGGCCGATTGAAACAAAATAAAATGTTAAAGAATATGGTCTTGAAAAATTGGTACAGCGGCTTTATAATAGAGGCCATTGTATCAAAATGGACGTGGTATGAATTCACGACGATTGACGGAAAGGGGAGTCTTCCTTGTCCTTGTATAAGCGAATCCTGTCGCTGAGTGTGAGGCGCCGGGGGAAATCCATGAGCACCACCAAGCTGATCGCGGTGACTTTCTTCGTCATCATCTGCCTGGGCACTTTTTTGTTGATGCTTCCCGCCGCGTCCCGGAATGGGGAGTCCTGTTCCTTCCTGAACGCCCTGTTCACCGCCACCTCCGCCACCTGCGTTACCGGGCTGACCCCCTTCGACAGCTGGACCCAGTGGAGCGGCTTCGGCCAGGTGGTGCTGCTGGGGCTGATTGAGATCGGCGGCCTGGGCTTCATGTCCGCCGCCACCCTGGTAATCTTCCTGCTGCGGCGGAAGGTGGGGCTCCGCCAGCGGATGATTATGGCCCAGGCCCTGTCGCTGAACGAGATGGACGGCGTGGTCCGGCTCCAGAGGACGGTGCTCATTGGCAGCCTCAGCATGGAGGCTGTCGGCGCGCTGATTCTCACCTGCTGGTTCTGGCCGAAATACGGTTTTTCCACCGCCCTTCGCTGGGGCGTGTTCCACTCCGTGTCCGCCTTCTGCAACGCCGGCTTCGATATTTTCGGGGAGCTGGCTCCCGGCAGCAGCCTGCAGCTGTTCCAGGGGGACCCGGTGGTACTGCTGACGCTGGGAACGCTGATCATCGTCGGCGGCCTGGGCTTTCTGGTCTGGGAGGATGTGGCGGAAAAGCGGAGCCTCCGGAAGCTGACAGTTTATTCCAAGCTGGTGATTTCCGCCACCGTCAGTCTGCTGCTGGCCGGCTGGGTGCTGACCTGTGTGCTGGAATGGAACAATCCGGAAACCCTGGGAAAGCTCCCGGTGTGGCAGAAGCTGCTGGGCGGCCTCTTCCAGTCCATCACGCTGCGCACTGCCGGATTTGACTCCATCAACCAGGCGGGGCTGACCGACGCCGGAAAAGCGGTGTCCTCGGTGTTCATGCTCATCGGCGGCTCCTCCGGCTCCACAGCGGGTGGATTAAAAACCGTCACGGTGCTGGTGCTGCTGCTGTTCATCGCCACCCGGGCCCGGGGCCGGAGCACCGTCACGGTGTTTCACCGCACCATCCCCGACGGCCAGGTGATGAACGCCATGACCATCTCCCTGATTATGATTGTGCTGGCTTTGTTTGGCGGTATTTTTATCAGCGCCACTTCCCCCGTCGGATTTACCGACGCCCTCTTTGAGGCGGTTTCCGCTCTGGGGACCGTGGGGCTGACGGCGGGAGCCACGGGGCTGCTCAGCGTCCCGGCAAAGCTTCTGATTATCATCTTTATGTATTTTGGACGGGTGGGCGTGCTCACCATCAGCCTGGGCTTCCTGATGGGCAACCAGGCGGTGGAGCGATTCCGCTATGCGCAGACCACCCTGCTCATCGGATAAGGAGGAAACGATGAAATCCTATGTGGTGATTGGCCTTGGCCGCTTCGGCTCCGGTCTGGCGAAAAGTCTGTGCCAGCTGGGAGCGGAGGTGCTGGCCATGGATGTTCGTTCGGATTTGGTGCAGCAGATTGCAAACGATGTGACCCACGCCGTGGTAGGCGATGCCCAGGACAAGGAAGTGCTGCGGGCGCTGGGCGTCCGGAACTTCGACTGCGCCATCATTGCCATCGGCGACAATCTGGCGGCCTCCGTCCTGGCGGTGATGAACCTGAAGGAATTGGGGGTGCCCTACCTGGTGTGCAAGGCCCACGACGCCACCTATGGCCGGGTGCTGGAGAAGCTGGGGGTGGACCGGGTGGTGATCCCGGAGCTGGAGCAGTCCCAGAGGCTGGCCAGAATCCTCCATTCCCACAACGTGCTGGACTATATCGAGCTGTCCAGCGACTATGGCATTTTGGAGGTGCCCACCCCCAAGTCCTGGATTGGAAAGAGTCTGCGAGAGCTGAACGTCCGGGCCAAGCTGGACATCAACATCATCGCCGTGAAAAATGGGGAGAAGACCAGCGTGTCCCCCTCCGCCGACTATCGGATCTGCACCGGAGACGTGCTGGCGGTGCTGGGAGATACCGTGGCTCTGGAGGCAATGCAGCGGCTGTGATGGGGGAGCGGATTACCTCGAGAAAAAATCCCCTGCTGCAGCAGGTGAGAAGGCTTTTTTCCTCCCGACGGGAGCGGGAAAAGGCGGGGCTTTTTGCCGCCGACGGCACAAAGCTTTTGGAAGAGGCGGTGAAATACTGCCCGGGGCTGGAAACGGTCATCCTCACCCAGGAGCCCTGGATGGAGCTGCCGGAGCATGTGCGCCTGGTGCAGGTGCCCGGGGATGTGATGGAGTCCATCTCTCCCATGGCCAGCCCCCAGGGAGCGGTGTTTTTGTGCCGCCTGCCGGAGAAGACGCCCTTCCGCCCGGCGCCGGGAATGCTCCTGCTGGACGGAATTCAGGACCCCGGCAATCTGGGCACCATTTTGCGGACGGCGGACGCGCTGGACATTCCGGTGGCCCTGCTGGAGGGCTGCGCCGACCCCTATGGGCACAAGGTGGTTCGCTCCAGCATGGGAGCGGTGTTCCGCGCCCCGGTGGTGACGGCCTCCTGGGAGCAGGTCCGTGCTTCCTGCCGGGAGGCGGGGATTCCCATTGCGGTGACGGCGCTGGACTGCGCCGCTGTGGACATCCGCCAGGCCGACCTCTCCCGGATGGCGGTGGTGATCGGCAGCGAGGGGCAGGGCGTCCGGCGGGAAATTCTGGAGGCGGCCGGGCAGAAGCTCATCATTCCCATGAATCCCCATTGTGAGTCCCTGAACGCCTCCATCGCCGCCGCCATTGCCATGTGGCAGATGAAAAAATAAAGAGAGAAGGAAAGATATGCTGGAGTATTGGCTGTGGCTGGCCCACCTGCCGGGAATTAACGAACATACAAAGGTGCTGCTGCTCCAGTATTTCGGTTCTCCCGAGGGGGTCTACCAGGCCCCGCCGGGGGAGCTGGCCGAGGTTCCGGGGCTGACCGGGGCAGGGCGGAAAGCCCTGTCGGACAAAAATCTGAGCCTGTACCAGGCGGCGTTGGAGCAGTGCCGCCGGGACGGAATCAAAATTCTTACCTATTTGGATGAGGAATACCCTCGCCGCCTGAAAAATATCTATCATCCGCCGCTGGTGCTTTACTACAAGGGCACCCTCCCTCCCTTTGACAGCCTTCCCGCCATTGGCGTGGTGGGAACCCGGCGCTGCTCGGCCTATGGACTTTCCGCGGCCGGACGCCTGGGCGGGGAGATCAGCCGCTGCGGCGGACTGGTGGTTTCCGGTCTGGCCGATGGGATCGACGCCTCCGCCATGAAAGGGGCCCTCCGGGAAGGCGCTGCCACAGTGGGGGTGCTGGGCTGCGGCGTGGATGTGGTTTATCCGCCCTGCAACCGGGCGCTGTTCTCTCAGGTGGAGCGCAGCGGCTGCATTCTGTCGGAATTCATGCCCGGCACCAGCGCCTTCAAATGGAATTTCCCAAAGCGGAACCGGATCATCAGCGGCCTGAGCCTGGGCGTGGTGATTGTGGAAGCCCCAGAGGGGAGCGGTTCGCTGCACACCGCCCGGTTTGCCCTGGAGCAGGGGCGGGATGTGTTTGTGGTCCCCGGCAACATCGACATCGCCACCTTTGCCGGGAGCAACCGGCTTCTGCGGGAGGGAGCGTGTCCTGTAACCTGCGGCTGGGACGTGATGGAGGAATATACCTCCCTCTTCCCGGATAAAATCCGGAAGGCAGGCCCCCCGGCGCGCGGCGAGCTCAAGCAGAAGCAAAAGAAAGACGCCCCGCCTGCGCCGCCCCCAAAAGAGATTGACAACGCGCAGACTGATCTTGACGAAACAAAAAATATGCAGGGACTCTCCGAACGGGGAAGGGCCATTGTCGCCAGCCTGGCGGAGGGAGAAAAGCTGGTGGATCAGGTGATCGCCGCCACCGGAATTCCCTCAGGACTCCTGCTGCGGGAGCTGACGGTGCTGGAGGTTTCCGGCGCTGTGGTGCGGCTGCCCGGCAACCGAATCGCTCTGGGAGCGCGGGGCAGGAAGAACAAGTAAGGAAAAGGAAGTTATTCATGGCAAAACCGACGAATCTTGTGATCGTGGAGTCGCCGTCCAAGGCGAAAACCATTGGAAAATATCTGGGCCCGGACTATGTGGTGAAGGCCAGCATGGGCCATCTGCGGGACCTGCCCAAGAGCAAAATGGGCGTGGACCTGGAACACGATTTCACGCCGGAGTATATCCCCGTGCGGGGCAAGGAGGAGCTGATCAAGGAGCTCCGGACCGCGGCGGACAAGGCCCAGACCGTGTATCTGGCAACCGACCCGGACCGGGAGGGGGAAGCCATCTCCTGGCATTTGAAGGAGCTGCTGAATCTGCCGGATGAAAAGGCCCACCGGGTCACTTTTAACGAGATCACCCAGCGGGTGGTGCGGGAGTCCATCCAGCGCCCCCGGGACATTGACTATGATCTGGTGGATGCCCAGCAGGCCCGCCGGATTCTGGACCGGATTGTGGGCTACCAGCTCTCTCCGCTGCTGTGGAAAAAGGTCCGCCGGGGCCTTTCCGCCGGACGTGTCCAGTCCGTGGCCACCCGGATGGTGGTGGACCGGGAGAATGAAATCCGGGCCTTCCAGCCCAAGGAGTATTGGACGCTGGATGTGACGCTGAACCGGCAAAATAAACCCGGCAGCTTTGTGGCCCATTACTATGGCGAGGAAAAGAAGCGGGAGCTGGAAAATGAAGCCCAGACCCAGGCGGTGATCGACGACATTACCGGCCGGGAGTTTACCGTCACCAATGTGAAAAAGGCGGAGAAAAAGCGCTCTCCCGCCCCTCCCTTCACCACCTCGACCTTGCAGCAGGAGGCCTCCCGGAAGCTGAACATGACCCCCAAGCGCACCATGATGATCGCCCAGCAGCTCTATGAGGGCGTGGACGTGGAGGGTGAGGGCACATTGGGCCTGATCACCTATATGCGTACCGACTCTCTGCGGCTCTCCGAAGAAGCCATGGCCGCCGCTGCCGGGTTCATCCGTCAACGCTACGGCGACAGCTTCTACTACGGAAAATTCCGGGAGTATAAAACAAAGGCCGGCGCCCAGGATGCCCATGAGGCCATCCGGCCCACCCATGTGGAGCTGGACCCGGAGCGGGTGAAGGGCAGCCTGACCAGCGACCAGTACCGGCTGTACAAGCTGATTTGGAGTCGGTTCCTGGCCAGCCAGATGGCAAATGCCCTGTTCGACACCGTATCCATCGATACCCAGTGCGCCGGGCACACCTTCCGCTCCACCAACCAGAGCCTGCGTTTTTCTGGGTTCATTGCCGTCTATGAGGAAGGGCGGGATGAGGAGGCGGAGCCCATGGGTTCCCCGCTGCCTGATTTGCAGGTGGGGGAAAAGGCCGATCCCGTGAAATATGACAAGCAGCAGCACTTCACCCAGCCGCCTGCCCGGTTTACCGAGGCAACCCTGGTCAAGGCCATGGAGGAAAAGGGCGTTGGCCGCCCCTCCACCTACGCTGCCACCATCTCCACCATTGAGGACCGGGAGTATGTGGTGAAGGAGGACAAGCACCTGGCCCCCACCGCTTTGGGCGAGGTGGTCACGGGCCTGATGGTGGACCGGTTCCAGGACATCATCGATGTGGAGTTCACCGCCAACATGGAAAACCGGCTGGATGCGGTGGAGGAGGGCAAGCAGAACTGGAAGGACCTGCTGGCCGAGTTCTACCGGGATTTTGAAAAGGAATTGCAGGACGCGGAGACCGCCCTGGAAGGGGTGCGGCTGAAGGTGCCCGAGGAGGAGACCGACGAAATCTGCGAGCTCTGCGGCCGGAAGATGGTTATTAAAATGGGCCGCTTCGGCAAATTTCTGGCCTGCCCCGGCTTCCCGGAGTGCAAAAACGCCAAGCCCCTGGTGGAGCGGATGCCCGGCCGGTGCCCCAAGTGCGGCAGCGGAATGCTCAAGCGGAAATCCAAGCGGGGCTTTGCGTTCTATGCCTGCGAGCGGGGAGCGGAGTGCGGGTTCATGACCTGGGACGTGCCCACTGCCGAGGATTGCCCGGAGTGCGGCCAGACCCTGTTCAAGAAGTCCGGCCGGGGCAGAATGAAGACCTTCTGCGTCAACGAAAACTGCTCCCGTTTCCTCCCGGAGGATCAGCGGGGCTACTATAAAAAGAAAACCGAGGATACGGCTGCTTCCGAGCCCGATGGCCAGGCGGCCCCGAAGGAAGAGACCGGGGAAAAGAAGCCCGCCAAAAAGACGGCGGCAAAGAAGACCACAAAGACGGCAGCCAAGACGGCAGCAAAGAAAACAACAGCCAAAACCGCAAAAAAGGAACCGGCGAAAACCGCCAAGGCCGGAACCACCGGGAAGAAGAGGACGCAATCATGAAAGTGAAAGTCATAGGAGCAGGCCTTGCCGGTTCGGAGGCGGCCTGGCAGCTGGCCAAGCGGGGCATTGAAGTGGAGCTTTACGAGATGAAGCCCGCCAAGATGACCCCCGCCCATCACAGCGCTGATTTTGCGGAGCTGGTGTGCTCCAACTCCCTCCGGGGCGACCGGCTGGAAAACGCGGTGGGGCTGCTGAAAGAGGAGCTTCGCCGCTGCGGCAGCCTGATTATGGAATGCGCCGAATCAACCCGGGTGGAGGCGGGGGGATGCCTGGCGGTGGACCGGGAGGGGTTCGCCGCGATGGTCACGAAGAAAATCCGCTCCCATCCGCTGATCACCGTCATCCCCGGAGAGGTGACGCAGGTGCCGGAGGGCCCTGTCATCATTGCCACGGGCCCGCTGACCTCGGAGGATCTGTCCAGGGCCATCGGAGCCTATTTCGGGGCGGATTACCTTCACTTTTTTGACGCGGCGGCGCCGCTGGTCACAGCGGAATCCGTGGACATGAACCTGGCCTGGTGGCAGTCCCGCTACGACCGGGGTACCCCGGATTACATCAACTGCGCCCTGGACAGAGAGCAGTATGAGACCTTTGTCCGGGAGCTGATCTTCGCCGAGGAGGCGGAGATTCACGGCTTTGAAGACCGGCGGGTTTTCGAGGGCTGTATGCCGGTGGAGGTGATGGCCCGCCGGGGCCTGGATACCCTGCGCTACGGCCCCATGAAGCCGGTGGGCCTCCGGGACCCCAAAACCGGCCGGGAGCCCTACGCGGTGCTTCAACTGCGGCAGGACAATGCGGCGAAAAGCGTCTTCAACCTGGTGGGCTTCCAGACCCACCTGAAATTCGGGGAGCAGAAGCGGGTGTTCTCCATGATTCCGGCTCTTCACGATGCGGAGTTTGTCCGCTACGGCGTGATGCACCAGAACACCTTCCTGCAAAGCCCCAAGCTGCTGGACCGTTACTATGCCGACCGGCGCGATCCTCTGGTCGCTTTTGCCGGGCAGATGACCGGCGTGGAGGGGTATGTGGAGTCCACCGCCTCCGGCTTCCTGGCCGCGGTGGCCATGGCTGCCAAGGTGCAGGGCCGGGAGATTCCGGACTTCCCCCAGACCACCGCCATCGGCGCTCTGGGCCGGTACATCAGCGACGGGAGCATCGAGAATTTCCAGCCGATGAATGTGAATTTCAGCATCATTGCCCCGCTGGAGCAGCGGATTCGGAAAAAAGCGGAAAAGAATCTGGCAATTGCCAACCGGGCGCTCACGGCCATCGACGCCCTGATTGCCGACGGAATATAAAAAAGGGGTGGAGCCATGAAAATCATTCTGGACGCCATGGGCGGCGACAATGCGCCGGAAGCTGCCGTTTTGGGCGCTTTTGACGCGGCAAAGGACTTTGGCATGGAGATTGTTCTGGTGGGCCGGGGAGAGGAAATTCTGGAGGCCATGGGCCGCCATGGCTTCACGGACCTGCCCGACGGCGTGGAGATCGCCAACGCCGAGGATGTGGTGGATATGCACGACGACCCGGGCTCCGTGATCCACAAGCGGAAAAATTCCTCCATGGTCATTGGCCTGAGACTCCTGGCCGAGGGCAAGGGCGACGCGTTTGTGTCCGCCGGCTCCACCGGAGCGCTGCTCACCGGGGCGACGCTGCTGGTAAAGCGGGTGAAGGGCATTCGCCGGGCCTCCATGGCCCCTGCCATTCCCAACAAAAAGGGCGGAAAAACCATCATCTGCGACTGCGGCGCCAATGCGGAATGCACCCCGGAGTTTCTGCTCCAGTTTGGCCTGGTGGCCTCCGCCTTCGCCCAAAAGCAGATGGGGATTGCCCAGCCCCGGGTGGGCCTGCTGAACATCGGCGCCGAGGACTCCAAGGGCACCCAGCTGCAAAAGGACGCCTATGCCCTGCTGAAGGACGCGGACGAGAAGGGACTGCTGCGCTTTACGGGCAATGTGGAAGCCCGGGACGTTCCCCTGGGAGAGGTGGACGTGGTGGTATGCGACGGCTTTGCCGGAAACGTGCTGCTGAAATCCATCGAGGGCACCGCCATGTTCATGGGCAGCCTGATGAAGCGGATGTTCAAAAAGAGCTGGCTCACCAAGCTGGGCTATCTGCTGTGCGCTTCCGGGGTGAAGGACATGATGAAGCTGATGGATTACCGGGAGATTGCCGGAACCCAGTTTCTGGGCATCAGGAAGCCTGTGATCAAGGCCCATGGCTCTTCCGATGCCCTGGCCTTCCGCAACGCGCTGAAACAGGCGGCGGAGGCGGCGAAATATGATATGACGCCGGAGCTGGAGAAGGCCCTCCAGCTTCTGGCACAGGCAAAGGAGCCCGGCAATGATTAAGGACTTGGAAGAAGCCATTGGCTATCATTTTGAAAATATATCCCTGCTGCAAAACGCGCTGACCCACTCCTCCTACGCCAACGAGCGCTGGCACAACAGCCTCTTGAGCAACGAGCGACTGGAATTTCTGGGGGACAGCATCCTGGGAATGCTGGTGGCGGAGTATTTGTTCCGCAGCTTTCCCGACCGCCCGGAGGGGGAGCTGACCCGGATGCGGGCGGATATGGTCTGTGAAAAAACCCTGGCCGCTGTGGCGTGCGAGATTCACCTGGGAGACCACCTGCTCCTGGGCCACGGCGAGGAGCAGGGGGGAGGCCGCAGCCGGGACTCCATCCTGGCCGACGCCATGGAGTCCGTGATCGCCGCCTGCTTCCTGGATGGGGGCATGGAGGCGGCCCGGCGGTTCATTCGCCGGTTCATTCTGGTGGAGGTTCCAGTGACCAAGCTCCACAATGCCGACTATAAGACCCAGCTCCAGGAGCTGGTGCAGCAGAAGCGGAATCAGACCCTCTCCTACAGGCTGTCCGGGGAATCCGGGCCGGACCACGACAAGCAGTTTGCTGTGGAGGTCTCCCTGAACGGCCGCATTGTGGGCAAGGGCTCCGGCAGCAGCAAAAAGCGGGCGGAGCAGGCCGCCGCCAAAGCGGCCATCGGGCAGCTGTTTCCCGGGGAGCTATGAGGTATGATGATGGATGAAAAATTAAAGCAGGTCTGCCAGGCCTTCCGCCTCCCCGGAACCTATCTGGGCTATGAGGCGATCCAGGTGGGAATTGTCAACCGCACCTACAAGGTGAATGTCCGCCTGGAGGATGGGAAGGAAAAGTCCTTCCTGGTTCAGAACGTGAATACCTATGCCTTCCGAAACCCCATTGGGCTGATGAACAACATCGACCTGGTCACGGAGCACATCCGGGCCAAGTATCCCCAGAAGCTCAGCCTCCATTTCCACCATACCCAGGACCGAAAGACCTATCTGGTGGATGGGGATAATTTCTGGCGGGTGATGAACTATGTTCCCTCCGCCAACTACAGCGCCACCAAGGACCCCGTGATTTTGCGCAATGCGGGCAAGGCCTTCGGAGAATTTCAGACCCAGCTGGCGGATTTCGACATTGGCCTGCTGGTGGAGACCATTCCCGGGTTCCACGATACCCGCCGCCGCTACGAAAGCCTGGATGAGGCCATTGCTCAGGATGCGGCCAGCCGGGTGAAGGATGCCCGAGAAGAGATCGACTACATATGCTCCATCCGGGATATGGCCTGTACCCTGACGGATTTGGGACGGGAGGGCCGCCTGCCTCTGCGGGTGACCCACAACGATACCAAGATCAACAATGTGCTCTTTGACCTGAAGACCAACGAGGCACTGGTGGTCATCGATTTAGACACGGTGATGCCCGGCCTGGTGGGGCATGATTTCGGCGACGCCATCCGGTTTGCCGCCAATTTTGTGGCGGAGGACTGCCCGGATTATGACCGGGTGGGCATCGACTTGCAGGTGTTCCAGGCCTTTGCCCAGGGCTTCCTGGAAAAAACCAGGGACACCATGACGGAAACGGAGCTGGCAACCCTGGCCATCAGCTGTGTCTGCCTCACCGCCGAGCTGGCTGTGCGCTTTTTGGATGACTACCTCCGGGGGGACAAGTATTTCAGCATCCAATACCCGGATCACAACCTGGTTCGCAGCCGAAACCAGATTGCCCTGTGCCGGGATATGATTGCCCACCTGGATGAAATGGACGCCATCATCCAAAAGAAAGATTATTCATAATACATGATGCCAGAATACGCCCTCTCCCTTGAAACCGTCAAGGAGAAGAGCGTACTCTGGCATCACTTTTATTTGTGCCGGAAAAGAGCAGCAAGGGAATACATTTTTTTAACCACGCTGTAGTAAAGTCCACTGAATCTGGGACTGTCCGCCAGATGCTTGCGCAGGGCAGGAAAAGTGAGAAACATTATCAGTCCGTAGCGGAGCTGCTCGCTTTTGGGGTAGTATTTGTCCAGCATTCTGCGGGCATCTCTCTTGTTAATTTGACGATAGATTTTGTCCTCGCTGATGCCTCCACCCTGATAATCCGCAACGGTCAGATCCATGTATTGAGCATCGATGTTCTTTTCACATACCAGGTAGAGAAGCATCTCCCGATCACTGCATATGCGATATGAGGTGTCATAAGGTCTCTGCTTCAACACCCAGGCGGCATAAACCGTTGCCTGATGGCAGATCATGGTTCGGTAGCAGACCATTCTGGTGAGCTTGTCGGGATAGATATAGGTGCAGTCCAAGCTCCGGTCATAGTTGCGGCCATAGTACAGTTCTTTGTGGCTGGCCTCCACATAGGTGTTGATTTTATCCAATGTGGTGCTTTCATGGAACTGGTCGCCGCTGTTCATAAAAATGATGTACTCTCCGGAAGCGGCTTCGATTGCCTGATTCATGGCATCATAGATGCCGGAATCCTTTTTTTGAATCAACCGAAGCCGGTCATCCTTGGGGAGCCGTTCAATACTTCCGTCTTTGGAAAAACCGTCTTTTACGATTATCTCAAAATCCTCATAGGACTGCCCTAATGTGTTTTGAACGGTCTCCAACAAATCATTTCCCGCATTCAGGCAAATTGTTACAATGGTAAATTTGGCCATGATGTCCTCCTTTGCTGATTCCCCAGGCAGAATATGCTTCTATTATATCTACTGCACGAAAAGATTGCAACCCCGGATGAGACGGCCAGAATAGGAAAAAGCTCTTGCCCTCTGCGCCGCGGTATGATACAATTAAGAGTACAAAATGTGTGATTGGCTGTGATTTCCAGGCCTTTAACCGGAAATCATAGCTGGAAGGGAACCGATCATGAAGGTAATTTGGCTATGCAGTATGATCCCCGGACCCGTTCGGGAAAAACTGGACGGCAGAACAGGCGGGGCACTGTGGGTGGAGCATGTTTTGTCGGACATTCGGCAACGAGAGAATACAACGCTGCGGTTGCTTTGCCCTGGCCAGGAAGGAAGCGGCCAACTGGATCAGCGGACGTCTTATGCGCTGTTCCGGGAGGGAAAGGCATATGTCTATTCTTCCAGACTGGAAGAATGGTTTACACGGGAGCTGGAAGCGTTTTCACCCGACGTTATCCATATCTGGGGTACGGAATATGGCCACAGTCTGGCTATGGTCAACGCGGCAAAAAATGCGGGTATGGAGAAACGGACGGTCATCAGCATTCAGGGGCTCTGCGGCATCTACGCAAGGCACTATTGCGAGGGACTTCCCCATTGGGTGTGTCGTCGCAGCTCCTTTCGGGACTTTCTCAGGCAGGACAATGTTCTGCGGCAGCAGCATAAATTTGAACTCCGGGGAAAGCTGGAACGGGTAGCGCTGGAACGTACCTGCCATGTTATCGGCAGAACGGATTGGGACAGGGCCATTACGCAACAGTATAACCCAAATGTGGTCTACCATTTCTGCAACGAAACCCTGCGTCAATGCTTTTACCAGGGAATTTGGCGGTATCATGACTGCAAGAAGCACCGCATCTTTATTTCCAGCTGCCTATATCCCCTGAAGGGATTTCATTATCTGCTGGAGGCCTTTGAGACCGTTCTGACGGAATTCCCGGATGCCACCATATGCGTTCCGGGACAGAGTATCTTCCCTGCCAATTTGGAGCAGCGGATTCGTCAGGAGTATTATTGCGGGTACATGGAGCGCTTTTGCAGGGAAAGAGGGCTGACGGATAAAATCACATTCCTGGGAACCCTGAGCGCCGAACAGATGAAGGCGGCGTTTTTGGAGGCCAATGTGTTTGTCATGCCCTCCACCATTGAGAATTCTCCCAACTCACTGGGGGAGGCCATGCTGCTGGGGGTGCCTTGTGTGGCAGCGGATGTGGGTGGCGTTTCCAATCTGCTGCACCCGGGGGAGGGGTACGTCTATCAGTCCACCGCTCCCTATATGCTGGCCTACTACATCATGGAGGTTTTTCGCCAGCAGGATAAGGCGGAGCAGATGGGCCGGCGGGCCAGCAGCCATGCCCGGCAGACCCATGACCCGGAGAAGAATATGGAAGCCCTGCTCAGTACATACCGTGAAATTGCCGGGAAGGAATAGACAAATGGAACAAACGCCCCTGATCAGCGTGATTGTGCCCATCTACAGGGTGGAGCGGTATTTGTCCAAATGCGTGGAATCCATCCTGAATCAGACCTACCGCCATTTGGAGATTATTCTGGTGGATGACGGTTCCCCTGATGGAAGCGGCGCCATCTGTGACGAATTTGCGGAGAAGGACAGCCGGATTCGGGTGATTCATAAAGAAAACGGCGGACTCAGCGATGCCCGGAATGCGGGAATTCAGGTTGCCGGGGGGGAGTACCTGGCCTTCGTGGACGGCGACGACTGGATTGAACCGGATATGTATGAGGCAATGCTGTCCTTGATGGAAAAATATGGGGTAAAAATTGTCTGCGCCGGGCGGTACGACGAAAATGACGCAACGGGTGAGCTTTCTGTCGGACTGTGTCCCCAGCGGGAGGAGGCCCTTCCCGGGACGGAGGTGGTTCGCCGGATTTTCCGGTGGGATGGTCTGGATTCCTCTGCCTGCGACAAGCTGTTTCATCGGGAGATTTTCCACAATATCCGTTTCCCTGTGGGCCGGGTAGTGGAGGATGTGCCGACCATCTATCGGGTGGTGCTTCTTTCTGAAAAAGCGGCCATGCTTCCGAAGCCTGCTTATCATTATGTCCACCGGGAGAAGAGCATTACAACAGCCTCCTTTTCGGAGAAATCATTCCATATGTCCGAAAATGCCGCTATGGTCTATGAGGACATTCAGAAAAATTATCCGGAATTGGAGCCGGATGCCCGGTATCTGCTGGTTGAGTCTCAGCTGTGTGTGGCGCAGGACTTGGCGCTGGAGGACCGAGCTATCCGGGAGAAATTCGCCAGGGAATACACCGAGCTCCTGCGCTCGCTGCGCCGTCAGATCGGATTTGCCGTAAGCTATGACCGGTTCGGTCCCTATAAGCGGCTGGTGCTGACGCTGACTGCCTTTGGACTGTATCCCGCAGCGGTGAAGACCGGGCGCTTTTTGAAGAAATTGAGAAAAAAGCCATGAAAAAAAGTATCAACCGCATTGCGCTTTTCAATTTTTTAAGCATTTTGCTGCTGCAAGGCATCTCCTTCATTTCCGCGCCTCTGTTTTCCCGCTTGCTGAGCACAGAGGGGTATGGCAATCTCTCCTCCTTTTCCATCTGGGCCAATGTGCTGTCCACGGTGCTGTCCCTGCAAACCGGCGTCACCATTGCCAATGCCCGGGTGGAGTTCCCGGAGGAGGAGCAGCGGGCCTACCAGTCCTCGGTGATGTGCCTGTCCATGCTGTCCTTTGCCATTGGCGGTGTGTTGATTGCGCTGCTGGCGGGGCCCATTTCCTGGGCGCTGAAAATGGAGCGCTGGCTGCTGGCGCTGCTGCTGGCCCAGGCCTTCGGGACCTTTGGGGTGAATTTCCTCAGCAGCAAATTTACCTATGAATTCCAGGCCGACAGAAATATGCTGCTCAGCGTATTCATGGCGGTGGCTTCTATGGGGACGGCACTGGTTTTGGTGCTGAATTTCCCCCAGGAGCAGCGGTATTTGGGACGGATTCTGGGCAATGCGCTGGTTT
This sequence comes from uncultured Oscillospiraceae bacterium, assembly GCA_964651615.1. GTDB lineage: Bacteria > Bacillota > Clostridia > Oscillospirales > Oscillospiraceae > Faecousia. Next base: position 1,180 of record CAZYWM010000020.1, on the reverse strand, counting down.
ATGCCCTGGTGGCCCTGGTGGGGTGCGTCTGGATTCTTGCCAGAGGAAAGCGATTTTTCAGCGCCAGATACTGGAAGTTCTGCTTGATGCTGGGATGCCCCCTGGTGTTCCAGAACCTGGCCTATAACATTCTGGGCAGCAGCGATATTCTGATGCTCAAGCAGATGACAGCAGCGGGGGATTCGGGAATTTACAGCCTGGCGTTTAACCTTTCTGGCATTATGTTCACCATCTATGGCGCGCTGAATAACAGCTGGGTGCCCTTTTTCTTTGACGACATGAAGCGGAAAAACCGGGAGCAGGTTGCCCGGCAGGGGGAGCATTTTCTGGAGCTTTTCACGGTGCTTTCCGTGGGCTTCGTGCTGCTGGTGCGGGAGGTATACCACGTCTACGCCGACCGGGATTTCTGGCCGGGATTGGTGCTGATCCCCATCTTCACCGGCAGCTATTATCTGAACGCACTGTGCACCTTCCCGGTCAATTTTGAGCTGTTTCATAAAAAAACCGGGGTGGTAGCTGGGGCAACCATCGTCTCCGCGCTGGCAAATTTGGCGCTGAACTATGTGTTCATTCTCCGGTTCGGGATGATTGGCGCCGCGGTAGCGACCCTGCTGTCCCATGGATTGCAGCTTGCGATTCACGAATGCTATTCCCGCCTGGTGCTGGGAGGAAGGGAGTATCCCTTCCCGCTGTCCACCCTTGGAAAGTACAGCGCCCTGATGGTGCTGGGGGTGATCCTTTTTTACGCCGCTCCGGACCTGTGGTATCTGCGCTGGCCCCTGGGCGCCGCCCTCGGACTGTGGGAGCTCAGCCGCATCTGGAAGAGAAGAAGCCTGCTGTAATGGCTTGCGTTTTTCACCTTTTTCTGAAAAAGAGGTTGACAAAATTTCCCCCAGCGGTTATAATACTCTGGCAACTGCGAGAGTGTTGGAATGGTAGACAAGCACGTTTGAGGTGCGTGTGGTTACGCCGTGGGGGTTCGAGTCCCCTCTCTCGCACCAGAAACGCCCCTTCGGGGCTCAGATAAGAGATAATGGATAATAGCGAATAGATAATAGATTTTCTGCCGCAGTGCGTGGCGTTTCTGTACTATTCTCTATTATCTGTTATCTCTTATCTATTATCTGAAAGGGTAGCTTCGGATAATACTACACACAAACAGAAAATCCTGCCGGAATTT
>CAZYWM010000019.1:0-23911 GCA_964651615.1 uncultured Oscillospiraceae bacterium | reverse complement strand
AGACAGCTTCCATATACTACCACCCCCGCTCCCTTTTGTCAAGCTCTTTTTTCCTTTTTCTTCATATTTTTCTTCACAGCTCCAAAAGCCGGAATGATCACCCACAAGGCCAGGATGAGAGCGGCATATGCCTCGGCACGGATTGTCAGGCCTGTCAGGTAAATGCCATAGGCCGCAATTCCCGCAATCAGGATGGTCCACGGCTTCTCCCACTCCTGGGCAACGCCATCGAGCAGGTAGCAGACAAACGCGAAGTATCCCACTGTAATCGAGCAGGCAGCCAGGCTTTCCATATGTTCTGTGACGCCGGACATGGACAGTCCGCGGCTGTAATCATATAGAGATGCGCTTCCCACTGTTAAAATCGACGCTGCCACCGCCACGATCCCAGCCGTGCTGTACTTCCATTTTCCGTTCTTCCTTCCCAGCACCGGCAAGAGCAGGATCACCGCCAGATTCATATCCGGGAACTGGGCAGTTGGCCGCAAATCCGCCAGCTTCACCTGGGACAGGCCCAGGATTCCCAGAATCAGCAAAATCAAATACATCCCATATCGAAGGATGGAGCAGGCGCTGGCGCCGCTTTTCTTCCACACCGCATAGATTGCCAGAAGCGTCAGCACCCCAGGGACGACGAAGGACGCGCCGCTTCCAGGCCAGCATTGATGGGTCCAATCCAGCCCCCAGGACAGAATCAGCACAAGAGTCACACTTCGCAACACATGGAGCCATTTCCAGTCCGGGCTCTCCCGGACGCTCATCCAGCTGCACAGGAGAAAGGATGCCAGCGCAAGGATCAAGGTAGGCAGCCAGTTCTTCCCCACGGCCGCCTCCGCCGCCGGAATGGTCAGAGCCATTATTTGAAACGGTATTTCCGCTTTGTCATTTTTCAAGGAAAAACCTCTCCTCCGAATTGCTCAGCTTTTGCAGCGGGGTCTTCTCATCCGCATCCCGCAGACTTGTCTGCGGGGCATGGGTCTTCAAATATTCCGGCAAAGCCTGCACATCCAGTTCCTCCTCCCCAATGCAGACCGCAACTCCCGGGCGCAGCAGCTGCTTCAACTGGGGAATCAGATATTTGGTTCGCTCTGTCAAAATCAGGTATTCCACCGTATCCAGAAAAAGATGCCCCGGCGTGGTGTCCTCCAGATTTTTCAGCGCCGCATCCAGGGTCTCCCCCTCTCCCCGATCCAGGGTATCCGTGTAAAGCTGAATCTGCTTCCCCCGGGATCGAACCATCAGAAGGGAAACCGGATGGAGTTCCCCCAGCTCCGTTCCCGACGTGGGCAGCACCGCAAAGGCCAGCAGCGCCAGAACCATAATCAACCATTTTTTCATCCCTGTCTTCTCCTGTCCTGGGGATTCAGCCGTTCTTTCCGAAAGAGATTATTCTTCATCCTCACGCGCATAATTCCGTTATGCTCGCTGGTGTGGAAGGGAGCCAAATAGGGAATATCCAGACTGGTCAAGCCTCCCAGGTGGACGGCAAGCGCAATGAGCCCCATTGTCACTCCAAAAAGCCCCGCAAAGGCCCCCAGGGCGCCCAGTCCAAACCGCCAAACCCGGACTGCCTCCGCCATGTCCCGGTTTGGAAGCACGAAACCGCATATCCCCGCAACGCTGACCACAATCAGCGCCGCCGGGGAGATGAATCCGGCCTCCACCGCCGCCGTGCCCACCACAATTCCGCCCACGGTGGAGACGGACTGCCCCACCGCCTGGGGAAGATGAATTCCGGTTTCCTGGAGCAATTCAAAGGCAATCAGCAGCCCCAGCACCTCCAGCGCCGAGGGAAAGGGCACATTTTTCTTGCTTTCGATCATGGCCCGGAGCAAGGGCAGCGGAATCATCTGCTGATGAAATGTGGTCAGGGCAATGTAGAAGCCCGGAAGCAAAAGGCTGAAAACCAGAGCGCAGTACCGCAGGACCCGGATGCAGGAGGCCGTCACATAATCCCGGCTCAAATCCTCCGTGCTCTCCATCAGGTATTCCAAATCCACCGGGGCCAGATACCCCAGAGGTAGCCCGTCCACCAGCAGACCCACCCGGCCGTCCAGCAGCCCCAGGCAGAAGGTATCCGCCCGCTCCGTGTATTGGAGCAGCGGAAAGGCGGTGGCCCGGGAGCCGGTTACATACTCCTCCACCGCTCCCGGTGTGATGAGCGCGTCCACATCAATGGAGTTCAAACGCTTTTTCATCCGTTCCACCAGTTCCGGGGCGGTGATGCCCTGAATCCAGGCAACCGTCACATTGGTCAGGCTCCGGCGGCCGACGGTTAGCTCATCCAGCCGCAGGTCCGGTGTACGCAGATGGCGGCGGATCAGGCTGGTGTTGGTGCGGATGGTTTCCACCAGCCCATCCTTGGCCCCCTTGACCGTGTTCTCCACCTCCGGCGCGGAGGGTCCCCGCTTCTCCCCGGTTTTGACCTCGAAGGCGATTGCCCCCGCCCCGGGAAAAAGGATGACGCAGAAGCCATTGACCAGCTTCATCGCCACATCGTTCAAGTCCTTACAGGGCTGAGCCACGCTGTTATACACGCCGCCCCGGAGAGCACGATCATAGAGAATTTGGATGGTCTCCCCGGTCAAGTGCTCCACAAGAGGCTTGAATACATATTCAGAGGTATCCCCCCCGGAGGTCAGCCCATCGATGGCGTAGGCATACAGGGTAAAGCCGCAGCAGGAAAGCTCCCGCACCGTAAAATCCCCCGCGCCGCCAAACAGGGCACGAATGTCAGAATCAATGAGAAAATGGGCCATGGCTCCTCCTTTCGCCGGTTCATTACCGCAAGTTCCATTATCCCCAGAAAACATCAGAGCTATACGGAAAGGATTGCATTTTCTCGTATAAAATGGTATAGTACGTGTATTCTCGAACCGGAGGCAGCAGTATGAGCAAAATTGGAACCATTGTCAAAAAAGTCGGAAGCCGGTTTTTAAGCTTCTATGAGCTGGAAGCCGTTCACCGGGACGGAAGCGTCAGCCCCTATTACATGGTCTCCCGGAATCCGGATCAAAGCTCCCTGAAAGCGCTGACCGGAAAAAATCCCCCCGATGGGGTGGTTATTTATAGTCTATATCAGGACAAGGTGGTCCTGGTGCGTCAGTACCGGTATCCCATCGGCGCCTTTGTTTATGAATTTCCCGCCGGATTGGTGGAGCCGGGGGAAAATATGGAGCAGGCCGCCATCCGGGAAATGTACGAGGAAACCGGTCTGACCCTGACCCCTGTCCCCTGCGGCAGCTATGGCCGTCCCTTTTTCACCACCGTGGGCATGACCGACGAGAGCTGCGGCACCGTGTTTGGCCGCTGTTCCGGCGAGCCTACCAGCTGCCACGAGGAAGCCACCGAGGAAATCCAGGTGGTGCTGGCTGACAAAGAAGAGTGTCGCCGGATTCTGCGAGAGGAAAACGTAGCCATCATGTGCGCCTATATGCTGATGCACTTTATCGCCGGTGACGGCGACCCCTTCCAGTTTTTGAATTCAATTTGAGGTAATTCTATGTCAAAAGTCATTGCCGCCATATCCACCGGCCGTCAGGTCTGTGCGATTGGCATCATTCGGATGTCCGGGGACGGATGTATCACCGTCGCCGGGGAGGTTTTCATTCCCCAGGGCGCTCCCCTCTCCCAGGTTCCCAACCGGAAGCTGGTTATGGGCTCCCTGAAGGACAGCCAGGGGCGGATCATCGACCAGTGCATGGCCGTTTGCAGCCGGGCGCCCCACAGCTACACCGGAGAAGACACGGTGGAATTCCACTGTCACGGCTCCCCCGCCGTGCTGGCGGCGGGGCTGGACGCCCTCTATCGCGCCGGGGCAAGGCCCGCCCAGCGGGGAGAATTCACCAAGCGGGCCTTCCTGAACGGCAAGCTGGATTTGACCCAGGCGGAGGCCGTGATCGATCTGATTGAAGCGGACACCGCCGATGCCGCTGCCAATGCCGCCGGTCAGGTGGGGGGCGTTCTGCAAAAAAAGCTTGCCCCCATCTACGACGCGCTTACCGACCTGTGCAGCCATTTCCACGCGGTGCTGGACTACCCCGATGAGGACATTGCGGATTTCGGCCTGCAGGATTACGCCGCCACCCTCCGCTCCGCCGCCAAGGCGCTTTATCAGCTGCTGCGCTCCTACGGCCAGGGCCGGATTCTCCGCCAGGGGGTGGCCGCCGCCATTGTAGGAAAGCCCAATGTGGGAAAATCCAGTCTGCTCAACACCCTGGCGGGATTCGACCGCGCCATCGTCACCGATATTCCCGGCACCACCAGGGACACCGTGGAGGAATCGGTGATGGTGGGTTCCACCCGGCTGCGGCTCATCGATACCGCCGGAATCCGGGAAACGCTGGACACCGTGGAGGCCATGGGCGTGGAGCGGTCAAAGAAGGCGTTGGAAGAGGCGGATTTGGCAATTTTCCTCTGCGACGGCTCCCAGCCGCTGACCCAGGAGGATCAGGAAATCATCAGCCTGTGCCTGGAGGTTCCCAACTCCATTGCCCTGATTAACAAATCGGACCTGGGCAGTGTGGTTCAGCCCAGCGACCTGCCCTTTACCACCGTTCTGGAGACCTCCCTCACCCAAAAGGATGGGCTTAGTAAGCTGGCGGATGTATTGGACGAGATGTTTGCGGGGGCTCTGCCCTGCGACGGCTCCATCCTCACCAATGCCCGGCAATTCGACGCCTGCCGCCGGGCTTACGAATCCATGCTGGAAAGCCTGAAGGGCTTGCAGCTGGGGCAGACACCGGACGCCGTGCTCATGGATGTGGAGGCCGCCATGGAAGCCATGGGTGAAGTCACCGGGGCCACTGTCCGGGAGGACATTACCGCCAGAATTTTTGAGCGGTTCTGCGTGGGAAAATGAGGAAAGCAGGAGATTGGGAAATGGAATTATGGGATCTTTATACCGAGAACCGAACGCCTACCGGCAAAACCCACGTCCGTGGGGAGAAGGTTCCGGCGGGCTATTATCACCTTGTTGTACATGTCTGGATTCAGAACGTGAAAGGGGAATATCTGATCTCCCAGCGGTCGGCCAGCCGGCCAACCTGTCCTCTGATGTGGGAATGCGTCGGCGGCTCTGTGATTACCGGGGAAAACAGTCTGGAGGGCGCCATCCGGGAGGTTAAGGAGGAGGTGGGGATTGATCTGGACCCCTCCAATGGGAATCTTGTCCGCTCTTATTTGCGCACGGACGACCTTTTGGATGTATGGCGTTTCTCCTACGACGGAGATGTGTCCCTCGAAAACGCCACCACGGACGAAGTGGCCCAGGTCAAGTGGATGACCCCCGCTCAGGTGCGCGAACTTCTGGAATCCCATAAGCTGGTAACTACTCTGGCCTATTTCTTCACAGAAGTCGATCAAGCAGAAAAAGGATGAGATTGCTATCATGATTTATCTTGACAATTCCGCCACCACCAAGCCCTGCGTTCAGGCGGTGGAGGCCATGACAAAAGCCCTGTCCCAGGATTGGGGGAACCCCAGCGCTCTCTACAATTTCGGCATCGACGCCGCCCGGCAGCTTCGCTCTGCCCGAAGCCAGGTGGCCGCCGCCCTGGGGGCAGAACCGGACCGGGTATTCTTTACCTCCGGGGGCACCGAGGCGGACAATTGGGCCATTTTCGGCACCGTGAAGCGGATGGGCAAGCGGGGCAATCACATTATCACCACCGCCACGGAGCATCACGCCATTCTAAACTGCATGAAGGAGCTGGAAGCCCAGGGCTATGATGTAACCTACCTCCGGCCAGACGAGCTGGGACGTATCTCTGCGGAAAGCCTCCGGGCCGCCCTTCGATCGGACACCATCCTGGTTTCCATCATGATGGTCAACAACGAGGTGGGCGCCGCGATGCCCATCGGCCAGATGGCGAAGCTGACCCACAAGCTCTGCCCCGATGCCATTTTCCACACGGACGCGGTGCAGGGCTTTTTGAAGGTTCCTTTTCAGGCTAAAAACCTGGGGGCGGATCTTATCAGCGTTTCCTCCCACAAAATCCACGGCCCCAAGGGGGCGGGAGCGCTGTATATCTCCCCCCGGCTGAAATCCTTCCCTCCCCTGCTGCTGGGAGGCGGCCAGGAGGCGGGCTACCGCAGCGGAACCGAGGGGACTCCCGCCATCTTCGGCTTTGCCGCCGCCGCCGAGGTGGGAGGCAGAACCTTCCGGGAGGACGCCGCCCGGGAAAAGGCGCTGATCGCGTACCTGGTTGAAAGGCTTTCCTCCCTTCCGGGGGTCATGATCAATGGAGCCCACGAAGCGCCCCACATTCTCTCCGTCTCCATTCCCGGCGTGCCCACCCAGAATTCCATCAACATTTTACAAGATCGGGGCATCTGCGTCTCCGCCGGAAGTGCCTGCGCCAAGGGGCACCGCAGTCATGTGCTCACCGCCATGGGGATAGCCCCGGAGATCATCGACTGCGCCTTCCGGGTCAGTCTGTGCAGGGATACCACCCAGGAGGAGCTGGACACGCTGGTCAAAACCATCCGGGAGGACATTCTCCCCCGAATCAGATGAGAAAGGAACGATCATCAATGAACAAAGAAACACTCCGGGCCATTAAATTCACCCTGTTCTCCATCAGCGCGGGAATCATTCAGATTGTATCCTTCACCCTGCTCAATGAGCTCACCCCGCTGCCGGAGCACATCAGCTACCTGATTGCCCTGGTGCTCTCGGTGCTGTGGAACTTCACCTTCAACCGGCGCTACACCTTCCAGTCCGCCGGGAACGTGCCGAAGGCCATGGTGCTGGTGGCCCTGTTCTACTGCGCGTTCACCCCTGTCTCCACCTGGGTGGAGAAAACCCTGGTGGGTTTGGGCTGGAATGAATACCTGGTCACGGTCATCAACATGGTCTGCAATTTTGTCACGGAATATCTGTATGACAAATTTGTGGTGTTCCGCAACGATACGGATACCAACGCCATTGCTCAGAAAAAGCAGGAAAGCTAAGAAAAGCGGGAGGACGAGATGGAAAGACCCATTACAACACTTTTTATGCTGATGTCCGTTGACGGCAAAATCAGCACCGGCGCATCGGACAATTTGGACGTGGATAAGGACTTCCCGAAAATTGTGGGAGTGAAAGAAGGACTGCACCAATATTATGAAATTGAGCAGACAACGGATTTGTGGTCCCTGAATTCCGGGAGAGTACAGGCCAAAATGGGGGTCAACACGGCCGCTCTGCCAGAAAAAGGCCCCGTCTCCTTTGTGGTGATCGACAACAGCCATTTGCAGGAGCAGGGCATCCGCTACTTCTGCGCGTTATCAAAGCAGTTTGTGCTGATTACATCCAACGAAAACCATCCCGCGTTTGGGCTGGAAGAAGAGAATCTGCACATCATCTATCAGCATGAGCTGTCTCTGAAAAGCGCCCTTGAAGTCCTCAAATCAGAATACGGCTGCGAGAGAATCACCATCCAAACCGGCGGCACATTAAACGGCCTGTTTCTTCGTGAAAAGCTCCTTGATTACGTGGATATTGTGGTGGCCCCTGTACTGATCGGCGGCAAAGACACCTCCACCTTAATTGACGGAAAATCCCTGCTGGACGAAAGCGAATTGTCGCAATTGGGGGTGCTGAAATTGCGGGAATGCACCGTTTTGGAGGGCTCGTACCTCAGAGTGCGCTATGAAGTAATTCACTGACAGAAGGGGAACCGCCGGAAATTCCGTATTGTTTTTGGGTGAAAAATGAAGTATAATACTGGTAACGATTGACACACGAAGAGGGGTACGCCATGGCAAAAGCAGCGAATTTAAACCCGCACATTGACTTTCATCCGGTGGATGATTCTTTCATCAAGATTCGCACCGACCATGGTCAGAACGAAGCAATGCAGTACGGCCAGCAGCTGTACCACTACACCTCTTTGCGTTCTTTTTTCGGAATCATCAAAAACAAGGAATTGTGGTTCGGCAATACCGTATCCATGAACGATAAAATGGAGCTGCGGGAATTTACGGATTCCCTCAGGGCGGCCGTATCAGAGGATTACCCCGAAAAGAAAGGGGAAATAGACCATATCTGGGCGCAGATCGACCGGAAGGCCGCTGAGCGTTTTCCCTATGCCATGTGCTTTTCCTCCCGCCCGGACGATGCCGCCCAGTGGGAACGCTACGCCGACATGGCATCCGGCGTGTGTATTGTGATGGACACCAGCAAGCTGACTCAGCTGTTCCATTCCCATCTGGGGTATCTGAACAAGGTATCCTACGACAATGACATTCGCAGACACAAGCACTACGAAATCATAACCGCCTACCTGTCCGAGGGGAAATGGGGAGAATTTCGCAGTGAAGACGCCTGGACGGACAATGTGGTGGCGACAGCGGCAAACTACAAGCATCTGTCCTTTTCCTCCGAGTCGGAAATCCGTCTGATTATCCTGTCGGAGCTTGTGGGCCTGGATGAAGCCAAGGGCTTCTTCCGGACGGAGTTTGAGTTTACGGATCACCAGATCAAAAAGGTACTGAAAGTGAACCTGGACAAACTCTGCCGCTTTGAGGGCATCCCCATAGAAAGCGTTTTCGACGGCGTGATTGTGGCCCCCAGGTCCAACCAGCCCATTGATGTTTTGAGCGAGTTCCTCCGGGCAAACGGATTCCACAAGCTGGCGGAAAATGTACAGCTGTCCCAATGCCCGCTGCGGTGAGAAACGTGCGAAAAAATATGCAAAAGGCGTGACCGATCGGTCACGCCTTTTATCTCTATCGCGCACATCTACAGGGTTATCCCGTATAGATGCGCAGTCTTGCATCTGTCTGCCGGATTGAAATTTAACTGTTTATTTTTCAAGAATAAAGTGCCATTTCTTCGCTGCTTCCGCAGGCATCATCTTTCCAAAAGCTTCCCCATCTCGAAGCAGGTCTTTTTTTCCAAAGTGATAGAAGAAAAACTCTCCAACCCCATCGTTGTATCCAAGCTGGAATTCAAGTTCTCCTTTGAAATAAGGGAATACCGGCTTTAATCTTTCGTCAATTGCCCACACAAAAGACGAATCATGATTGGCAAGGCAATTGATGATCCAATCCTCCTTCTCCATAAACCACACCCAGAAAGACTTGGCCGCATCAACATTCATTTCTTTTTTTCCAAATAAAGGAAACATGTTCTTCCCCCCTCAGCAGTTTTCGGTTTCATCCTATCATATAACAGCGCAAAATACAAGGCCCGAAATAACTTTTCTAAAAGCGAAAAAGCAGGGCTGGACTACCATCTCTGGTAATCCAGCCGCTTTTACTGCAATTTGTTAGGACGGCTTTTTAAGCCTTGCTTTGATGCATCCAGAATGGATTAAACAATTCCCTGGGCGTTCATGGCGTCGGCCACCTTCAGGAAGCCTGCAATGTTGGCGCCAGCCACGTAATTGCCCTCCATGCCAAAGGCCTTAGAGGCATCGTCGATGTTGTGGAAGATATTCACCATGATGTCCTTCAGCTTGGCATCCACCTCTTCAAAGGTCCAGCTGAGCCGCTGGGAGTTCTGGCTCATCTCCAAAGCGGAGGTGGCCACGCCGCCGGCGTTGGAGGCCTTGCCGGGGCAGAACAGGATGCCGCTGTCCTGGAGGTACTTGGTGGCATTCAGGGTGGTGGGCATGTTGGCGCCCTCGGCCACGGCGAAGCAGCCGTTCGCCACCAGCAGCTTGGCATCCTCCAGGGTCAGCTCATTCTGGGTGGCGCAGGGCAGGGCCACATCGCACTTGGTGCTCCAGACGCCCTTGCCCTCATGGTAGACGGAATTGGGCCGTGCCTTGGCGTATTCGGTGAGCCGGGCCCGCTTTACCTGCTTCACCTCGATCAGGGTGGCCACATCGATGCCGTCGGGATCGTAAATCCAGCCGGTGGAATCGGAGCAGGTCACAGGCTTGGCGCCCAGCTGCCAGGCCTTCTCAATGGCGTAGGTGGCAACGTTGCCCGCGCCGGAGATCACCACGGTCTTCCCCTTCAGGCTCTTGCCGTTGCAGCGGAGCATCTCGTCCGTCAGGTACAGCAGGCCGTAGCCCGTGGCCTGGGTACGGGCCAGAGAGCCGCCATAGCTCAGGCCCTTGCCGGTGAGGACGCCCTCGTACAGGTCGCGGATGCGCTTATACTGGCCGAACAGGTAGCCGATCTCCCGGCCGCCCACGCCAATGTCACCGGCGGGCACGTCGGTGTCGGCGCCGATGTACTTACAAAGCTCTGTCATGAAGCTCTGGCAGAAGGCCATGACCTCCCGGTCGGACTTGCCCTTGGGGTCAAAATCGGAGCCGCCCTTACCGCCGCCGATGGGCAGGCCGGTGAGAGAGTTCTTGAAGACCTGCTCAAAGCCCAGGAACTTCAGAATGCTCAGGTTCACGGAAGGATGGAACCGGAGGCCGCCCTTGTAGGGGCCGATGGCGCTGTTGAACTGGATGCGGTAGCCATTGTTCACCTGAACCTGGCCCTTGTCATCCACCCAGGGCACCCGGAACATGATGGCCCGCTCGGGGGTAGTCAGCCGCTCCAGCAGGGCATTCTTGCGGTAGGCATCCTCGTTCTTTTCAATCACCACGGAAAGAGACTCCAGCACCTCGGTCACAGCCTGGATGAATTCGGGCTGATCGGGATTCTGCTTTTTCACACGCTCCAGCACTTCATTAACATAGCTCATGGAAATCGTACTCCTTTGTATTCCATAAATTCTTTGTGCAGGAAGGGACATTTACACGCAGGGCACACAAATGTACTCCCAGCACGCATTACAGGGGTAATTGTAGCAGATGTTTTTTCAGAATGCAATCACTTTTTGCAAGTTTTTCGCCGCAACTTGCAAAACCAGAAAATGCAACAGAAGAATAACTGGAATACCTCTGTGTTTTTGTAGGATTTCACGCAAGAAAATGCAGGAGTCTGGCTTTCAAAATGCCTCCCAACAGCAAAGCCCCCCGAAAGCTGGCGCTTTCGGGGGGTGATGCTATTGAATTTGGGGAGGCTGCTTAGTACGCAACGCCCCAGTAGATCATCTTCTTGGCGGGCTTGCCGCAGCAGGCGCAGGTATCGCCCAGATGCTCCTGCTGGAAGGGGATGCAGCGGGAGGACATTCCGGCCACTTCCTTCATCTTCATCTCGCACTCCAGCTCGCCGCACCACATGGTCTTGACAAAGCCGCCGTTCTCCTCCTGGAGCTGCTTGGCCTCCTCCAGGCTGTGGGCCTCGTAGATATGGTCTTCCAGATTCTTCTTAGCTTTTTCAAACATGCCCCGATGCACCAGCTCCAGCTGCTCGGCCGCGGCGGTTTCCAGCTCGTCCAGGCTGACCACAGTCTTCTCCCGGTCTGTGCGGCGGACCAGCACGCACTGGTTCTTCTCCAAATCCCGGGGGCCGCACTCCACCCGCAGGGGCACGCCCTTCATCTCATACTCGGCGCACTTCCAGCCCATGGAGTTGTCGGAATCATCCAGCTTCACCCGGAAACCGGCCGCTTCCAGCCGCTCCTTCAGCTTGGCAGCCGCTTCCAGAACCCCGGGCTTATGCTGGGCCACCGGGAGGATGACAATCTGAATGGGTGCGATCTTGGGAGGCAGCACCAGGCCGTTGTTGTCGCCGTGGGTCATGATGATGCCGCCAATCAGGCGGGTGGACACGCCCCAGGAGGTCTGGAAGGGGTTCACCCTCTGATTATTCCGGTCGGTAAAGGCAATGTCAAAGGCTTTGGCGAAGCCATCGCCGAAGTAGTGGGACGTACCGGCCTGCAGGGCCTTCCGATCGTGCATCATGCACTCGATGGTATAGGTAGCCTCCGCGCCGTTGAACTTCTCCTTATCGGTCTTCTGGCCCCGGGTCACAGGCATAGCCAGCACATTCTCGCAGAAGTCGGCGTAGATGTTCAGCATCTGTCTGGTGAACGCCTGGGCCTCCTCGGCGGTGGCGTGCATGGTATGGCCCTCCTGCCACAAAAACTCCCGATGGCGCAGGAAGGGGCGGCTGGTCTTCTCCCAGCGGAGCACAGAGCACCACTGGTTGTATTTCAAAGGCAAATCCCGGTGGGACTGGATAATCTGGGCGAAGTGCTCACAGAACAGCGTCTCAGAGGTGGGGCGGATCGCATAGCGCTCTTCCAGCTTTTCGTTGCCGCCCATTGTGACCCAGGCGCACTCCGGGGCAAAGCCCTCCACGTGATCCTTCTCCCGCTGGAGCAGGCTTTCCGGGATCAGCATGGGCATATACACATTCTCAACGCCCACCTTCTTGAAGGAAGCGTCCAGAATCTTCTGCATATTCTCCCAGATGGCATAGCCATAGGGGCGATAGATGAATATTCCCTTGATGGAAGAATACTCGATGAGCTGTGCCTTTTTGCACACGTCGGTGAACCACTGGGCAAAGTCCACCTCCATGTCGGTGATCTGCTCTACCTTCTTTTCGTTGGCCATTTTTCTTTCCTCCCGTATTGCGAACCCACCCGGTGGGTCAGAATCAAATTCTCCGGATTATTATAGCATATCTGTCAAGAGGTTTCCACCGGTGCGGAAGGGAAAGCCTCCCTTTTTTGCCGGGAAAAGAGCGAATCCGCCTCCATTCTTCCAACACCGTCTCTTGCACTTTCCCATCATCCGTGATACTATTATGAAAAGCAAGTGCGGCCGACAGCCCCCCAATCAAAATACAGAGGTGCGATATGAAATCCATTCGAGAAATATATAAAATTGGCAAAGGCCCCAGTTCCTCCCACACCATGGGCCCGGAGCGGGCGGCCAGGCTCTTCCGGGCGGAAAATGCCCAGGCGGACGCCTTCCGGGTTACGCTCTACGGCTCTCTGAGCAAAACCGGCGTGGGACATGGCACCGACCGGGTCATTCGGGAAACCCTCTCTCCCCTGCCCACAGAAATTATTTTTTCAGACGCCGTCCTGCCGGACAGCCATCCCAACACCATGGACCTGGCCGCCTTGAAGCAGGGGCAGGAAATTGCCGTGCGCCGGGTGGAATCCATCGGCGGCGGCGACATCCGCATCCCCGGCCAGAAAGAGGACGATCAGGAAGAGGTGTATGTTGAGCATTCCTTCGCCGAGATTGCCGACTTCTGCAAATGGCGCTACATTCACACCCTCAGCGAGTATGTGGAGCTGAACGAGGGCCCGGAAATCTGGGACTTCCTGATGGAGGTCTGGCAGGTGATGAAGCGCTCCATCGACGAAGGTCTTGCCGCCTCCGGGGTGCTGCCCGGGGGGCTGAACGTCCAGCGAAAGGCAAAATTTCTCTATGAGCAGAAGCCCAAGAGCTCCATCCCCGCTCTGGAAGAATTTCAGCAAATTGCCGCCTTTGCCTATGCGGTGGCGGAGCAGAACGCCGACAACGGCACCATCGTCACCGCTCCCACCTGCGGTGCCTGCGGTGTGCTCCCCGCGGTGCTGAAATATGTCCAGGTGACAAAAGGCTTCACCGATGAGCAGATCTGCCGGGGGCTGGCCACGGCGGGCATCATCGGAAATCTGACCAAGAGCAACGCCTCCATCTCCGGTGCGGAGTGCGGCTGTCAGGCGGAGATCGGCACCGCCTGTTCCATGGCCGCCGCCGCTCTGGCCGAGCTGTTCGACCAGAATCTTGACCAGGTGGAATACGCTGCCGAGGTGGCCATGGAGCACCATCTGGGCCTGACCTGCGACCCCATCTGCGGTCTGGTTCAGATTCCCTGCATCGAGCGCAACGCCGTGGCCGCCATGCGGGCCATGAACGCCTGCAACCTGAGCTACTTTCTCACCGGCTCCCGGAACATCAGCTATGACATGGTGTGCCGTGCCATGCACGAAACCGGAATCAATCTGAGCACCCGCTTCCGGGAAACCAGCGAAGGCGGACTGGCCAGGCTGTACACCAGGAAGCGGAAATAGAAATTTCGGAGAAAACGCCATGGATTTGAAAAACCTGACAACCTTCATTCATGTGGCCCAGCTTGGCAGCTTTACCAAGGCCGGTGTGGCCCTGGGCTGCTCCCAGTCCACCATTTCCTTTCAGATTCGGCAGCTGGAAGAGGAGCTGGAATTTCCCCTCTTCGAGCGGATCAACCGAACCGTTGTCCTCACCGACAAGGGCCGGGAGGTGCTGGCCTACGCCCAGCAGGTTCAGAAAATGACCGCCGAGCTGAAGCAGAACATCCAGTCCGACCGGGCCCGCTCCGTCCGGATTCGGGTGGCCATGTCCGACTCCCTGTGCAATTCGCTTCTGGAGGATCATTTTCAGCAGTTTCTCCAGGAGCATCCGGGAATCAGCCTGAAAATTGTGGCCGCCGGGACGGAGGAGATGTTCCGTCTGCTGGACCACAACGAGGTGGACGCCATTCTCACCCTGGAAAGCCACATCTACAACACGGAATATGTGATCGTCCGGGAGGAGCAGGTTGCCCACCATTTTGTGGCCGCCTCCCACTCCCCCCTGGGAAAGCTGGGGCGGATTTCCCCGGAGGAGGTGGTAAAGCAGCCCTTCATCCTCACGGAAAAGGGCATGAGCTACCGCCGCCAGCTGGATGAGCAGCTGGCCCAGCGCTCCCTAGAGATCATCCCCGTGCTGGAAATCGGCAACCCCCACCTGATCTGCCAGCTGGTGCAGCAGGGGGTGGGCATTTCCTTCCTGCCGGACTTCGTCACGGAGAAAGCAGTGAAAGCCGGAAAGCTGGTCTATCTGGACGTGACGGAAATTCAGGTGAGCATCTGGAAGCAGCTGCTGCACCACCGGGACAAATGGATTTCCCCCCAGATCGACTCCGTTCTTCAATACTGCGTGGAGAAGGAATTCTCCGCATAAAATTGGCATCCCGTTTCCGGAAGGTGGAAACGGGATGCCAATTTTATGGAGGAAAGGAAATCTTACCAACAGTCCGCCGGGGCGGCGGGGTTCTTTCTGCCCCACCGGATGAAATAATAGGCCACTTCAATGATGCAGCAGGCCATCCAGCCCACAGGGTATCCAAAGCCCACCAACGCCGGGGTATTCGCCACAAAGCGCGTCACCACAAACAGGTAAATCTGCCGCAGCCCCACGAAGGTGATCAGCATAATTGCCATAGGAGCGGTGGAATCCCCCCGTCCCCGAAGGGCGCCGGCCAGCACATGGTTGACACAGTTAAAGAGGAGGAAGACGAAATTCGTCCGGACAAAAAGCACGCCAAATTCAATCACCGCCTCGTCCGGGGTAAACAGCGTAATCGCCGGGGCAGCAAAGATGCAGACCGCCAAAATAATCACCGCCGTGACCCCCAAAGACAGGCTTACCGAGGCCACCGTGCCCTTGCTTGCCCGTTTCTGCTGATTCGCGCCAATATTCTGGCTGACAAAGGTGGTTGCCGCCATAGCCAGGCTCTGCATGGGCAGCAGAATGAACTGATCCAGCTTGTTATAGGCGCTCCAGCCTGCCATGCACTGGGAACCAAAGGCATTGATATAGGACTGGACAAACACGTTGGAGAAAGAGGTAATGACGCTCTGAATGGCAGCAGGCAGTCCCACCGCCACAATCTGCCCCAGCACCTGGGTGTTGATGGACAGGCCCTTCCAGTTCAGCCGGTAGATGTCCCGGGTGCTGCTCAGCAAAAGAAGAGTCAATCCGGCGGAAACGAACTGGGAAATGATGGTGGCGTAAGCCACGCCGGCAATCCCCATGTGAAGCTTCAACACAAAGAACAGGTCCAGCACGATGTTCAGCACACTGGTGAGAATCAGGAAATACAGCGGTCTTGTGGTGTCCCCCACCGCGCGGAGAATGCCGCTGCACATATTGTAAATCACCAGGCCGGAAAAACCGGCGATGTAAATGCGCAGATAGATGGCCGCCTCGCCGAACACATCCTCCGGCGTTGCCATCAGGCGGAGCATGGGCTCCACCCCGATCAGGCCAATCACCGTGAAGAACACAGCCAGCACAAAAGTGGTCGCCATGGTGGTCTGGACGGCGGTGTGGAGCTGCTGCTGATCCCGGGCGCCGAACCGGCGGGCAATGACCACGCTGGCGCCGGTGGCGAAGCCATTGAAAAAGAACACCATGATGTTCACAATCATGGTGGTGGAGCCCACGGCCGCCAGCGCCTGGGTGCCTACAAAATTCCCCACCACCACCGAGTCCACCGTGTTGTAGAGCATTTGAAACACATTGCCCAGCATCAGCGGCAGAGAGAACTGAATCAGCTGTTTTACAATGGAGCCCTGAGTCATGTCTCTGGCCGTGGTTTTCTTCGGTTGCATGAAATATCGATCCCTTTTCTTCGTTTTTTTCATTATATCAAACTTTACCCTCAAGTCAACCTGTCAAAAGTAATGGCAGTACGGCTTTTCCCCGATTCCGTCTAACTGAAATCGTTTTAGCTCTCCCATCTGTACAAAAGCCGCCCTGTTTTTCCGAAAAATCTTGAGCAAGATGATGGTATTTTGTAAAAAGGTGAAAAACCGTTGACTTTATCGCTTTAGCGTGATAAAGTATCGATAGACAGAATCTGGTCGCTTCAGCGCCCTTTGGGCTGAAAACCGCCAGCAGCGCAAGGAGAATTCCCATGACAAATCTTGAAGACTTTGCCGCTTCTCTCCGGTCCCTGTACAGCCGCTATGGCTACTGCCGGTACAAGATGAACAAATTCGAGGAGTACGATCTCTACGCCCGGAACAAGGACTTTCTCATCTCCGATTCCGTGATTACCTTCACGGACGTGGACGGAAAGCTTATGGCTCTGAAACCGGACGTGACCCTCTCCATGGTCAAAAACACCAGGGACGAGCCGGGAATCCGGAAGCTCTATTACAACGAAAATGTCTACCGGGTCTCCAAAGGCTCCCAGGGCTTCAAAGAGATCATGCAGATGGGTCTGGAAGCCATGGGTCAAATCGACGAATACTGCGTCTATGAAGTGCTGAAGCTGGCCGCCGAAAGCCTGAACAGCACCGGAAGGCGCTGCATTCTGGAGATTTCCCATCTGGGGCTGCTGTCCTCCGCCATCCGCCGCACCGGAATCCGTCCGGAGGAGCACCGGCGCCTCATCCGCTGCATCGGGGAAAAGAACCTCCACGAGCTTCAAAGCATCTGTGTCCAGCTGGGGATTCCGGAATCCGGCATCGATCTGCTGCGCCGCCTGGCCTCTCTTTATGGAACTCCAGAGCAGGTGCTTCCCGTGGTGCAGTCCCTTCTCACCGGAATCGCCGATGAACAGGAGCTATCCCGGTTTCTGAGAATTATCGGTGCGCTGAATTCCGGAAAGTACCATGACATGATCCGCATCGATTTCAGCGCCGTCAGCGATCCTCAATACTACAGCGGTTTTGTGTTCAAGGGCTTTGCCCAGGGCATCCCCGCCGCCATTCTCTCCGGAGGCCAGTACGACAGCATGATGAAGAAAATGAAGCGCCGGTCGGGTGCCATCGGATTTGCGGTGTATCTGGACATTTTGGAGCAATACGCCCCTGTCCGGACGGACTATGATGTGGACACGCTGCTGATTTATGACGAAGCCTGCTCCATTCCGGAGATCGAGGCCATGGCTAAGGAAGCCACCGCCGCGGGCGAAAGCATCCTGCTCCAGCGGCAGATTCCCCCCGGGATACGCTACCGGAAGCTGATCACTATGGAGAAAGGCAGGATACCATAAATGGAGCTTCTGAACATTGCCCTGCCCAAGGGCCGATTGGGCGAGAAGGTGTTGGCCATTTTCGAGGAGGCCGGTTTCCCCTGCCCCTCCATTCACGAGACCGGGCGAAAGCTGATCTTTGAAAATGAGGATGCCGGGGTACGCTACTTCTGGGTGAAGCCCTCGGATGTCTCCATCTATGTGGAGCGTGGGGCTGCCGACCTGGGGGTGGCCGGGAAGGACATTCTGCTGGAATACCAGCCGGAGATTTACGAGCTGCTGGATTTGGGAATCGGGACATGCCGCATGGCAGTGGCCGCGAAAAAGGATTTTCGGGATGACCCGGGCAGGACCCTCCGGGTAGCCACCAAATTCTCCAGAATTGCCAGCAGCTACTACCGCTCTAAGGGCCGGGACATTGACATTATCCATCTGAACGGCTCCATTGAGCTGGCTCCCATTTTAGGGCTTTCCGATGTGATCGTGGACATTGTGGAAACCGGCGCCACGCTGCGGGAGAACAACCTCACCGTATTGGAGGAGGTCATGCCCATCAGCGCCCGGCTGATTGCCAACAAGGCCAGCTATAAATTCAAAAACGAAACCATTGACTATCTCGTCCGCTGTACCGCGCAGCTGTTGGAGGAACGAACATGATTCAGATATTCAGATACGGCGAGGCGCCGGAAATCTTTGCCCGGAAGGAGCCCACAGCCGATGTTTCCGGCATCGTCTCGGAAATCCTTCAGGATGTCCGCCGCCGGGGCGACGAAGCCCTGCTGGAATATACCAAAAAATTTGACAAGGCGAGCCTTACCAGTCTGCAAGTTACGCAGGAGGAATTTCAGGAGGCTCTTCAATCCGTCAAGCCCGAATTCCTCTCGGTTCTCAAGAAGGCCGCCGCCAATATCACCGCATTTCACAGCCGTCAAAAGCGGAATAGCTTTATTCTGAACGACAAGGACGGCGTTATTCTGGGGCAGAAAATCATTCCCATCCAGCGGGCCGGTCTGTACGTCCCCGGAGGCACGGCGGCCTACCCCTCCACGGTGCTGATGGATGCCCTCCCGGCAAAGATCGCCGGGGTGGAGGAAGTGGTGATGGTCACGCCTCCCAATGCCCAGGGGAAGGTCAATCCGGTGATTCTCGCCGCCGCCCGGATTGCAGGGGTGGATCGAATTTACAAGGTCGGCGGAGCACAGGCCATTGCCGCCCTGGCCTACGGCACTGAAAGCATTCCCAGAGTGGATAAGATTGTGGGCCCCGGCAATGCCTTTGTGGCGGAGGCAAAAAAGCAGGTCTATGGCATGGTGTCCATCGATATGATCGCCGGGCCCAGCGAAATCCTCATTGTATCTGACGGAAAGACCAATCCCCGCCACGCCGCCGCGGACCTTCTCTCCCAGGCCGAACACGACAAACTGGCCAGCGCCGTTCTTGTCACCGACTCCATGGAGCTGGCCCTGGCTGTGCAGGCAGAGCTGGAGGTCCAGCTGCCCAAGCTGGAACGCTGTCAAATCGCCCGGGCCTCCATCGACAATCATGGAAAGATCATTGTAGCAGACAACCTGAACCAGGCCATCGACATTGCCAACGAAATTGCCCCGGAGCACCTGGAGCTGTGTGTGGAGCAGCCCTTTGACTATCTTTCCAAAATCCGCCATGCCGGCTCCATCTTCCTGGGCCGCAACTGCCCGGAAGCCCTGGGAGACTACCTGGCAGGGCCCAACCACACCCTGCCCACCAGCGGCACTGCCCGGTTTTCCAGTCCCCTCAGCGTGGATGATTTCGTCAAGAAAATGCAGTACACCTATTTCACCCGGGAGGCTCTGGCAGAGGTGGCCCAGGACGTGGCCCTCTTTGCCCGGGCAGAGGGACTCACCGGTCACGCCAGAAGCGCAATTATCCGCACCCAGGAGGAAGAAGCATGAGCCGTTTTTTCAGTGAAAAATACAATTCTCTGGTTCCCTATGTGCCGGGGGAGCAGCCGAAGGACAGGCAGTTTATCAAGCTGAACACCAACGAATCCCCCTTCCCCCCCTCTCCCCTGGCCGTGTCCATGGCGGCAAAGGCAGCGGAGCATTTCGAGCTCTATTCCGACCCGGAATGCCGGGACTTGAAAGCAATTGCCTGCCAGCAGCTGGGCATCTGTGAAGAAGAGATTCTCTTTACCAACGGCAGCGACGAGATTCTGAATTTTGCCTTCATGGCCTTTTGCGACGCTAACCATCCCGCCGCTTTTCCGGATATTACCTATGGATTCTACTCCGTTTTTGCGGATTTGAACGGGGTTCCCTATGAGGCCATTCCCTTGGCAGAGGACTTTTCCCTGAATGTCCAGGACTACATGGGCATCCACAAAACCATTTTCATTGCCAATCCCAACGCCCCCACCGGGCTGACCATTTCCCTTTCCGACATTGCTCGAATCGCCGCCTCCAATCCGGAGAATGTGGTGGTAATCGACGAGGCCTATGTGGACTTCGGCGGGGAAACCGCGGCAGCGCTGATTCACAGGTATGACAATCTTCTCGTAACCAGGACCTTTTCCAAATCCCGCTCCATGGCCGGCGCCCGGCTGGGGTTCGGCATCGGATGCAGGGAGCTGATTGCCGATCTGAACGCCATCAAATATTCCACCAATCCCTATAACATCAATTCCGCCACCATGGCCGCCGGTGTTGGCGCCTTGAAGGATGAAGCTTATTTCCGGGCAAACTGCGCCGCCATCACCGAAACCCGGACCTGGGTCACGGAGCGGCTCCGCCACCTGGGCTTCCGGGTCACGGATTCCAAGGGGAACTTCGTCTTCGCCGCCTTACCGGGTTATCCCGGGCAGAAGCTCTACCTGGATTTAAAAGCCAAGGGCATTCTGGTGCGTCATTTTGAGACTCCCCGGCTGAAAGACTACAACCGCATCACCATTGGAAACCGGATGCAGATGGAAGAGCTGCTCCAGGCCATTGAAGCGCTGATGCTCTGACTGATTTACGGAGGAAACCCATGAGAAGTGCAAAAATCAACCGAGATACCGCTGAGACGAAGGTTTCCATTGTTCTGAATCTAGACGGCACGGGAGAAAGTGAAATCGCCACCGGCTGTGGATTCTTGGATCATATGCTTACCCTGTTCTCCCGCCACGGCCGGTTCGACCTGACCGTGCGCTGCATCGGCGACACCCAGGTGGACTACCACCACACCGTGGAGGACATTGGCATCACCCTGGGCACCGCCTTTTTGCAGGCGCTGGGAGACAAGCGGGGCATCTGCCGCTATGGAGATACCCTGCTCCCCATGGATGAAGCGCTGATTCTCTCCGCTGTGGACCTGTCTGGCCGAAGCTATCTGGGCTATGAGCTGCCCATCCCCGCGCAAAAGGTGGGAGATTTCGACACTGAGCTGGTGGAAGAATTTTGGCTTGGCTTCGTCCGGGAGTCACGTTGCACCCTCCACATCCGGGCGCTGTCCGGCTCCAACTCCCACCACATCATCGAGGGGGCCTTTAAGTCTGTGGCCCGCTCCCTGAAAAAAGCCGTTGCCATCGACCCTGGTTTTGCCGATGAAATTCCCTCCACCAAAGGAGTGCTGTAATGATTTCCATTGTTGACTATGGAGTGGGAAACCTCTTCTCTTTGAAATGCAGTCTGGCCGCCATCGGCGAAGAAGTCACCGTCACCGGAGACCCCCAGGCGCTCCGGCGCTCCGGCAAGCTGATTTTGCCTGGTGTGGGGGCCTTCCAGGACGCCGCCGACAAGCTCCGCTCCACCGGACTGGATGCGCTCATCCGGGAAGAGGCGGCAAGGGGCAAGCCCATTCTGGGGATTTGTCTGGGGATGCAGCTGCTGTTTGAGAAAAGCTATGAGTTTGGAGAGCACCGGGGGCTGGGCCTGATTCCCGGAACCGTGGTTCCCATGGCGGGCTTCATTCCAGAGGCGCTGAAAATTCCCCACATTGGCTGGAACGCCCTGCGCCTTCGGAAGGAAAGTCCCCTTTTTCGTTACATTCAGGACGGAGACTTTGTCTACTTTGTCCATTCCTTCTTTGCCGCCCAGTGTGACGGCTATGTGATTGCCGATACGGAGTACGGCCAAACGCTCACCGCCGCGGTGCAGAAGGAAAACGTCTACGGCTGCCAGTTCCACCCGGAAAAAAGCGGAAACGTGGGGCTGAACATTCTGAGAGCCTTTGCCCAATTGGAGGATTGCCCATGCTGATCTACCCTGCCATTGATTTATACCAAGGCAAAGCCGTCCGCCTGTTCAAGGGGGACTACAGCCAGATGACCGTCTACAGCGACGACCCGGCCTCTCTTGCGGGAAAATTCGCCAAATGCGGCGCCACCCACATGCACATTGTGGATTTGGAGGGAGCCAAGGACGGCGCCACCCCCAATTATGATACCATTCTGGAGATCAAGCGGCGGGGCGGGCTGTTCTGCCAGGTGGGTGGCGGCATTCGCAGCCTGGAAACCATCCAGCGGTATCTGTCCGCCGGTGTTGACCGGGTGATTCTTGGCACCGCCGCCGTCACGGAGCCCGCTTTTCTCCGGGAAGCCGCCCGGAATTTTGGAAGCCGGATCGCCGTTGGCATGGACATTCGGGGCGGCCTCGTGGCCATCAAGGGCTGGCGGGAAACCTCCTCCCTCACCGCCTATGACTTCTGCCGGACGCTGGAATCCATCGGCATCCAAACCCTCATCTGCACCGACATCTCCCGGGACGGTACCCTGGAGGGAGCAAATCATGAGCTCTATCAAGACCTGGCGAAGCGCTTTTCTCTGGAAATCATTGCCTCCGGCGGCGTTTCCAGCATGGAGGATGTCCGGCGGCTGGCCGGTCTGGGGCTCCACGGGGCCATCATCGGCAAGGCCTGCTACACCGGCGCCATTGATCTGGCCCAGGCGATTGAGGTGGCAAAATGATTACAAAGAGAATCATCCCCTGCCTGGATGTCCGAAACGACCGGGTGGTAAAGGGCGTGAATTTTGAGAATCTGAAGGATGTGTCCTCCCCGGTGGCCCTGGCGGAGTTCTATTCCGCCAGCGGTGCGGACGAGCTGGTGTTCTATGACATCACTGCCTCTGCACAGGGCCGTTCCCTGTTCACCGAGATATTGAAGGAAACCGCCTCCAAGGTCTTCATCCCCCTCACCGTGGGCGGCGGCATCAATTCCCTGGGGGACTTCCAGCGGGTACTGGAATGCGGGGCTGACAAGGTCAGCGTGAACTCCGGTGCCATCCGGAATCCCGGCCTCATCGAAGAAGCCGCCAAGCGCTACGGTAGCCAATGCGTGGTGCTCTCGGTGGATATAAAGCGGGTGGACGGCGTGTTCCGGGTTTTCGCCAGGGGCGGCCGGGAGAACACCGGCATGGAGGCAATCGACTGGATTCGCCGCTGCACTCAAAATGGCGCCGGTGAAGTGGTGGTCAATTCCATGGATACTGACGGGGTGAAGGCCGGGTTTGATCTGGAACTGCTGGACGCTGTATGCAGCGCCGTCTCCGTTCCGGTGATTGCCTCCGGAGGCGCGGGGAGCATTCAGGATTTTATCACCTTGTTTCAGCACAATCCCAAGGTGGACGCCGGCCTCGCCGCCTCCATCTTCCATTTTGGAACGGTAAAAATCCAGGACCTGAAGCAGGCCATGGCCAAGGCAAACATATCTGTAAGGAGATAAAACCATGCTGAACATCGACGAACTGAAATTTGACAGCAACGGCCTGATTCCGGCCATTGTGGTGGACGCCGCCACGAAGCAGGTGCTGACCCTGGCCTATATGAACCGGGAGAGTCTGGCCATCTCCATGGAGCGGGAGCTCACCTGCTTTTGGAGCCGTTCCCGTCAGGCGCTTTGGCTCAAGGGGGAGACCAGCGGCAATTACCAGCACATTGTATCCATCACCGCCGACTGCGACAAGGACGCTCTCGTAATCAAGGTGGAGCCCGACGGCCCCGCCTGCCACACCGGGGAAATCAGCTGCTTCCACAACCCGGTATTTGAGAGTGGAACCCGGCAGGAATTTTCCTATCAGGGCCTCTACGCTCTGCTGGAAGGCCGGAAAAGGGACCTGCCCCAGGGCTCCTACACCACTTACCTGTTCCAAAAGGGCCTGGACAAGATTCTGAAAAAGGTGGGCGAGGAATGCACCGAGGTCATCATCGCCGCCAAGGCGGAGGATCGGGCTGAAACCGTCTATGAAATTGCGGACCTTGCCTACCATGTGATGGTGCTCATGGCCCAGCAAGGCATCACGCTGGAGGAAATCCAAAAGGAGCTGGCCTCCCGCCACGTCATTGACCACAAAATCAAGCAGGAAAAAATGGTCTAAAATATCCCGCCGCTG
>CAZYWM010000018.1:0-26318 GCA_964651615.1 uncultured Oscillospiraceae bacterium | reverse complement strand
TCTCCGCCAAGGACTCCATGAAGCGCAAGCAGTTCGTCAAGGGCACGGAGCAGATTGCCCAGGAGGGCGCCATCCAGATTTTCAAGGTCCCCAATTCCGGCATGGAAGAGGTGATTGTGGGCGTGGTGGGCACGCTGCAATTTGACGTGTTTCAGTACCGGATGAAGAATGAGTACGGTGTGGACCTGCGGATGGAGGGGCTGCCCTATGAGGAAATCCGGCTCATCGACAGCTACCCCGGAGAGCTCAGTGACCTGAATCTGGGCAGCGACGCCGAGCTGCTGGAGGACTACCGGGGCAGAAGCCTTCTGGTCTTCTCCAGCTTCTGGGCCATCGACTTCACCTGCCGCCGCAATCCCGGCCTGAAGGTGTCGGAGATTGTGGTCTCGGAAGGATAATGGCCATGAACGCCTGGAAGCATTTGCGCACCATCACGGAGCACCGGTGGCTGGTGCTGGTGGGGTGTTTCCGCATCGGCCTTTTCTGGCAGGGCCTGACTCATGACCTTTCCAAGTATTCTCCCACGGAGTTTTTCCAGGGGGCCCGGTATTACCAGGGAACCCGCAGCCCCAACGCCGCCGAGCGGGAGGAGAAGGGCTACAGTGAGGCCTGGATGCACCACAAGGGCCGCAACCGCCACCACTATGAATACTGGACGGATATGAACCCCCAAACCCACCGGTATGAGCCGGTGGCGATGCCCAGAAAATATCTGGCGGAGATGGTGATGGATCGCCGGGCGGCCTGCATGACCTACCAGGGAAAGAACTATCACCCTGGCTCCGAGCTGGAATATCTGGAAAAGAGCCGGGAGCATCTGCTGATGCACCCCGAGACCCTGCGGCAGCTGGAATATGTCCTTGCGATGCTGCGGGATCGGGGGGAGAAGGAGACCTTCCGGTATCTGCGCCAGGAGGTGCTGAAAAACAAGCCCTTCCCCTGGGAGGCATCTTCCCCCGCAAAGAAATAAGACCGATTGCCGCCGGAAGCCGATAGTGCCCCGGCGGCGTTCTTTGTGTATTCATTAAGATTGGTTGAAGATTCCAAATCCTGATTGACAGGGCGGGGCCGAAAGTGGTATCCTTTTATTAGGTTAAGTGTTTATCGGCTTGCTCGGCGAATGGGTGAAGCGCAGGGCGCTTCACCCCAATGCCGCACGAGGCTGGTCTGTTATCGTTTTTTCCCTGACCCGCCCGGTAACGTTTTTGCCAACAAACTCGCCGTCCCCTTCCGTAGGGGTGAGTCTTGACTCGCCCGCCCAATAATCACGTATTTCTTAACGGAGTGAAATCGCAATAACATCGGATGAAAAACAGAAAGGAAGGAAAAATCATGTTCAGAAAATTTGAAAAGACAGCCCTTGCCTGGCTGATGTGCGCGGCGCTGCTCCTTGGCCTGCTGCCTGGGATTTCTGCCCGGGCGGAGGAAGCGGAAGGCGTCAACACGGTTCGGGTATCCACGGTGGATGAATTCCTGGAGGCCATCGCCCCTGACACCCAGATTGTTCTGGCGCCCGGCGAATACAACCTGACCCAGGCCAAGGGCTACGGGCGCACCGGGGGAAAATACTACCACTGGGAGTCCACCTTCGATGGCTATGAGCTGGTGATTACCGATGCCTCGGGCCTGACGATCAACGGCATGGATGCCGACCTTGTCACCATCTCCACCGAGCCCCGCTACTCCAATGTGCTGCACTTTGAATACGCGACGAACCTGAAGCTATCCAACATCACCCTGGGCCACACCAAGGAGCAGGGCAGCTGTGTCGGCGGCGTGTTCTACGGGGCATTCAGCAACAACATCGAAATTCAGAATGCCAGGCTCTATGGCTGCGGCGTCCGGGGCATCGACCTGTGGAATTGCCAGAATGTCCACGTGGACAGCACCGATGTTTATGAATGCAGCATGGGCTGTGTTTATATCAATGGCAGCAGCAATGTACTCCTGGAAAACAGCAAGTTCTATAACTGTGAGCTGGCCGAGGGTGTGTTTGAGATTTTCAGCTCCTATGACGTGGCAGTCATCAACTCCGAGGTCTACGGAAATTCCAGTGATTACTTCTATTCCAGCCTGGTTCGTTCCGCCTGCCCCGGCGTTTATCTGGGGGGCCTGGATGTCCACGACAACAATTTTACCTATATGTTCAACAGCGAAGGGAATCCTGTGACGGTGGAGAGCTGCCGCTTTGACCACGCGGATCAATGGGTCCAGGGCGTGATGCCGGTGTCCCCCGACGGGCAGGAGCTCACCGCTGGAGACCTGGATTCCATGAAAATGCGCACCGTGACCTGGGAGCCTGCCGGACGGCCGGGAGTGCCCCAGGTGGAGGCCGGGGCGGACGGGAAGGTCCATGTCACCAATGTGGATGAATTCCTGGCTGCCATTGCCCCCAATGCCACCATCTTCCTGGAGCCGGGAGAATATGACCTCTCCACCGCCTCCACCTACGCCGGGCTGGGCGGGCAGTATTACCACTGGGAGTCGGTGTTTGACGGCTACGAGCTGGTGATCCGGGGAGCGAACAACCTGACCATTGAGGCAGCGGACCAGGAGGCGGTGTCCATCGTCACCCAGCCCCGCCATGCCAATGTGCTGCACTTTGAAAATCTGTCCAACCTGATTGTGCGCAACGTCACCGCGGGGCATACCCCGGATGCCGGAGAATGCTCCGGCGGCGTGATT
Organism: uncultured Oscillospiraceae bacterium; assembly: GCA_964651615.1. Taxonomy (GTDB): domain Bacteria; phylum Bacillota; class Clostridia; order Oscillospirales; family Oscillospiraceae; genus Faecousia. The sequence goes on along the minus strand of CAZYWM010000018.1, from coordinate 23,633 downwards.
CAGTTGAACTATGTCAACAATACCACCATCGAGGGCTGTAAGCTCTTTGGCTGCGGCATCCTGGGGGTTCAGGCCATGAATTGCAACAGCCTCAACGTGTTCAATTCCGAAATCTATCAGTGCAGCAGCGGCGCCTGCTGGTTCTTCAGATGCAGCACTGTCCGGGTGGACAAATGCAATGTCCACGACATTGGCGGCGCCAGCTATTACGCGGATTACTTCTGCACCGATGTGCTGGTGGACGGAAATCCCATCCTGGATGATCTTACCCAATAACAAAAAAGAGGCCGAAAGGCCTCTTTTTTAATGGAATATTTTGTTGTCATGTGGTACAATGGGACGAAAAGGAAGGTGAGGAAGAATGGAGTACGCTGTTTCCATCTGCGATGACAGCCCGGCGGACCGGGGGTATCTTTCGGCTCTGGTATCGAAGTGGGCGCAGAAGACCGGCAGGGAGGTCCGGCTCTCGGAATACCCCTCGGCGGAGCAGTTTTTGTTTCATTTCCCGGATGCGCAGACGGATTTGCTTCTGCTGGACATCGAAATGGGCGGCATGGACGGGGTGACTCTGGCGAAAAAGCTTCGGGCCCAAAACGACGCGCTGGAAATTGTGTTCATCACGGGCTTCTCCGACTACATCGCCGAGGGCTACGAGGTGTCGGCCCTTCACTATCTGGTGAAGCCGGTGAAGGAGGAGAAACTCTTCGCTGTGCTGGACCGGGCGGCAGAGAAGCTGCGAAAAAATGAGCATCTGTTGGCGCTGGAATCCGGCGGGGAGCTGGTGCGGATACCGGTCTACCGCATCCGCTATGCCGATGTGCAGGGCAACTATGTGACGGTGCACGCCGACAGGGACGATACCGCCAAAATGACCCTGAGCCAGCTGGAAAAGCAGCTGGACGACCGGTTCTACCGGGTGGGGCGCTCTGCCATCGTGAACTTGACGAAAATCGCCAGGGTGACAAAAACGGATATTTTTCTGGATGACGGAACCGCGGTGCCCCTGCCCAGAGGGGCCTATGAGGGGGTCAACCGGGCCATCATCAAATTGGGGTGAGAGATATGGGACTGCTGTCCAGGAGAATTGACAAACAGATTGCCGCCTATCAGCGGGAGCTGATTGAGACCCACTATGCCGAGGTGGACAATATGTACCACCAGATTCGCGGCTGGCGGCACGACTACCGCAATCACATCCAGACCATGAAGGCCTATGCCGCGGCAGGGGACTGGGAGGCCATCAAACGGTATTTGGACGAGCTGGAAACGGACCTGGCCACGGTGGACACGGTGATAAAAACCGGCAACCCCATGACCGACGCCATTTTGAATTCCAAAATCTCCCTGGCCCATGCCAAGGGAATCCAGGTCCGTGCCGATGCCCACATCCCGGTGCGGCTGAAAATCTCTGAGATTGACCTGTGCTGCATTCTGGGAAACCTCTTCGACAATGCCATCGACGCCAGCATGAAGCTGCCCCCGGAGCAGCGGCTCATTCGGGTCTACATGGATATGAAGGGCACCCAGCTCTACATCTCCTTCACCAATTTCACCGCCGCCGGAAAGCTTTCCCGGGTGGGAAGCCGGTTCAAAACCACCAAGGGGGAGGGGCATGGCTTCGGCCTGGAGCGCATCGACGCCATTGTGGAGCGGCTGGGGGGCTATCTCAGCCGCAACAGCGAGGACGGAGCCTTTACCACGGAAATACTGCTGCCGCAGGGAAGATAATCGGCGGCATTTCCCGGGAATTATTCAATTAAAAGTTTTTCCAGCATTTTTCCCGGATGAAGTCCATAATTTCCCCGTGATCCCGATCTTCGTAGTATGCCACCAGCAGCTGTTTGAATTCCGGAACATGATTTTCGGGAATGACAATCAGCCCCTGTCCCTTGGAGATCAAATAGTGATTGGCAAAGATCACGGAGGCCCGTTTGTTTCCGTCGTTGAAAATCTGGGTTTTCATACAGTAGAGGCACAACTGGGCGGCGATGGTCACGGCGTCCTTTTCCTGGTGCAGAATCTCCTCAATGCGCTCTTTGACGATGGTTTCGATGGGCAGCGGCGGGACATAGCTGGTGCCGCCGATGGTCACGGGAACCCCGCGAATCCGCCCGCCGTCCGAGTAAAAGCCTTCGTTGACCAGCTTTGCAATGTGGCATAAAATGTGATAGTCGGTGCCGTAGCTGATGACATCTTTGTCCAGGATGAACTCCCAGGCGTGCTTTAGATTTAGGATTTTTTGAACGTCTGTGGCGGTCATGCCGGATACAATGCCGTTTTCGAGAATGTCCTCTGTCTGCGGGAAGGTGGTTGCCACACCCTCCAAAACCGCCTGGTCATAAATATTCGCTTTCATGTTTGCCCGGGCAAAGTCCAGGTTTTGCATGACCCTGGGGGAAAGCGCCGCTTCCGCATAACCCAGGTCGGCCAGCGCCTTTTCCGTTCTGCGAATCTGTTTGCGAAGCTCACGGGCATCTCTTGCATTGCGCAGAAGCAGCTGATGCAGCTCCTCGGAGTAGATGCCAACGTAGGTCGAGGTCTGGCGGCTTCCCACCCGGCTGCGGACGTAAAGATATTTTTTTCCATCCCGCTCCTTGATTTCCGGCGTGCCGCTATAGGGAATCAGATTGAGCCGGGCCTGGAAGTCTGCCTTTTGGTGCAGCAATTCCTGAATCTCTGCATAGGTGCCCATCGTGGAATCCTCCTTTGTAGGGATATTTTAATGCGTATATTCTACAATATAATTCCCTATTTTTCAAGGGGAAGAGTGGGGAATCATGCAATTCGTCCCCCGATTTTAACAGTTCGTCCCCGGAACAGGCCGGGGATGAATTTTTGTGGTATGATACGGCCGTGAGGTGAAGAACATGAAACAAAAGGAAAAACCAAAGTATTCTGTGGGGCAAAATGTGGCCTGGATGATCGGGAACGCATGGAAGGCGCGAAAAAGGACCATTCTCTTCTGCGTGCTGACCGCTGGGCTGGACATCTCCATGAATCTGTTGCAGCTGTATGTAACGCCGGAAATCCTGCGGCGGGTGGAGCGAACCGCGCCGCTGGGGGAGCTGCTGCTGACAATTGCCCTGTTCACCGGGCTCCTCTTTCTGGTCAGCGGCATCCGGGAATACATCCGCACCAATACCCTGTTCGCCCGGGTGGATGTGAGAACCAGGATTATTGGCCTTGTCTCCTATAAGAGCAACACCACATCCTATGCCAACAATCTGAATGTCAACTTTATCCGGCTGCGGGAAAAGGCCTATAACAGCATGAATAATAACCGCAGTGCTACTGAATATATCTGGGAGACATTGACGGTGCTGCTGACCAACGTGGGCGGGCTGCTGTGCTATCTGCTGGTGCTTTCACGCATAGACCCTGTGATGCTTCTGGTGATTGCCGTTACCAGCATCGCGAGCTTTTTTGCATCCAAGCGCGCCGCTGCCTGGGAATATGAACACCGGGAGGAGGACGAAAAATATGTGGCAAAGCTCCGTGACATCCGGGACAAAAGCGAGTCCGTTGCCATCGCAAAGGACATTCGGATTTTTGGGCTGGAGGACTGGCTTCGGGATATTCACAGCGGTGTGCTGAACCTCTATTGGGACTTCATTTGCCGCCGTGAAAAAGCCCACCTGTTCAGCGATCTGGCAGATGTGTTCCTCAGCGTTGCCAGAAACGCCATTGCCTATGGGTATCTGCTGGCGCTGGCGCTGGGGCAGGGGCTGAGCGCTTCGGAGTTTTTGCTGCTGTTTACGGCGGTCAGCGGATTTACCGCCTGGGTCACTGGAATTTTGAAGCAGGTGGCCGAACTGCGGCGGGAGAGCGTGGACATCTCCCTGGTTCGGGAGTTCCTGGAATATCCGGAGCCCTTCCGGTTTGAGGGGGGAAAGTCGGTGCCCCATGCGCAGACCTATGAGCTGCGGCTGGAAAATGTCAGCTACCGTTATCCGGGGGCGGAAAAGGACACCATTTGCAATATGAACCTGACTATCCACCCCGGGGAAAAATTAGCCATTGTGGGTCTGAACGGCGCCGGAAAGACCACCCTGGTCAAGCTCCTGTGCGGCTTCCTGGACCCCACGGAGGGTAGGGTTCTCCTGAATGGCCAGGACATCCGGGAATTCAACCGCCGGGAATACTATTCTCTTTTCTCCGCTGTGTTCCAGGAGTTTTCCATATTGGACGTGACTGTGGCGGAGAACGTCTCCCAGCAGGTAGAGGGAACGGACGAGAAAAAAGTGTGGGAGTGCATCGAAAAAGCGGGCCTTACCAAGGCCATTCAGGCGCTTCCCCAGGGGCTGGAAACCCACGTGGGCCGGGAGGTCTATCTGGACGGCGTCCTGTTCTCCGGCGGCCAGACCCAGCGGCTGATGCTGGCCCGGGCCCTTTACAAGGACGCCCCCATCCTCCTGCTGGATGAACCCACGGCGGCCCTGGACCCCATCGCGGAAAATGACATCTATCAAAAATACGACTCCATGACGGCGGGGAAGCTGTCGGTGTTTATCTCCCACCGGCTGGCATCCACCCGGTTCTGCGACCGCATCCTGTTTCTGAAGGACGGCGTGATTGCGGAAGAGGGAACCCATGACAGCCTGTTAAGCCTGGGCGGGGATTACGCCCAGCTGTTTGAAGTGCAGAGCCGCTATTATCAGGAAGGGAGGGAATTCTGATGAAAACCAGGAAAATGCTTCAGCTCCATCTGCGGGGGCTGAAGGACTTAAACGGAAAATGCCCCCAGTTGATTCCCGCGATTGGAGCAAGCGCAGTCCTTACCGCGCTTTCACCCTATGTGACGGTGTGGTTTTCTGCCCGGCTTCTGGGCGAGCTCAGCGCTTCCCGCCGTCCGGAAGTGCTGGGCCGCTGGGCGGTTCTGACGGTGGTGAGCCTGGGCCTGATGGCTCTGCTGACCGCCCTTGCAGACCGCTGGTGGGAGTGCGTGAAGGAGAATACCTGGTATCGAAAGCAGCAGATATTCATCGAGAAGCAGTTTTCCATGGACTATGCCGCTCTGGAGGATCAGAAAAACCGGGATTTGCGGGAGAAAATCAGAGAGGTTGAGAACTGGTCCGACTGGGGCTATATGCGTATTCCCCTTTTCCTGAGGGAAATTTTGAAATCGGTGTTGGGCATTTTGGGCGGAATTGCTCTAACTGTCAGCCTGTTTACGGCGAAGCTGCCGGAAACGGCGGGGAAATTGCAGATTCTGAACCATCCTGCCTCCGCCATAGCGCTTCTTGCCGCCATGTTCCTATTCAGCTATCTGGTAGGACTTCTTGAGGGAAAGGCGGGGGAATGCTGGAATTCTCAGGAAGAGGACGCTACCTTCGGCAATCGCCTGTTTGGCTTTTTCGGTTTTATTGGGAAAAAGCGGGGCCGGGACGCGGACATTCGGATGTACAATCAGCAGAATCTGGTCCGGAAATACTGGTCGCAAAATTCTTCCTTTTCCACGGACGGCGCCATGGGCCGGATGGCCAGAGGGAAGCTGGGATTTTTGGAGGGAACGGGAGCCGCGTTCCCCTCGGTGTTTACGGGAATCATTTACCTGTTTACCTGCCTGAAAGCCTGGGGCGGCGCCTTCGGCGTTGGCGCTGTGACTCAGTATGTGGGAGCCGTTACCGCGCTGTCCAACCATGTGGCAAAGCTCTTTGAGGTATATGGCACCATGAAAGCAAATGCGGCAAATCTGGAACAGGTCTACCAGTTCCTGGACATCCCCAATGAGATGTACCAGGGGAGCCTCACCACCGAGAAGCGCTCCGACCGGCAGTATGAGGTGGAGTTTCGCAACGTCTCCTTCAAATACCCCGGGGCGGAAAACTGGTCGCTGCGCAACCTGTCCATGAAATTCCGGGTGGGGGAGCGGCTTGCCATCGTGGGCGAGAACGGCAGCGGAAAGACCACCTTCATCAAGCTCCTGTGCAGGCTCTATGACCCCCAGGAGGGGGTGATCCTGCTCAACGGCATCGACATCCGCAAATACAACTACCGGGACTATATGTCCATTTTCTCCGTGGTGTTCCAGGACTTCCAGCTTCTCAGCCAGCCCCTTGGGGCCAATGTGGCGGGAAGCAGCCATTACGACCGGGAGCGTGTGACCAAGGCGCTGGTGGACGCGGGCTTTGGGGAACGGCTGGAGAAGATGGGACTGGATACCTACCTCTACCGGGATTTCGCCGAGGACGGCATTGACGTTTCCGGCGGCGAGGCCCAGAAAATCGCCATCGCCCGGGCCCTTTACAAGGACGCCCCCTTCATCATTCTCGATGAGCCCACCGCCGCCCTGGACCCCATCGCCGAGGCGGAGATTTACAGCAAATTCAACGACATTGCCGGGGACAAAACCGCGGTCTACATCAGCCACCGGCTGTCCAGCTGCAAATTCTGCGATGAGATCGCCGTGTTCCAGGACGGAAGAATCGTTCAGCAGGGAACCCACGAGGCGCTGCTGGCCCAGGAAGACGGGCAGTACGCCAGACTCTGGAACGCCCAGGCGCAATATTACCAGACAAATTGAATTGTTTTACCCGCCGGAGGGCCTGCACCGGCGGGTAAATTTTGCCAAAAATTGGGAAAAGACCGGGGAATCAGGAAAGGGTTACATTTTGTGGTTGCGTTAGAGCGGGTTATCGTGTATAATCCAAGACCGTATAAATGTGTGTTTTGTGAGGGAGCTTTTTCTATGAAGTCATATGATATTTCTGAATATCTTGTTCCCGGCCGGCGGGCCCACCTGATCGGAATCGGCGGCGTATCCATGCGGCCTCTGGGCCTGGTGCTCAAGGGCATGGGCATGGAGGTTTCCGGCTCCGACATGAGCGCCTCCCTTTCCACCAAGGAGCTGGAGGATCACGGCATCCACGTGGTCATCGGCCACCAGGCGGAGAACATCCAGGGGGCGGACTGCGTGATTCGCACCGCTGCCGTCCACAATGACAACCCTGAGATCGCTGCCGCCCGGAGCGCCGGAATTCCCGTGTTCGAGCGGGCCCAGGCCTGGGGCGAAATTATGAAGTCCTATAAAAACGCCATCTGCATTTCCGGCACCCATGGCAAAACCACCACCACCTCCATGATGACCCACATCCTGATGGAGGCTAAGATGGACCCCACGGTGATGATCGGCGGCTATCTGCCCCTGCTCCATGCGGGGCACCGGGTGGGCCACGGAGACACCATCGTACTGGAAAGCTGCGAATACTGCGACTCCTTCCTGAATTTCTTCCCCACGCTGGCGGTGGTGCTGAACGTGGAGGCCGATCACCTGGATTATTTCAAGGATTTGGCGGACATTCAGAAGTCCTTCCACAAATTCGCCCAGATGGCCACCTTCGGCGTGGCGGCCAACGGCGACGATCCCCACACCGTGGAGGCCATGAAGGGAATCAAGCACGTCTCCTTTGGCCTGGGGGAGCAGAACCGGGTCCGGGCGGAGAACATTTCCAAGGACTGGCGGCATTTTGACGTCACTGTGGACGGAGAATTCTACTGCCATGTGGACATGGGCGTCATGGGGCGGCACAATGCGCTCAATACCCTGGGCGCCGCCGCTGCGTCCTGGATGCTGGGCATCAAGGGAGAAGCGGTGACTCAGGGAATTGCCTCTTTCCATGGGGCAGGCCGCCGGATGGAGATGAAGGGCACCTTCAACGGCGCCCGGATTTACGACGACTATGCCCACCACCCCGACGAGCTGCGGGCCACATTGGAAACTGCCCGGTCCATGGGCGGGCGGCTGGTGGTTGCCTTCCAGCCCCACACCTATTCCAGAACCCAGGCCCTGTTCCAGGATTTTGTCCGGGAGCTCAAAAAGCCCGATGTTCTGGTGCTGGCGGAAATCTATGCCGCCCGGGAGCGGAATACCAGCGGTATCTCCTCCCAGGATTTGGCGGCGCAGATACCCGGGGCCGTGTATTGCCAGACGCTGCCGGAGGTAACGGATTACCTCCGCGGTCATGTTCAGCCCGGCGATTTGGTGATTACCATTGGGGCGGGAGATATTTTCCGGGCCGGGGAAGCCCTTCTGGATTGAATAGGGAGGCTGTTTTATGAAAAAATTGAGCGTTTGCATTCTCTTTGGCGGCGTCAGCCCGGAGCATGAGGTGTCGCTTCGCAGTGCGGAGTCCGTCCTGAATAACATCGACCATAATAAATACAATGTGTTCCCCGTGGGCATCACCAAGGAAGGGGACTGGATTCACTATACCGGCAAGGACTATTCCCTGCTTCCCACGGGGGAGTGGAAGGATTATCCCGACAACCGGCGCACCGCCATCTCTCCTGTCCGGGGCCAGGGCCTGCTGTGCTTCGAGGGCGACTGCGTGGTGCGGGAGCGGATTGATGTGGTGTTCCCGGTGCTCCACGGCGAAAACGGCGAGGACGGAACCATCCAGGGCCTTCTGGAGCTGGCGGGCATTCCCTATGTGGGGCCTCACGTGGCGGCCTCCGCGGTGGCCATGGACAAAACGCTGACCAAGCTGGTGGCGGATCAGGCCGGGATTCCCCAGGCGGACTGGGTTCTGGTCCGGCGCGCCGAGCTGGACTGCCGGATGGACAGCGTGGTGGAGGAGCTGGAAAAGAAATTTACCTACCCCATGTTTGTCAAGCCCGCCGGCACCGGCTCCTCTGTGGGCGTTACCAAGGCGGCCAACCAGGAGGCGCTGAGACAGGGGCTGCTGTGCGCAGCCGTGTATGACGAGAAGATTTTGGTGGAGGAATTCATCAAGGGCAAGGAAGTGGAGGTTGCCGTCATGGGCAACGACTCTCCCGTGGCCTCTGTCTGCGGCGAGATCGACTCCGGCGTGGAGTTTTACGACTACGACGCCAAATACATCACCGATACCTCCGTCGCCTACGTCCCCGCCCGGATTTCCGAGAACGCGGCGGAGCAGGTGCGGGATATGGCCGTCCGGGTATATCAGGCCGTCGGCTGCCAGGGCCTGAGCCGGGTGGACTTCTTCGTCACAGAGCAGGAGCGGGTGGTGTTCAACGAAATCAACACCATTCCCGGCTTTACCTCCATCTCCATGTACCCCAAGCTCTTTGCCGCCAGCGGGATTCCCTATCCCCAGCTGATCGATGAGCTGATTAACCTTGCCATGGAGGAGGAGCAATGAGCACTCCTGTGATTCTCTCCATCCAGGGCCGACAGACCTATATGGATCAGGAGCCGGATGTCATTCGGCTGGATACCGAGGGCACCATGGAATACCGGGACGGAGGCTGGGACATTACCTATGAGGAGAGCGAGCTCACCGGCATGGCCGGAGTGACCACCACCTTCCGGGTGGAGCCGGATAAGGTGACGCTGATTCGCACCGGCAAGCTTTCCAGCACCATGGTTTTCCAGGAGGGCGTAGCCCACGATTCCCTCTACCGCATGGAATTCGGGGCGCTGATGATCTCCGTGAAGGCCACCCGTCTGTTCTATGACATTGTCCCCGACGGGGGCTCCATCGACCTGGTGTATAACATCGTCATCGAGAATACCGAGGCCGGTGTCATTGACTACCATTTGGACATCCGCGCGAAATAATTAGTTATTTCCAATCAACGACAGCAGCCCGAACCGGAGCATTTCCGGTTCGGGCTTTTGCAATGTGCTTGCCGCCTCGGCAGTACGGCAAGTTGAATTTAGCGGACATTCGCAAAAGCGTCACCGGGCGGGTCAGGGAAAAAGCGATGACAGACCATCTCCGTGCGGCATTGGGGTGAAGCGCCCTGCGCTTCTTAAAATCCGGAATCCCGAATGCTGATTTCGGCGGAGGAGAGGGTGTCAACGCTGCCGTCGTCATAGCGAACCACCAGGCGGCAGTCTTTGTCCACATCCAGGGCGTAGGCCGCCCGCTCCCCACTGGGGGCAAGAACGCGGATGGCGCGGCCGATGACCATGCTCCGCTCCCGGTATTCGCGGGCGTAGCCATTTGGGGAATGGTAGATTTCCAGAAAATGATTCAGGAAAGAGGCGGCCAGCCGGTTCTTTCCCTCGTCCACCTGATTTTGGAAAATGGAGCCCGCAATGTCCGCCAGCTCCTCCGGGAAACCCCCGGCGGGCGGGTAGACATTGAAGCCGATGCCCAGAACCACATCCCCCAGCTTTCCGGTTTCCAGATTGTAGGAGCCCTCCGTCAGAATGCCGCAGACCTTCTTCCCGCTCAGGAAAATGTCGTTGACCCATTTGATGGCCGCATGCTTGCCGGATACCGCCTCAATGGCCCGGCAGGCTGCCACAGCAGCCATGGTGGTGATCTTGACGGCTTGGGAGGGTTCCAGGTCCCGGGGCCGCAGCAGAAGGCTCATGTAGACGCCGGTGTCCGGGGGCGAATAGAATTCCCGACCCAGCCGCCCCCGGCCCTGGGTCTGCTGGTTGCTCAGAATCACGCACCCCTCCCGGGCGCCCTCCGCCGCCCGCTGCCGGAGCAGGGCGTTGGTGGAATCGGCGCAGGGAGTCACCTCCAGGGAGAGATTGTCCCATTCCAGATGATGCCGGATGCCCTGGGCGGAGAGAATGTCCGTGTGCGCGTCCAGGCAGTAGCCCCGGTTCTGGGCCCCGCTGATCTCGTATCCGGCGCTTCGCAGGGCATTTACTGCCTTCCAAACTGCCGTCCGGGAGACGGACAGCCGCTGGGCAATTTCCTCCCCGGACAAATATGTTCCCTTGCTTCCCTCCAGCAGGGAAAGCAGCTTCTCTTTCGTTCCCATGCGCACACCTCCTCGGAGCTATTATCAGGGAAAAATCCACAATTGTCAACCCTGCTTTTTGAAAGGCTCCCTTAAATTCGCAGAATGTTAACCAAAAATGATTTTAAGGTTGACAAAAGAACCCAAATCGGCTATCCTTTCTCTCAGAAAGAATCCGGGAGGTAATCAAGATGAAAAAACAATCCACGCTTTTTAATATGACCAGCTGCGCCCTGATGGCGGCGCTGATGTGCGTGCTCTGTCCAATTTCCATTCCCATCGGGCCAATTCCCATTTCGCTGTCCATTCTGGTGATTCTCATCACCCTGGTGATTCTGGGAACCTGGCGGGCCCTGGTGAGCTACACGGTTTATCTGCTCCTGGGGGCGGTGGGAATGCCTGTGTTTTCCGGCTTCCAGGGCGGTCTCGCCAAGCTGGCGGGCCCCACCGGCGGGTATCTGCTGGGCTTCTGGCTGATGATCCTCATTGGCGGCATCATCATGGAGCTGAGCAAGCGGAATCTGTGGCTGACCATGCTGGGGATGGCCCTGGGGGTTGCCGCCGACTATGCCCTGGGCACCGCCTGGTTTGTGCTCCAGACGGGAAGCACCCTGGCCCATGCGCTGGAGGTCTGCGTCTATCCCTTCATCCCTCTGGACCTGCTCAAAATCGTGGCGGCTGCCTTCTTCGGGAAACTGGTCTGGAAGGCCCTGACGCGGGCAAGGCTCGCAAAAGAGACACGATAACGAAGATATGAGATATGGGATACGAGATATAAGATAGTGTGCTTATCGGTTTCAGGCAGGAGCATGGCAAATGGATGTTTGGCGATTTGCCGCGGCCCCTACGGGATAATTACATAAATGTAAAAAGATGGGGCTGGTTTCCACGATGTGGGCCAGCCCCAAAGTTTTTTGTTTTCAGATCGCTCCATTCCCATGTAAACCAAAGCTTACCGCGATGGCATTGTCCACCATAGACATCTGCTGCTCGTCCAACCGCCCCATGTGCTCCCGCAGACGGCGCTTGTCGATGGTTCTGATCTGTTCCAGCAGAATCACCGAGTCCTTGCTCAGCCCAACACTGCCTCCGGCAATGTTGATGTGGGTGGGAAGCTTTGCCTTGCCGGTCTGGCTGGTAATAGCCGCGGCGATAACGGTGGGGGAGTGGCGGTTTCCGGTGTCGTTTTGCACAATGAGAACGGGCCGAGTGCCGCCCTGCTCGCTTCCGACCACAGGGGACAGATCCGCATAAAAAATATCTCCCCGTTTGACTGTGCTGTCCATACGCATCACACTCCGTGCTTGAAGAATCGGGCGCGCTTCTGTTTGTGAAGCGCGGCTTCTGTTTTATTCTCCCACGCACATTGCTTTTTTATACTGCGTCGCCCTCATAGAATTCTATGCCCATTGTCGATAAAATTCTATTGAATATTGAAATTTTTGACATCCAGCGACAGAATCTTTCGTTCCCGAAACAAAATCTCCGCCTTTACGGGGACATTGTCCTTATCCAGCCACACGTCCAGATGGAGCGCGTCGTCGGCGTAGCTGTCGTCTATGCTGAGCCTGTCATACTCCCCCGATGCTCCGGCGGAGGTGATGTAGCCGCCGCGAAGGGTTTTCAGCAGCACCCAGGGGGCGCTGACCGGGGTGAGCTGGTTGTCCGCCAGCAGGGGGAAGTGAAGGGCTGTCTCGCCGAAGGTCAGCGCGCCGTCATCACCATCCAGGGTTCCGGTGATGCCCGCAATGCTCTCCGGCTTGACCACGGTGAACGAAACGCCTCCCTGGGTATCCGCCTGACATTGCAGGGAGAAGCTGTGGGTTTTGTCCCCGTAGTCCGCTGTGATGTCCACATCGAAGGAGCAGCCGGAGTTTCCCAGAAGCTGGGTGCGAAGCTTTAAGCCCTGTTCCATGGATTTGTTTTTCTGGGAGCAGCCGGTGAGCAGCAGCACCGCAAGCAAAACGGCAGCCACTTTTTTCATGAATGATCCCCGCCCTATTTCAGTAGTCGTGGAAGGACGGAAAGCATGTCTGAGGGGAGCATTCCATACTGGCCCATCCGGGTGGCACAGAGGTCTCCGGCCTTTCCGTGGAGCCAGCAGCCGCAGGCGGCGGCTTCCAGGGGAGCAAGCCCCTGGCCCAGCAGGCTCACGATCATTCCTGCCAGAAGATCACCGCTGCCGCCCACCGCCATGCCGGGGTTGCCGGTACAGTTTATGTACTCCCGCTGGCCGTCGGTGATGCAGGAGCGGTGCCCCTTGAGCAGCATGACGCAGCCCAGCTCCTCTGCCGCCAGCCGGGCGGATGCCATACGGTCGCTGTCGATGGAATACCCCAGCCGGGCAAATTCTCCGTCGTGGGGCGTGAGAATGGTCGGCCCCTGCCTTCCACGCAGTATATCCTTATGTCCGGAAAGCAGATTTATGCCGTCGGCGTCCAGCACCACAGGACATTTGGCGTGCCGCAGAACCCAGTGAACCACCGCTTTTGCCCCCTCTGACCGGCCCAGCCCGCAGCCGATGAGCACGGCGTCCATTCCGGGAAGACGCTGTTCCAGCACCGGGATGGCCGTTTCACTCAGGGTTCCTTCATCATCCGGCAGGGGGAAGACGATGGCCTCGTTCAGCTTCACCGCCTCGACAAAATAGATGCTTTCCGGCACGCCCAGGAACACCAGGCCCGCCCCGGTGCGCAGAGCGCCCATGGCGGACAGATACGCCGCCCCGGTGAAGCCCCGGCTGCCGCACAGCAGCAGGAGCTTTCCGAAATTTCCCTTGTGGGCGTTTTCATCCCGGTCGGGCAGCAGGGATAATACATCCTCTTGCGTTAAAATCATGGGCAGCTCTCCAATCTCATTGGTTTTGTGTAGCATCCCGCTGCGCTTCTTTTTTCATGGAATAGTTCTCCCAGAGGTCGTCGCTCATTTCGTAGAAAATCCGGCGGGGATGAAACCGGGTGGCGCCGGTTTTGATCAGTTCCAGGGTGAGCAGAATTTCATCCCCTTCACCGCAGCAGCCCATGGAGATGAATTCCTCCCGCTCTGTCCGCAGCCAGGGCTCCGCGGTGACGGCCTCGCCGCACCAGGGGCACTGATAGGTTCGCAGAGCCTCGTCCGCCAAAGCGGCGGCAGGGCTTTCGTACACCGTTTTCAGGGGCTGCTCCGCAAAGGCCCGGGAGACATATTCCCCGGCGTATTCCTCCAAATCCAGATGGTCGCACACCAGCACCGTGTTCCGGGAGTCGTTCAGGGCGTCGTGGGCGGTGTCGCCCTTTTCGTTCAGCACCTTTAAAGCGTCGTCCAGGGACATGCGCCGGGAGAAGCGCATGATCTCATTGCAGAAAATCCGCTGCAAATCATAGGTATCCGGCAGGTTGGAAATATCCAAGCCGTGGAGAAGCATATTGTCCACCAGAATGGGCAGGTCCGAGGTGCTCCAGGTCATGAAGCTGTATTCCTCCCCGCAGAAGGCCCGGAATTTTTCGTAGGCCTCCGGGAAGGAAAGCCCCTGCTGGGCCAGCATTTGATCCCGAATCCCGGTGAGGGTGACGATCTGGCGGTGGAGCTTCTTGTAGTATTGGGGCTTGATGTACAGCCGGAGCTCGTCCACCTTCCGAAAGGAATCGTCCAGCTTCACCGCGCCGATTTCGATAATCTCCCCGGGCAGGCAAACCGGCTCGGTGAGAATTTCGCTCTCGGAGCCGCACTGGTTCCATTCCAGGTCAAAGATGATGTAATTCATGGGGGCCCTTCTCTCTATCTCCGTGATGCCTCCATTATAAGCCTATGGATGCCGGATGTAAAGAAAAAACAGTCTTTCTTTCGGGGCTGACGCATAAGCTTTGGCAAGGAAGGTGAAGCGGGAATGGATTATGGTGTGTTTTTTGGGGAGAAGCAGGTGGGGAAGGCCCAGGTGACGAAGCAGGGGCTGTACTACCATGTGATTTGCCGGTGCGATCTGTCCGGGGAGGTGATGCACCGCCTGGAGGTGTGCTGCGGGGAAAGGAGGGTGAATCTGGGCATTCTGATCCCCATGGAGCGGGGCTTCGGCCTGGATACCCGGTTCCCGGTGAGCCGGGTGGGGGAGGGGGTGCTGACCTTCCACCTGCTGCCCCGGCATGACTGCCTTGATGGAAGGTTATTTGTGCCCATTACCCCGGAGGAGCCCTTCCAGTACCTGGCACGGCTGAAAGAGGCTTTTTTGGAAATAAAGGAGGGGAAAAAAGGGGCCAGCCTGCCTCCAATAAAACCGGCGCCGGATTGACCTGGAAAGGCCGTTGTGGTAAAATACAGAAAACAGCGGAAAAGGGGAATCCCAATGGACAAGCAAAGGGCAATCGACATACTCTGGAACTACCTGTGCCTGCGTCAGACACCCGGGGAAGCGGACTGCATCATCGGCTTTGGCTGCTATAATGAGGATGTGGCCCGCCGGGCGGCCCAGCTCTACCGTCAGGGGCTGGCGCCGCTGGTTCTGTTCTCCGGCGGATTGGGGCGGAATACCAGCTCCATGTGGACGGAAAGCGAGGCGGTGCGGTTTGCCCGAATCGCCGTCCGGGAGGGGGTGCCGGAAAGGGCAATCCTGATAGAGGACCAATCCACCAATTCCGGGGAGAATCTGATTTTCTCCCGGCAGCGGCTTCTGGAGCGGGGGTTGACCCATCCCAGAATCATCGGCGTCCACAAGCCCTATATGGAGCGCCGCCTGCTGGCCGCCTTCCCCATCTACTGGCCGGAGGCACAGGTCACGGTGACATCCTGGCAGCAGACCTATCAGCAGTACCTTGCCGGGCTCTCCCGCTGGGGAAGAACCGAGGAGGATACCGTCAACATGCTCGTGGGGGATTTCCAGCGCTTGCTGGTTTATCCCAAATTGGGCTATCAGGTGCCCCAGACCGCCCCAGAGGAGGCAGTGGAGGCCTTTGACACCCTGGTCAATCTGGGGTATACCAGCCAGCTTGTCAAAGGATAGTATAAAAAAGCACCCGCCTTTATGCCGCGGGTGCTTTCTTTTTGGGGTGGAGGATGCGGAACAGCCAATAGCCCAGGGCGGCTCCCGTCACATTGAGAATCAGGTCATCCACATCACAGGTGCCCACCAGCAGGAGCATCTGGGCCAGCTCCACCGCTGCCATGATTCCGGCGGCCAGGACAGTGACCTTCCAGAACCGCTGCATTTTGGGAAACAGCAGGGGAGGGAAAAGCCCCAGGGGGATGAACAGAAGAATATTTCCCAGCAGATTCACATGGGCCAGCCGCACCAGATGGGGCCGGAGGGGCGGCTCCAGCAGCCGAAGATACAGCCCAATAGTGCGGAAAGGAATAGGGTTCAGATGGTCCCGGAGCTGCTGAAAATAGGGTTCATCCGAAAAGGAGGGAACTCTGAAAAGCAGAAGATACAGCATCACCCCGGCATAGCACACCGCAAGCCCAATCAGGATTTTTCGCTGCCTGCTCACATGACCACCTCCTTTACACATGGCAGATTATAGCAGAACCGGAGCGTGAATGCAAGAAAAAACGCCCGCTCCGAAAGGAGCGGTGTTGCCTAAAGGAATTATTCTTCAGTTGAGGTTGGTGCACGCATTTTTGCCCAAAAAGTTATCTATAACCCTGATGCCCTAAAAAAGCAGACCCTTTCCGACATCGGAGAGGGTCTGCGGTTTTTCTAGGGGTTACTGCCCCTGCGTGTTTTGAAATCAGGCCTTCTCCAGAGCCAGAGTACGAGTGGTCAGGTCGCAGACCTCGGCGGGGCCGTAGTACTGGATGGCGCCGGGGTAGGTGAAGCAGGTCTCTTCTGCCCACTGCTGACGATGCTCGCAGAAGTAGGTGAAGGGCTTGCCGTCCAGCTCAACCAGAGCCTTGCGGATAACGGGCTTGTCCTTGCCGTTTCTTCTTTCCATGTTCATCATCTTGGTGATGGGCATACCACCGGCAACCCACTCCTCGGCGGGCTTGCTCAGGTTGGAAACCTTGGACAGGTATCCGGTGTAACCGTACTGGATCAGCATGAAGGCGTTGTAGCCCAGAGAATAGCAATAGTCGGCATCGAAATTGGAGGGGAAGGCGCATCTGCCTTCATAACCGAAGAAGTGATGCTGAGCGCTGAACTTGCCGCTAAAGGTACCGGCGGCCTTGCGCGCAGCCAGCTTGTCGGCAACCAGAGCGGAGAACAGCTTCTCGGACTCAATCAAAGAGACCTGAACATTGCCGTGGGGATCCCGCTCCAGGAACAGCTGCTGCTGAATGCCCTGGGGCAGAATGGCAAAGACGGCCATGGCTTCCTTGCTCAAGCCCTTTTCGATGAAGGCATACTTCTGCTCCCAGCTGCTCAGCGCATTAAATTCAGCGGTCTTTTCGCCGGCCAGCAGCTCATTGATCTCAGCAATCAGCATGGAAAACTCGGGGACAAACTCCACGATGCCTTCGGGAATAATGGCGACACCGAAGTTCATGCCCTTTGCGGCTCTTGCGGCCACGGAGTCGGCAATGACATCGGCAACAGCGGACAGGGACATCTTCTTGGCGGCAACTTCTTCACCAATCAGGCAGACGTTGGGCTGGGTTTCCAGAGCGCACTCCAGAGCAACATGGGAAGCGGAACGGCCCATAACCTTGATGAAATGCCAGTACTTCTTTGCGGAGTTGGCATCGCGCTCGATGTTGCCGATGAGCTCGCTGTAGGTCTTGACCGCGGTATCGAAGCCGAAGGAGCATTCGATGTCCTCGTTCTTGAGGTCGCCGTCGATGGTCTTGGGGCAGCCGATTACCTGAATACCGGTGTTGTGGGCAGCCATGTACTCAGCCAGGACAGCGGCATTGGTATTGGAGTCGTCACCGCCGATGATGACAATGGCGGTAATGCCATGCTTCCTGCACACTTCGACAGCGATGGCAAACTGCTCTTCGGTCTCCAGCTTGGTGCGGCCGGAACCGATGATGTCGAAGCCGCCGGTGTTGCGGAACATGTTAATATACGCATCGTCCATAATGCGGTAGTTGTCTTCCAGAAGACCGCTGGGGCCGCCCTTGAAACCGTACAGCTCATTTTCGGGATTGGTTGCCTTCAGAGCATCATACAGGCCGCAGACAACGTTGTGACCGCCGGGAGCCTGACCGCCGGACAGGATAACACCGACAACGTGCTTCTTGGGGGTGGAGGTGTTGGACCCCTTCTGGAAGGTGATTTCGTTTTTCCCGTAGGTATTGGGGAACAGTGCCTTGATCTTTTCCTGATCGGCCACACTCTGGGTCGGGGCGCCGACCTTAACACAGATTTCAGAAATACCGTTTCTCAGCATACCGGGCAGCTTCGGGGTGTACTGATACCTGGCAATCTGAAGAGGAGACAGATTCATGATTACAAAACTCCTTGCGTAAAAATTCGCTGTTTCAGCGATATGATTATACGATACCGCGTCAAAAAAGTAAACTGGTATTCTGACAAAAAACGGAATGAAACAAGAGAAAAAATTAATCCAAGGCTACACAGCATTATTGGGCAAGGCGGCTGAGCGGCAGATTATGTGCCGGATCAAAGTTTTCAAAAAGCGGGAATCCTGGGGGTATTTCCTGCTTTTTGAAGGGCAGAACTGGCGCAAAAGAGCCGCTGAGCTTCGCAGACTCAATTTCGCGATGCCGCCGGAAATATTTTTATTGAAAAACAGGAAAAATGTGATATAATAGCCACGAAAACATGTGGAGCAATCCGCTGAACAATGAAAGGAATGATTCCAATGCCTCTTGTTACCACAACCGAAATGTTTAAGAAGGCCTACGACGGCGGCTACGCCATCGGCGCTTTCAACGTCAACAACATGGAAATCGTTCAGGGTATCACCGAAGCTGCCGGTGAGCTGAAAAGCCCCGTCATCCTGCAGGTTTCCAAGGGTGCCCGTGCCTATGCCAACCATACTTATCTGGTGAAGCTGGTTGAGGCCGCTGTGCAGGAGAACCCCGAAATTCCCATCGCGCTGCACCTGGACCATGGCGACAGCTTTGAGCTCTGCAAGAGCTGCATCGACGGCGGCTTTACCTCCGTTATGATCGACGCCTCCTCCAAGAGCTTTGAAGAGAACATCGCCCTGACCAAGCAGGTCGTGGAGTATGCCCATGACCATGGCGTGGTGGTCGAGGCTGAGCTGGGCACCCTGGCCGGCGTGGAAGACGAGGTTGCCGTGGAGCACGGCAAGGAGAGCTACACCCATCCCGAGGAAGTGGAAGAGTTTGTCACCCGTACCGGTTGTGACTCTCTGGCCATTGCCATCGGCACCAGCCACGGCGCTTACAAGTTCAAGGCTTCCCAGTGCACCCGCAATGCCGACGGCATCCTGGTTCCGCCTCCCCTGCGCTTTGACGTGCTGAGAGAGTGCATCAAGCGTCTGCCCGGCTTCCCCATCGTGCTGCACGGCTCTTCCTCCGTTCCCCAGGAGTTCGTGAAGATGGTCAACACCTACGGCGGCAACATGCCCGACGCCATCGGCATCCCCGAGGATCAGCTGCGGGAGGCTGCCAAGCTGGCCGTGTGCAAGATCAACATCGACTCCGACATCCGTCTGGCCATGACCGGCAACATCCGCAAGTACTTCGCCGAGCATCCCGATCACTTCGATCCTCGTCAGTACCTGAAGCCCGCCCGTCAGGCGGTGAAGGACATGGTCGCTCACAAGATCGTCCATGTTCTGGGTTCCGACGGCAAGGCGTAATCCGGTTTCTTCCCAAATCCGTGCACCCCGTCCGGTGCACGGATTTTTTTAAAATGGATTGGAAAAAACTGTTGACAAAACGGGAATTCGATGTTATGATACATGAGCGCTGAGGGAAATCAGCAAATATGGGCGAGTGGTGGAATTGGTAGACTCGCTAGATTCAGGTTCTAGTGTTCACTGCGGACGTGCGGGTTCAAGTCCCGCCTCGCCCACCAAAAATCGGCAATCTTCGACAGAAGGTTGCCGATTTTACTTATTCACTCTTCACTATTCACTCTTCAAGAAATTCCGGGGCCGATTTTTGGAAAGTAAAAGTGAATAGTGAATCGTGAAGAAGTAGGACGCGATTTTTATGGCAAGCTTTTGACAAGGCTTGCCTTTTTTATTTTGAAGAGTTGACTTGCGGAACAGGCAGCAGAACTGTCCAGGGGTTGTATTTGTCATTTAATATAGTTTTTTGAAATGCTTTTTGTGAGATATGATAAAATTCTGTGATTTTGCTTTGAAAGATTGACGGGAATGACAAAATGCGATAAAATTATCCTGACATTTTTTGATTCGTCACAGCACCTGCTGAGGATCGCTGTGAACGCTTCAATGGAAGAGGGGGCAAAACCATGACCTGCTTGAAAAGAGAGAAAAAGCATTTCCTGCACGTTGTTCTGGCGTTCCTGTTATGCACTGCTGTGATGGTCTCAATTGCTGTACCTGCCAAAGCCTTCGGCCTTAGCGGAGATTGGGAAAAAGTAAAAATCAATGATTTGACCACATATGCCCTTGTACTTGATTCCACCCTGATCGACGTCTCTTCCTTTGATCTTGGCATTGATGTGGAAATGAAGGCCGGTGCCCGATGTGAAAAATGGAATGTGTGGGTGCGCAGAAGCCGGGGTGGCTCCTTTGAGAAGGTAGACAATATCTATCTGGATGGCGGCAATGGTGCCGCATCCAAAACGATTTGCTTTACAAGAGCTCAAAATGTCAATGCGGTAGCCATTACTCCGGTCGCATCCGGCAGTTTTTCCTGGAGCTTTTCGCTGGAGGTTTCAAATCCTGTCTATGGAAGCAAGACAAATGATTCGTCCCCGTCGAAACACTTGACTTCTGGTGGAGAAACGCTGTCTGGTGACTGGGAAGCGGTGAAAATTGAAAAATATAATGTCCATGCTTTGGTCCTGGATACAAAACTGTACGATGTGACCTCCTTTTATTTGGATGTAAATGTGGAGATGAAGGCGGGAGCACACTGTGAGAATTGGGATGTCTGGGCCCGGAGCAGCCGGAACGGGTCTTTCCGAAAGATTGGCTATGTCTATCTGGAGGATGGCTTCGGCGCCGCTTCCAAAACCATTCGCCTTTCCGAGGCCATGAATATTGACGCCGTTACGCTGACCCCCCAGGCTTCCGGCAGCTTTTCCTGGACTTTATACATGACACTTTCTAACCCTGCTTATGCGGCCAATGATTCCGGCAGCGGCGATGGAGGCAACTACCTGTCCGGAGACTGGGAAAAGGTTTCCATTGTTGACAACGGAAGAGAATACAATGTCCATGCGTTTGTCCCAACGGGCGGCATGTACTGCCGGCAGTTTGATCTGTATGTGGATATTGATATGCGGGCAAATACGAAATGCTACAACTGGCATGTATGGGTGCGCAGAAACGGTGTGTTTGAGCAGGTGGGCGAGATTTACCTGCCCTCCGGAAGGGGCTCTGCCAGTGAAACTATTAAACTGGGCAGCCTGAGGAGAAATGTGGATGCCGTTGCGTTGATTCCAACTGCCTCCGGCGGCTATACGTGGGGCATTTCCATGGGAATCAGTAACCTTGAATAATTGATATTTCTTTCTGAAATTTGCTTGGAAACAAAATATTGCTTCGACTGTGAAATTCCGGCGGGTGTGCGTGAATTTTGACGATTTCATTTGCTCATACTGCCAGTTCCCTAAATTGAAGGCGGTGAGAAAATGAGCCCTGATTGTCATGAGAATCAATTATCTTCAACAGAATCTGTTGACATCATTGAAAAAATCGTATATGCGTACCTGAAACCCCTTGGGTTTCGGAAATTCGGCCGGACATTACATCGCTTTGTTGATGGCGACATGTCGCAGGTTGTCAACTTCCAAAACGGTTGCCCCGCAAAAGGATTTTTCGATATTCTCTGGGTCAATCTTGGAATTCGCATCCCTGAATGTATGGAGCGGAAATTCACGATTACCGGACCGCTTAAAAAATACTACCATGAATACGAGTGCAACATTCGCACCAGTCTGGGCTGCCTTGTGGATGGGAAGGACACTTCTTATGATTTGAAAAAGAGCCCCGAAGAAATTGGCAGCGATATTGTCGAGCGGTTGAAACAATATGCAATGCCTGTTTTCTCCGTCCTGGACAGCCGGGACGCTGTACTCAGGCACAGGGCGGAGTACGCCCGTTTTGACCAAATGAACAATCATCTGATTTTGCTGGAAGAAGCAATGATTATGGGCAGAAGAGGTGATCTCGCGGCGGCGGCCCGATTGTTTGGGGCTTATTATCAAAACGTGCTTGCGGAGTATAACCGCGTTTCTCTCCGCGGCAAAAAAACCTACCTTAAAAAGGGCGAGAAACTTACTTACTATAACGCGAAAACCGGCAAAACCGAGACCATTACAGCCGACAAAAACGGCTATGTAACCATTTATGGCGCCAACAGGTCCCATCTGACATATCTTGAAGAATTGGCGCAGAAATTGGGAATTCCCCTCTGTAACACTTAAATTCAGAATGCACCTCCTGACAGCAAAAGGAGGTGCATTTTTTTGCCTGCTGCGCTGGCGTGTGAAATTTTTGCGGCAGAAAATACACATGGCGGCGTGGATGGATTTTCTGCCCCCGGAATTGACAAGCTGCGGGGGCATTGTTACAATAAAAGTCCTTTTCTGTATCTGAAAAGAGGGCATTCCGCTGTTTTTCGGAGAGGCTCGTGACCGCCGGAAACCGCGAAGGCGGAATGTCTCCATGTGCTTTTAAGGTGACGAAGGTTCCCAATGCCCTCCTCTGACCTGATATGCCGTGCAGATTTGAATGAGGAGGAACAAAAATGATTGAAATGAAAGGAATTTGCAAAACCTATCGGGTCAGAAAGCGGGAGGCAGGACTGGGCAACGCGGCGAAGGCCCTGTTTTCCCGGGGGTACACGGAAGTGGAAGCGCTGAAGGACATGAGCTTCACCATCCCGGACGGGCAGATCGTGGGCTACATCGGCCCCAACGGGGCAGGGAAGAGCACCACCATCAAAATCCTCTCCGGCATTCTCCGGCCGGACAGGGGGGAGTGCAGCGTAAACGGCATGGTGCCCTGGCGGGACCGAAAAAAATATGTATCCCGGCTGGGAGTGGTATTCGGCCAGCGAAGCCAGCTGTGGTGGGATGTGCCGGTGATGGACTCCTTCTGCCTGCTCAGAGACATCTACCGGGTGCCGGAGGAGCAGTTCCAGGCCAATCTGGAGCGCCTGCGCCAGAGGCTGGATTTGGGGGATTTTCTCACTGCCCCGGCAAGAACCTTGTCCCTGGGCCAGCGGATGCGCTGTGAGATCGCGGCAGCCCTGCTCCACAGTCCGGACATTTTGTTCCTGGATGAGCCCTCCATCGGCCTGGACGCAGTATCCAAGCTGAAGGTGCGGGAGTTTATCTGGGAGGAGAACCGGGACAGAAAAACCACGGTGATACTGACCACCCACGACATGCAGGACATCGACGCCCTGTGCAGCCGGGTGCTGCTGATCGGGAAAGGGCAGCTCCTGCTGGACGGAACCATTGAAGAAATCCGGGCCATGGCGGGGGAAAACCTGGACGAGTCGGTGGCAGACCTCTACCGCCGGTTCGGAATCTGAGAGGTGTCATATGAGGCAGTATACATCTTTTTTCAGAATCCGCTTCCTTGCGGGGCTCCAATACCGAACCGCCGCCTTTGCGGGCCTTTCCACCCAGCTGTTCTGGGGGATGATGGAGGTGCTGCTGTTCAGGGCCTTTTACCGGTACGCGCCGGAGAAGCTTCCCATGGACATGCAGGCCCTCAGCTCCTACATCTGGATTCAGCAGGGAACCTTTTCTATCTGGAATCTCTATGGCTGGGAGCGGGAGCTTTTTCAGGCGGTGCAGACCGGCTCCGTCGCCTATGAGCTGACCCGCCCCACGGATCTTTACGCCATGTGGAGCGCCCGGGGCCTTGCCGGCCGCCTCAGCAAAACCATGA
>CAZYWM010000017.1:0-29453 GCA_964651615.1 uncultured Oscillospiraceae bacterium | reverse complement strand
TGTAGCAGATTTGTCAGATTTTTGTAGCTATTTTTTACTCATGCGTTTGGCGTGTCATCTGACTGGAGGTACTTGACAAGAGGGTTGCTTTTCGCTAAAATAATGTGGCAAATGTCTCCGTAGCTCAGCAGGATAGAGCATCCGCCTCCTAAGCGGAAGGTCGCGCGTTCGAATCGCGCCGGGGATGCCACCAGGCAGTGCCTGGAGCCGATGTGCTCCAGGCATTTTCTGTTGAGCGGCAAAGTTTGACCTGCCTGCCTGAGTGCTACGGAACCGGCGCCTGGCTCCATTCATACAAGACTCCCGTCTGGAGATTTTGCATTCTACCATGCATTTGAATTTCAGACAGTTTTACCCCCATGCCTGATTTTTGGGCATGGGGGCCATCTTTGTCTATGGAAGGTTTTTCCGCCCACTGCTATACTCTTGACTGCATAAGGCACAGAGCAGTCCGTCTGCGGCGTGCGGTGTTCTCAAACTGTGAAAGGATGTATGCTGTATGAAATTTTCAAAAGCGGTGGTTAAGTGCCGCATCCCCATTCTCATCTGCGCTCTGCTGCTGATGATCCCATCAGTGCTGGGCATGGCGGCCACCCGGGTTAATTACGATATGCTCAACTATCTGCCCGAGGATATGGATACGGTCATTGGTCAGAACGAACTGCTGGATGACTTCCACAAGGGGGCCTTCTCATTCCTCATCCTGGAGGATATGCCCATGAAGGATGCGGCCGCCTTGAAAGAACAGGTGGAGCGAGTGGAGCATGTGGATACCGTGCTGTGGTATGACAGCCTGCTGGACATCTCCGTCCCCATGGAGCTATTGCCCGACAAGCTCTACCAGGCGTTTAATACGGAAAATGCCACCATGATGGCGGTGTTCTTCGATACCTCCACCTCCTCCGATGTGACCATGGAGACCATCCGGGAAATCCGCTCCATTGCCGGGGAGCGGTGCTTTGTATCCGGCATGTCCGCCCTGGTCACTGACCTGAAAGACCTGTGCGAGGTGGAAGAACCCATCTATGTGGGCATCGCTGTTGCGCTGGCCTGTGCGGCCATGCTGCTCCTGCTGGATAGCTGGCTGGTGCCCTTTGTATTCCTGGCCGGTATTGGCATGATGATTTTGATGAACCTGGGCTCCAACTTTTTCCTTGGCGAGATTTCCTATGTCACAAAGGCCCTGTCCGCCGTGCTGCAATTGGCTGTCACCATGGACTATTCCATCTTCCTGTGGAACAGCTACAACGAACAGTGCAGACATTATGATAACAACAGGGAGGCCATGGCTCACGCCATCCAGGCCACTCTGACCTCCGTGCTGGGCAGCTCCATCACCACGATAGCGGGCTTCATCGCCCTGTGCTTCATGTCCTTCACCCTGGGCCGCGACTTGGGCATTGTGATGGCCAAGGGTGTGCTGCTGGGGGTTGTGGGCTGCGTCACCGTGCTGCCCTCCCTGATTCTGGTATTCGACAAGCCTCTGCAAAAGACCCGTCACCGTTCCCTCATCCCCAACATGGAAAAGCTGGCCGGGGGTGTGGTGAAGGCCTTTCCGGTGTTTCTGGTCATCTTTGCCTTGATTCTGCCCCCGGCTCTGTACGGCTATAACCGAGCCAACGGCGAGGTGTACTACGACATGGGCCAGTGTTTGCCAGAGGATATGGAATACGTCATTGCCGAGGGTAAGCTCCGAGATGACTTTGGCATCGCATCCACCCACATGCTGCTGGTGGATGCGGATGTACCCTCCAAGGATGTGCGGGCCATGGCGAAGGAGATGGAGGCGGTGGACGGCGTGAAGTATGTGCTGGGCATGGAGACCGTAGTGGGCTCTCGCATTCCCGAGGCGCTTCTGCCGGAATCCCTTGCCGGGAAGCTGAAAAGCGACAATTGGCGGCTGCTGCTCATCAATTCGGAGTACAAGGTGGCCAGCGATGCTGTGAACAGCCAGCTTGAGCAGCTCAATGACATCCTGAAACGCTACGACCAGGGTGGTATGCTCATCGGCGAGGCACCCTGTATGAAAGATATGATTCAGACCACGGGCCACGATTTCAAAATGGTGAACGCCGTGTCTATCGTTGCCATCTTTCTCATCATCGCTTTGGTGGAAAAGAGCTTCACCCTGCCGCTCATCCTCATTGCGGTGATTGAGGCGGCCATCTTCGTCAACCTGGGGCTGCCTCACTACCTGGGCCAAAGTCTGCCCTTCATTGCCCCGATCTGCATCAGCACCATCCAATTGGGCGCCACAGTGGACTATGCGATTTTGATGACCACCCGTTATAAAGTGGAGCGCATCGGCGGTGCAGATAAGAAAAAGGCAGTGCACACGGCGCTTGCCGCCTCCATCCCCTCGGTGATCGTGTCCGGCATGGGCCTGTTTGCGGCAACCTTCGGCGTGGCGGTTTACTCCGAGATCGACATCATCAGCTCTATGTGCATGCTCATGGCCCGGGGTGCCGTCATCAGTATGGTATCCGTTATCTTCGTGCTTCCTGCCCTGCTGTTGCTGTGCGATAAGCTCATCTGCGCCACCACCGCGGGGATGCGGCAATCCAAACATTCTAAAACGTTCAATGCGGAGGTCTGAGTAAAATGAAAAAACTGAAAATGCTTTCCCTGATTCTGTGCGCGCTGTTGGTTCTGGGCAGCGTAAAGAATGCGGCCTGGGCCGCGGATGATCCCGCCGCCGGTGAAAAAAACAGGAAGGATGAAACTGTATATGTCCTGGCCCGGGCCGACGGCTCGGTAGATAAAATCATCGTCAGCAACTGGGTGCAAAACCGCCGGGGTGATGACACCATTGCCGATGTGACCCAGCTCACTGATATTGAAAACTGCAAGGGTGACGAGACCTTTACCCTGGGCGGGGAAAATTCCTGCGTGTGGGACGCCCGGGGAAGCGACATCTACTACCAGGGCTCCATTGACCGGGAGCTGCCTGTGTCAGTGGCGGTGTCCTATACGCTGGACGGCCAGGCCGTCACAGCCGAAGACCTGGCAGGGAAGAGTGGGAAAGTGGTTATTCGCTTTGACTATACCAACAACCAGTACGAGCTGGTCGAGATCAACGGCGAGCAGCAGAAAATCTACGTACCTTTTGCCATGCTCACCGGCATGGTGCTGGATAATCAGGTCTTTCGCAACGTGTCGGTGTCCAATGGCAAGGTCATCAACGACGGAGAACGCACCATCGTGGCAGGTCTGGCCTTCCCCGGCCTTCAGGACAGCCTGGGATTGAATCGGGAAGACCTGAGCCTCCCGGAGTATGTGCAGATTACTGCCGACGTTGAAAATTTTGCTCTGGAAACCACCGTCACTCTGGCTGCCAATGGACTGCTGGGCGATGGACTGGACAAGGGGGAAAAGCTGGACGAATTGGAAAATGTGGACGGCAAACTGAACGAACTTACAGACGCCATGGGCCAGCTGATGGATGGTTCCTCCCGTCTCTACGATGGGCTGTGTACGCTGCTGGACAGCTCCACAGAGCTGGTGGCCGGCATCGACCAGCTGGCGGATGGGGCAGCCCAGCTCCGGCAGGGTGCCCAAAGCCTGAGCGCGGGGGCATCCCAGCTCACCACCGGAGCAGCTGCCTTGTGCCAGGGACTTAACGCACTGTCACAGAACAGCGATGCTTTGAACGGCGGTGCCGCCCAGGTATTCCAGAGCCTGCTGTACACCGCTAATACCCAGCTGGCCGCAGCAGGGGTTCAGATTCCCGAACTCACAGTGGAGAATTACGCCCAGGTTCTGGACGGCGCTATCGCCGCCGCGGGAGATTCCCCTGCCGGGCAGCAGGTGGCGGCCCTGAAGGCCAGCCTGGATAGCTATAACAGCTTTTACCAGGGCCTGCTGGGCTACACCGCCGGAGTGGCCCAAGCCCAGTCCGGTGCCGGAGAACTGAGCCAGGGGCTGGGCAGCCTGAAGGGCGGTGCAGAAAGCCTGAGTGCCGGAGCCGAGCAGCTCTATGATGGCATCCTCACCATGCAAAACGGCGCTCCCGCGCTCATCGATGGCGTTACGCAACTGCGGGATGGGGCACTGGAGCTCCATGGCGGCCTGGAAGAGTTCAACAGGGAGGGCGTGCAGAAGCTGGTGGATGCGTTCCGCGGCGATCTGAACGGCCTTGCGGATCGGCTGGATGCGCTGAGGGCAGTGTCGGAGCGGTATACCTCTTTCTCCGGGGCAGATCCGGATATGGACAGCCAGGTAAGGTTTGTCTGGCGTACAGAAGCCGTGGAAGCGCAATAACCGGCACACACATTCAATCAAATTCATACTCCCCGGTAAAGCTGCCGGGGAGTATGAATTTTTATACTTGTGGCCGGGGAAGCTTCAAAAAGCTGTTTCTTTATCAAAAAGAATTTTTGGAGTTGGTCATTAGAAAATTCCCCAACAATGAAAGCTGAGCTCTTTCCTTTCGGCAAAAACTGTGGTATAATAACACCATTCACTGTAAAAGGAGCATTACCTATGAACTTTGAAGCAAGAAGACAAGCGGTTTTGGACCGGATGGACGACAATTCTCTGTTGATTCTCTATTCCGGCCAGCCTGTCCACATCAGCGCCGACGCCTATTATGAGTTCCAGGCCAACCGGCATTTCTTTTACCTCACGGGACTGCGGCGGGAGAATATGGTCCTTATGATGCGTAAGGGTCCGGCCGGTTGCCAGCAGACCCTCTACATCGAGAAGGCAGACCCCACCGCCGAGCGGTGGACGGGGAAAATGGTCACTGCCCAGGAGGCCAGGGAGATCAGCGGCATCGCCGATGTGCGGTATATGGACCGGTTCCAGGGGGAGCTGGACTATCTGCTGGCCGTCGCCCCCATCGGTGTCTGCTATTTTGACTGCTACCGCCACCGCGGCAGCGATCTGCCGGACTGGAATCTTTCCAGGGCCCAGCAGTTTGCCGCCGACCACCCCGGAATCACCCTTCGCAGCCTGTGGCCCCTGGTGTCCGAGCTGCGGATGCGGAAGGACGAGGACGAGCTTGCCCTGATGCGCAAGGCCCTGGACATCACCGACCGTTCCTTGCAGCGTGTTTTGGCCACCCTGAAGCCGGGGATGAAGGAATACCAGGCCCAGGCGAATTTCGAGCACATGCTCCATTATCTGGGGGCGGAGGGGCCTTCCTTCCCCACCATTGCGGGCAGCGGGAAGAACGGCTGCATGCTCCACTACGAGACGAACCGGGATACCTGCCAGCCCGGAACCCTGCTGCTGCTGGACCTGGGAGTCCGGTATGAGGGCTACTGCTCCGACATCACCAGAACCTACCCCGTCAGCGGGAAATTTACCCCGCGCCAGCGGCAGGTCTATGACATTGTCCTCCGGGCCAACAGGGAAGTGGCAGCCCAGGCCCGGCCCGGCATGACCACCCGGGAGCTCAACGAGATTTGCAAGGACGTCCTGGCCGAGGGGTGCATTTCTCTGGGCCTGATCGAAAAGAAAGAGGAGCTGGGCAGATACTACATGCACGGGGTTTCCCACCACCTGGGCATCGATGTCCACGATGTCACCGTGGAGGGAGTCAAGCTGGCTCCCGGCAGCGTGATTACCGACGAGCCGGGGCTCTACATCGACGAGTGGGAGATCGGCATCCGGATTGAGGACGATCTTCTGATTACGGAGGACGGTTGCGAGGTTCTGTCTCAGAGCATCATCCGGGAGCCGGAAGAAATTGAAGAATTTATGGCAAAGAACGGAGAAAAACAATGAATCCTAATGAAATAATGCAGATTTTCCGGGATACCGCCTATGTCCGCATGGGGGGCAGGCACGAGGAAAAGCAGACGGCCGAGTATTTGCTGGGCAAGCTTTCGGACATGGGCCTGAAAGGGAGAATCGAATCCTTTGAGGTGCCCCTGGCGGACATCCAGGAGGCGGTGCTTGAGGCCGACGGTGAGATTATCCCCTGCAAGGGCTACATGTGCGCCGGGAACGCCGACCTGGAATCCCCCTTCTATTACCTCCGCTCCCCGGATAAGGGGTCATTGGCACAGTGCCGGGGGAAGATCGTGATGATCGACGGGTATCTGGGCTACTGGATGTATCAGGATTTGCTGGAAAACGGGGCATTGGGAATCATTACCCACGACGGCCACGTGAACTATGCCGACCGGAACATCGACCAGCGGGAGCTGCGTAGCTATGTCCACAAGGGGAACCGCCTCCCGGCGGTGAACATCAACGTCAAGGACGCGACCCAACTGGTGAGCAGGGGCGTGACTGCCGCCAGAATCCGCCTGACCCAGCAGGAGTACACCGGCGCCTCCCAGAATGTGGTGCTGGAGCTGCCCGGCCAGGTGGAGGAGTACATCGTCCTCACCGCCCACTACGACTCCACCTCACTGTCCCAGGGCGCCTACGACAACATGTCCGGTGCTGTGGGCCTGCTGGGAATTGCGGAGCATTTCTCGAAAAATCCCCACCGCTATGGTCTGCGCTTCGTCTGGTGCGGCAGTGAGGAGCGGGGCCTTCTGGGCTCCAAGGCCTACTGCGCCGCCCACGAGGAGGAGCTTTCCAAGGCAGTTTTGAATGTGAATCTGGACATGATCGGCTGCATCATGGGCAAATTCATCGCCTGTGCCACGGCGGAGGAAAAGCTGGTGGGCTACATCCAGTACCTGGCCATGGAGCGGGGGATGGGAATCAAGTCCTATCAGGATGTGTATTCCAGCGACTCCACTCCCTTCGCCGACAAGGGCGTCCCGGCGGTGTCCTTTGCCCGGCAGTCGCCCCCCAATGCCGCCACCATCCACAACAGCTATGACACCATCGCCCTGATGAGCGGGCGGCAGATGCAGGAGGATATTGAATTTATCGTCGCCTTCGTGGACCGGATGGCGAACGCCTGCCACTGCCCGGTGGACCGCCAGATTCCGGACAACATGAAGGAGAAGCTGGACATCTACCTGACCCGCAAGCGCGCCCCCCAATAACCCCTGGCAGAGGACCGGGGGAGCGACACAAGATACAAGATATAAGATACAAGATATGAGATAATTAGGAGTTAGGAATAGTGAAAACGATAAGTATCTTATATCTTGTATCTACTATCTCATATCTCAATAAATATCCCATATCTCAATAAAAATTGGCCTGCCGAGGTTCGCTCAGCAGGCCTTTGTTACAGACTTTTACAGTTCGCAGTTGCCAACGGTCCGGGGGAAGGGAACTACATCCCGGATGTTGCTCACACCGGTGAGGTACATGACGCACCGCTCGAAGCCCAGGCCGAAACCGGCGTGTCGGGCGGAGCCGTATTTGCGCAGATCCATGTAGAAATCGTAATCCTCCGTCCGCATTCCCAGCTCTTCGATTCTGGCCTTCAGCAGGTCGTAATTGTCCTCACGCTGGCTGCCGCCGATGATCTCGCCGATGCCGGGGACCAGGCAGTCCATGGCGGCTACGGTCTTGCCGTCGGGGTTCAGCTTCATGTAGAAGGCCTTGATCTCCTTGGGATAGTCGGTGACGAACACCGGGCGCTTGAAGATTTCCTCGGTGAGGAACCGCTCATGCTCAGTCTGCAGGTCGCTGCCCCAGTGGACGGGATAGTCGAAGCGGCTGTTGTGCTCCTCCAGAATCTTCACCGCCTCAGTGTAGGTGATGCGGCCGAAGTCGCTGGTCTGCACATGGTTCAGCCGCTCCAGCAGGCCGGAGTCCACCCGCTCATTGAAGAAGGCCATCTCCTCGGGGGCGTTTTCCAGCACGTAGGAGATGATGAATTTGATCATGTCCTCCGCCAGGCGCATGTCGTCCTCCAGGTCGGCGAAGGCGATTTCCGGCTCGATCATCCAGAACTCGGCGGCGTGCCGGGTGGTGTTGGACTTCTCCGCCCGGAAGGTGGGGCCGAAGGTGTAGATGTTTTTGAAGGCCATGGCGAAGGTCTCGCCGTTGAGCTGGCCGGAGACGGTGAGGTTGGTGGGCTTGCCGAAGAAGTCCTGGCTGAAATCCACCTTGCCGTCCTCAGTTTTGGGCACGTTGTTCATATCCAGCGTAGTCACCTGGAACATCTCACCGGCGCCCTCGCAGTCGGAGCCGGTGATCAGGGGCGTGTGGACATACACAAAGTCCCGCTCCTGGAAGAATTTGTGGATGGCGTAGGCCGCCAGGCTGCGGACGCGGAACACGGCGCTGAACAGATTGGTCCGGGGCCGCAGATGGGGCATGGTACGCAGGAATTCCACGCTGTGGCGCTTTTTCTGCATGGGGTAGTCCCCGGTGGAATCCCCCTCCACGGTGATGGCGGAGGCCTGAATCTCAAAGGGCTGCTGAGCGTCGGGGGTCAGCAGCACATTGCCCTTTACAATCAGCGCCGCGCCCACGTTTATCTTGGAAATGGCGGCGAAATTTTCCATGGCGTCGGTGTATACCACCTGAACCGGGGTGAAATAAGTACCGTCATTCAGGGTAATGAAGCCAAACTGCTTGCTCTTCCGATTGAATCGAACCCAGCCTCCAAGCTCCACTTCCTTGCCCGCGTAGGCGTCGGTGTTCTTGAACAGCTCTCTGACAGAAATCAGGTCCATAAGTAAATACCTCTCTTCCGGTAAAAAATATAGATTAGTATACGCCAATTCGGCGAAATTTACAAGAGGGAATGGGAAATTTTATTGAAATAATCAAAAAATCTTTTCCAATTTCTCCAAACGCCGCACCCAAGCCCCCATCCAATGCGGGCAATCCAAGACAATCCCGTAGGGGCGGGTCAAAAATAGATAATAGATAATAGAGAATAGATAAGAGGTAATAGATCAGTGGCCGTAGGGGAGAATATTCAGCCTCCCGCTTTTGTCAAACGCCTGAGTGTTCCGTTGAATATAACCGCCAATCACAAAATATTTTCCCCCCGCATGTAACCTTTTCATTTCTTTTGCGCCTTGATGGGTGTAAGGCCTTACAGAGTAACAATAGGAGGTGCTGATTTTGGAAGACAACCAAATCGTTGCCCTTTACTTCCGGCGTTCGGAACAGGCAATCCAGGAAACAGACAATAAATATGGCCATTACTGCTTTCAAATTGCCAGCGGCATTTTGTCCAGCCCCGAGGATGGGGAGGAGTGCGTCAGCGATACTTATATGGCGGCCTGGAAGTCCATTCCCCCCAACCGTCCCATCCACTTAGCCCCCTTCCTGGGGAAAATCACCCGGCACATCGCTCTGGACCGGTGGCGCAAGCGCTTTGCCCAGAAGCGGGGCGGGGGAGAGGCGGCCGTGGCCCTGGAGGAGCTGGAGGAGTGTCTCCCCGCCAAGGACTCCCCGGAGGAGGAGCTCCGCCGGAAGGAATTCCGCCAGGGGCTGAACCGGTTCCTGGGCTCTCTGCCGGAGCAGGAGCGGATGATTTTCGTCTCCCGGTATTGGTATCTCCGCAGCGTCAAGGAGATTTCCCAGAAAACCGATCTTTCGGAGAGTAACGTGAAAACCAGGCTTTTCCGCACCCGGAGCAAGCTGCGTACATTTTTAGCGGAGGAGGAATTGCTTTGAAACCCTTTGATTTTTTGGACGAGTTCGGGAACATTGACGAATCCTACATTATGGAGGCTTATGAAATGAAAAGAACGAGAAAATCGGCGAAGCGGCTTTGGATGACCTATCTGGCCGCCGCTCTGGCCGTGGCGCTGCTGTCGGTGACGGTTTACGCCGCTGTGGAATTTTTTAGCATTGCGGATATGAAGAAGAATACCCCTACACCCCTGCCCCAGGAAGCGGAGACTTATGTCCAGCAGCAGGAGATTACCGGCGAGGGCCAGGATTGGAGCTGCCAGCTGGTGCAGACCCTGTTTGACTCCACCCACTTTATGGTCACGGTGGGCATCTCTGGCGGAGACAAGTACATTGTGGCCCCCACCTATTGCAGTCCGGCGGATCTGGTGACGGAAATCGGCCTGACCGGCACCGAGACCCTGGGAGAATACGCCGCCAAGCAGGGGAAGGAGCTGCTCTTTGTGGGCGCTGATGTGGGCGACCGGGATGCGCTGGGCATTGCGGTTGAAAGTGAGCTCCCCCGGAGCCATTCGGACGGCGAAATGACCATCCTGGTGGAGGGAGACTACACGATCACCAATGTCACCGAGGCATACTGCGAGGTGTATGCGGTGGTGGGAGAGAACTACGACGATGTCCAGCGGGTCAATCTTCCCTTCAAAATCGAAAAGGCTCCCGTCAATGAGGAGCGGGTGTTCAAGCCGGACAAGCCCGACGCCATCCCCGGTATGACGGTGGGAGACGCCACCATTGCCGAGACGCCTCTGGGCATCAGCATCCAAATCCCGGAGACGATCACAGATCAGGAAGCCTACTATGAGATCATGAAGACGGAATTTGATGAGATCACCTACAGCGAGGGCGGTGCGCTCCCCATGAATGACGGAACCTTCTGCTTCCAGGCCAGCATGTGCCAGGGAACCGTCACCGATACCCTCACCGTCCACTATTACGACTGGGACAAGCAGCTCCTTGGCACCATCACCTTCCACGCCCAATAACCCCCCGGCTGGGCCGGGAGCCAACCTCGCACGGGGATGGTCTGTAGTCGCTACCCCCGAACTCAGCCCGGTGTCGCTTCTGCTAATGAGCTCATAACACCCAGCATAGGGGCGAGTCTTGGCTTACCCGCCAGGTTGGATGCCTGAGTGTTCCGTTGAATGGCACCAGCTAACGGCTTCTGAGCTCAAGCCCCCCTTGTGTAAAGGGGGGCAGGGGGGATTGGGCAGCAGGCAGTTGTCATTTCGCCGGGCCCAATGCGAATACGTAACATCCCACCGCCCAATCCCTCAGTCACGCTGCTTTGCTCAAAAACCATTAGCCAAATATGGAAATATAGGAGAAAATGATTATGCGGGAATTTATCTATAGCGCACTCTTTGCGGTTTTGATTGTATTCTGCCTCTCCGGATGCGCAAAGCCGGAACAGGGGATGCCGGTGGTGGAAGCAGAAACCAATGAAACCGTGCTTTCGTCTGACCCATTCGAGACTACTGAAATTCCTACTGTCCCCGAGAAGGCGGCCACGCGGCATCTTTTTCAGGAGCTGGGTGAGAATGTTCGACTGGATGCAGAGGCTGCCGTACCTGAAAAAGAGGCGTACAGCACCTACACGCTGAAACGAGTGGATAGTGACCCGGATCGACTGTTTGCTATCTTCAGCCCGGAGGGATACGGCAGTTACACGGTTGACGACCGCAGCTCCCTTCGCTATTTTGAATCCAGCGGGAAGAAGCTTGTGGTGCGGAAGGACTCAATCAGCTACCATGCCTATAACATCGACTGGGGCGAGAACCCGATGCAGGACGTAAATACCCTGATGTACTATTACACCCAAAACCACCCCCAGGCGGAGCCCCACGATCTGTCCTTTATGACCGTGGCAGAGATGGAGCGTTATTGCACGGATATTCTCAGCAGGCTTGGCATTGCTTTTGAGCCTGAGCTTCTCAGATGTGTCACCCTGACCGGCCAGGAGATTATGGACTTCCAACAGGAATTATTTGGGAGCGGTGGAATCTATACGCAGATGGGCTACACCCCCACCAGCCTGACCTCTGCAACGGACACCTGCTATCTGGAATTTACCTTTACATACGATGGGCTTCCGCTGCTGGGCTCGGAAGAACCGGGTATTGCTTCGGCGGTCGGTATGATGCCCACGTCTTCCGTTACGGCCACCATCATGATAAACGCCGATGGCATTCAGGATTGTGATGTGTTTTTCCCCTGTACCATTGCGTCAGAATCTCAACCTCAGACCATCCTGACCCTGGATGAAGCAGTTGCGGCGCTGAAAGACAAGTATGCTTCGGAGAGTCACACCGGTGCCATAGAGTTTTGCAATGCTTGGCTGGAATATCTGCCGGTCGTCAAAGAGGATTCTGTGACTCTGACACCTTACTGGTGTTTCGTAACTCGAAGAACATCAGAAGAAAATGGTGATGGAACAGGAGCTTGGCAGTCAGAATATGCAAATGCAGAGCGCTTCAATGCCATTACAGGGAAGGATCTGACATATGGAGGGTAGAACGCAGCCCTACAGTGGATGACATTTGCCAAAATGGGAAGGCCCTGGGCAAGAGATAATAGATAATGGATAATAGAGAATAGAGAATAGATTCTTTGTTTTGGCATGGCGGGGAGCGGGCAGCATTCTCCTTTTCAAAAAACACAGCGGGGGCCTCCAAGTTGGAGACTCCCGCTGAATGTTTATTTACCGGAGGCCACGCTCTGCCGCACCAGAGCCCGGCGCAGCTTGGCTTCCGCCAGGCGCAGGTCGTTCTGGGAGGCGTCGGGGTCTTTCAGCACCTTGTCCGCCTTTTCGTATGCGGCACTGGCCCGCTCCAGGTCAATTTTGTCCGACCACTCGAAGGTGGTGGGCACCAGGGTCACGGCCCCATCCACCACGCTGAGCATTCCGCCGATGCAGGCAGCCGTCCGTCGGTTTCCGCCGGTGATGATCACCGCCCGGCCCATGCCCAGGGGGGCCACATAGTTAATGTGCCGGGCCAGAATGGCCACGTCGCCGCTGGTGGTACGGACGATGATCTGCTCCGCGCTGCCGTCGAAAATCAGACCGTCAGGGGTGACGATTTTCAGTGGGAAGCTGGTCATGCCTTCTCACCGCCCCGGAATTTGGCCACCACCTCGTCGATGGAACCGGCGAACAGGAAGTAGGATTCGGGAATGTCGTCATGCTTGCCCTCGATGATCTCCTTGAAGGAGCGGATGGTCTCTTTCAGGGGCACGTACTTGCCCTTGTAGCCGGTGAACTGCTCGGCCACATGGAAGGGCTGGGACAGGAACCGCTGCACCTTCCGGGCACGGTTGACGGTGAGCTTGTCTTCTTCGCTGAGCTCGTCCATGCCCATGATGGCGATGATGTCCTGGAGCTCCTTGTACCGCTGCAAAATGCTCTGCACCGCCCGGGCGGTCTCATAGTGCTCCTGACCCAGGATTTCCGGGGACAGAATCCGGGAGGTGGAGTCCAGGGGGTCCACGGCGGGGTAGATGCCCAGGGAGGCAATACCACGGTCCAGCACGGTGGTGGCGTCCAGGTGGGCGAAGGTGGTGGCAGGGGCGGGGTCGGTCAGGTCGTCCGCGGGGACGTAAACCGCCTGCACGGAGGTGATGGAGCCGTCCTTGGTGGAGGTGATGCGCTCCTGCAGGGCGCCCATTTCCGTGGCCAGGGTGGGCTGGTAGCCCACGGCGGAGGGCATACGGCCCAGCAACGCGGAGACCTCGGAGCCGGCCTGGGTGAAGCGGAAAATGTTGTCGATGAACAGCAGCACGTCCTGATGCTTCACATCCCGGAAGTATTCTGCCATGGTCAGCCCCGAAAGGCCCACCCGCATACGGGCTCCTGGGGGCTCGTTCATCTGACCGAAGACCATGGCGGTCTTGGAGATAACGCCGGACTCGGTCATTTCATTGTAAAGGTCGTTGCCTTCCCGGGTACGCTCGCCTACGCCGGTGAACACGGAGTAGCCGTTGTGAGCGGTAGCGATGTTGTAAATCAGCTCCTGAATCAGCACGGTCTTGCCCACGCCGGCGCCACCGAACAGGCCGATCTTACCACCCTTGGCGTAGGGACAGATCAGGTCGATGACCTTGATGCCGGTTTCCAGAATCTCGGTGGCAGGCTGCTGCTCCTCGTAGCTGGGGGCAGGACGGTGGATGGGCCAGCGGGTCTGGGCCTGAACCTGGGGCTTGTTATCGATGGGCTCGCCCAGCAGGTTGAACACCCGCCCCAGGCACTCGTCGCCCACGGGCACGGAGATGGGAGCGCCGGTGTCCTGGGCCTGGGCACCCCGCTGCAATCCGTCGGTGGAGGACATGGCGATGCACCGCACCACGTTGTCGCCGATGTGCTGGGCGACCTCGGCGGTGATGGTGGTGTCGCCGTTTTGTACCAGGATTGCGCTGAGCAGCTTGGGCAGCTGGTCATCCGCAAACCGAATATCCAGAACAGGACCCATTACCTGGATGACTGTTCCTACATTGTATGCCATTGGATTCAACTCCTTTTGTTAAAAAATGGGGGAGAAGAACGGAAAACGAAACCATTACGACCCTGCCACAATCTCCGTAATTTCCTGGGTGATGGCTGCCTGACGAGCCCGGTTGAATTTCAGGCTCAGGTCGGCGATCATATCCTCGGCATTCTGGGTGGCATTGTCCATGGCGGTGCGCCGGGCGGCCTGCTCGGAGGCCCGGGATTCGCACAGAGCGCCGTAGAGCTGCCCACCCAGGTACTCCGGGATAATGGCGTCGAAGACCTCTTCGCCGCTGGGCTCATAGATGATGCCGCCGTATTTCCCCTCGGGCTGCGCCTGGGGCTTTTCCAGGGGCAGCAGCTGCATGGCATGGGGGGAC
Source organism: uncultured Oscillospiraceae bacterium (assembly GCA_964651615.1). Taxonomy (GTDB): domain Bacteria; phylum Bacillota; class Clostridia; order Oscillospirales; family Oscillospiraceae; genus Faecousia. Next base: position 15,077 of record CAZYWM010000017.1, on the reverse strand, counting down.
TGGGACAGCATGGACTCAAAGGCGGTGAAGGCCACATGAATCTCGCTGTAGACCCCCTCCCGGAAGGCCTTGCACAGCTGCTTGGCGATGGAGAAGCAGTCCCCGATGGATACATCGGCAGCCTCGGCATAGCGCTCGGTGAAGGCGGGAATCCTCCGGCTGCGGAAGAAGTCCACGGCCTTCTTGCCGATGGGCAGAACCTGGGCGTCCTTCCCCTGGAGGCTCTGCTCAACCAGCTTCAGCACGTTGCTGTTGTAGCCTCCGGCCAGTCCCCGATCACCGGCGATGACGATATACATCACCTTAGACTCCGGCTGCTCTTGCAGATATTTGGAGGAAAAATCCCGGTTGGACAGGGAAATGTCGGTAATGGTCTGGTGAAGAATCTCGAAATAAGGGCGGGAGTTCATAACCTGGGCCTGGGCACGGCGGAGCTTGGAAGCGGCCACCATTTCCATTGCCTTGGTGATCTGCTTGGTGCTCTCCATGCTTCGGATGCGGTTTTTGATCTCCTTGGTGGATACGCCAGCCATCGTCAGCCCCCCTTACGCAGGAGCGAACTGCTTGACCAGCTCATCCAGGGCCGCCTTCAAAGCGGCTTCGGTATCGCTTTCCAGCTTGCCGGTGGAACGGATGGCCTCCAGCACCTGGGGGTGGAAATTATTCATGTGCTCCTCCAGCCGCTGCTCAAACTCCGGCACCTGCTCGACGCTGATGCTGTGCAGATACCCCTGGGTGACGGCGTAGATGATGCACACCTGCTGGGCCACCTCCATGGGGGAGTTGTTCTTCTGCTTCAGCACGGCGACAATCCGCTCGCCCAGGGCCAGCCGCTGCTTGGTGTCGGCGTCCAGGTCGGAGCCAAACTGGGCGAAGCTTTGCAGCTCCCGGTACTGGGAGTACAGCAGTTTCAAAGAGCCTGCCACCTTCTTCATGGCCTTGATCTGGGCGTCGCCGCCCACCCGGGACACGGAGATGCCGGGGTTCACCGCGGGCATAACGCCGGAGTTGAACAGCTCGGTTTCCAGGAAGATCTGGCCGTCGGTGATGGAGATGACGTTGGTGGGGATATAGGCGGAAACGTCGCCCGCCTGGGTCTCGATGATGGGAAGGGCCGTCAGGCTGCCCCCGCCCAGCTCCTTGGACAGCTGGGCCGCCCGTTCCAGAAGACGGGAGTGGAGGTAGAACACGTCGCCGGGGTAAGCCTCCCGTCCGGGGGGACGGCGAATCAGCAAGGAAATTGCCCGGTAGGCTACGGCATGCTTGCTCAAATCGTCATAGATTACCAGCACGTCCTTGCCCTGGTGCATGAAGTATTCGCCCATGGTACAGCCGGAGTAGGGGGCGATATACTGCATGGGGGCCAGCTCGGAGGCGGTAGCAGACACCACAATGGTGTAGTCCATGGCGCCGCCCCGGGTCAGGTTTTCCACCACCTGAGCCACGGTGGAACGCTTCTGGCCGATGGCCACATAGATGCAGATGACATCCTTGCCTTTTTGGTTCAGGATGGTGTCGGTGGCAATGGTGGTCTTGCCGGTCTGCCGGTCGCCGATAATCAGCTCACGCTGGCCCCGGCCGATGGGAATCATGGAGTCGATGGCCTTGATGCCGGTCTGCAGGGGCCGGTTGACATGCTGCCGCTCGATGATGCCGGGGGCGGGGGATTCGATGGCCTTGTAGTCCGCGGCGGTGATGGTGCCCTTGCCGTCGATGGGCTCGCCCAGGGCGTTGACAACCCGGCCGATCAGGCCGTCGCCCACGGGAACGGACACCACCTTGCCGGTGCGCTTGACGGTGTCTCCCTCTTTGATGCCCTGGTCAGAGCCCAGGATAACGATGGAGACGGTGTCCTCCTCCAGGTTCTGGGCCATGCCGTAGGAGCCATCGGGGAATTCCACCAGCTCGCCGGCCATGCACTTTTCCAGGCCGGAGGCCTTGGCGATGCCGTCGCCTACCAGGATGACCACGCCGGTTTCGGAGACCTCCATCCTGGTTTCGTAATTTTTGATCTGCTGGCGGATGATCTTTGTGATTTCTTCAGGTCTAAGTTCCATACTGTCCCTGCTTTCTCGTCAGAGTACGGTGTTATTCAGCAGTTCCCGGATGCTGTCCAAACGGTTTTTCACCGTTCCGTCCAGGCGCTGACCGTCATAGTCCAGGCGAACGCCGCCAAGACAAGCGGGGTTAACCTGATTGCGGAGCAAGATGGTCTTGCCCGTCATGGTGCGAAGCTTCCCGGTCAGCGCCTCCGTCTGAGCCTGGCTCAAGGCCACGGCGGTAACGGCGGTGACGCTGAGGATGTTGTGATCCTGGTTATAAAGGTCTGTAAACATCTGGCAGCAGTAGGAAAACTGCTTGATGTATCCCTTTTCCATGAGGATTTTCAGGAAATTCAGCACATAGCTGTGAACCTTCCCCCGGAAGCTGTCGTCCAGAATCTGGCAGCGCTCGATCTTGCTGATGTTGGGGGAGGACAGCAGCCGGAGAAAATCCGGTTCCGTCTGAAAGCTCTCCTCCAGAGCCTGCAGCTGCTGCCGGAGCTCCTCGGTGAGGTTTTCACTTTGGGCCAGCTCGTAGAGGGCCTGGCCGTAAACGCTTCCAATCTGGGTCATGCCTGTTCACCCAATTCGTTGATGAAGCGGTCGATGAGGCCAGACTGATCCTTCTGATCCAGCTCCCGCTCCACTACCTTGCTGGCGATGGCCATGGCGAGGCCCGAGATTTCGTCCTTGGCCTCGTTGATGGCCTTCTTCTTCTCCATGGCAATGTCCGCAGAAGCCTTGCTCTTGATCTGAGCGGCCTGCTGCTGGGCCTGACCGATGATTTTCTCGGAGCGCTCGGCAGCGGTCTTCTGGGCACTGGCCAGGATTTCGCTGGCCTGCTGGCTGGCCTGAAGCATGTTCTGCTCGTAGGTCTTCTTGATGTCCAGAGCCTCCTGACGGGCGGTCTGGGCGTCGGTCATCTGCTTGTCCGCTGCCTCCCGGCGCTGGTCCAGAACGGCCAGGATTTTATCCAGGAAGAATTTCTTCACAATGAACATCTGGACAAACAGGTTGCAGATGGTGGCAATCAGGGTTAGGGGCTCCACTGCCACAAGGGACTGATAAAGTGTCTCCATGGAATTGCCTCCTTCCGGTTGGAATGAATTGTTTTTCGCCGGAGGATCAGCCCAGGAACTTCATGAACTGGCCGGGAGCGAAGAAGATCAGCAGCAGGCCGGTGACAAAGCCGTAAATACCGGTGGTCTCGGACAGGGCAACGCCGAGAATCAGGGTGCTGGTCACGTCGCCCTTGCACTCGGGCTGACGGCCGATGGCCTCACAGGCACGGGCAACAGCGTTGCCTTCGCCGATACCAGGGCCGATACCGGCAATCAGAGCGAGACCCGCGCCGATTGCACAGCCGCACAGAGCGATACCTTTTGCCAAAACGGTAAAATCCATAAAATTTGCCTCCTAAAATAATAATGACAATTTTATTCAAATGGCCTTTCGGCCTCTTTGACGTGATTAACCCGCCGCCTGCTTGATGAAGATGGTGGTCAGGGTGCAGAAGATGAATGCCTGGATGCAACCGCCGAACCAGTCAAAATAGAAGCTGGTGATGGCGGGCAGGCCGATGGTCAGCCAGGGGAACTGGACGCCCAGCAGGCTTACAAGAGCCAGCACACCCAGAACGCCCACAATGATGCCCAGAACCTTGGGGAATTTCTTCTTTTTGGCTCTGCCCAGGAAGAACAGGGCGGCGCCGATGGCCGCGGTGCCCAGAGCGGCAAAGACGCTGGAGCCCAGCAGCCTCATCAGGCCGTAGCTGGCGGCGGTGAGGGAGCCGTAGATCAAAGCGCTGATGACGGTGCCGGAGAGGATGTTGCCGAAGTGACGGCAGGCCATGCTGATGGGGGTAAAGAGCTCGGACATGACGTTGATGGGTGCCATGACGAAGATGGGGTCCAGGAAGCCCTTCAGATAGCCGCCAATGCCGGAGGATTTGATTTTGTGATAGGTAATCAGCACGAATACCACCAGCGCCCAGCCCAGCTCGGTCATCAGGTCGGCGGTGGGGCTCCAGATGCCTAAAAGGCTGATCAGGTTTGACACCACGCTGGTGGCGAAGATGGTGCCCACCAGAGGAATATAGCGGTCGAAATTGGTGCCCATATTGTCGTGGACAAATTTCACCAGGGAGGTGACTGCCAGCTCCGCCACCGCCTGCTTCCGGCCGATGCCGGTTACTTTCAGCCCGGAGCCCAGCCAGATGCATAGGCCGGAGATAATCAGCATCACCAGCCAGCTCACCACCACAGTCTGGGTGAGATGGACGGTTCCCAGCAGGGGAAGCTCAAACTCCGCCAGGTATTTTGCGCCATTGATCGACATTTCCATAAGGTTCACCTCATATAAAAATGATACTATACTTCAAAGGAGTTCAGATTGTCTTCGGAATCGTCCTCTTCCGGCTTCTCCGATGCCTTGGGGGCAGGGGAGGAGTCCTTGGGCATCAGACGCCCGGTGATTTGCAGGAAGTAGATCACCGTCGTGGGGAAGAGCAGGGGAATGGCGGCGGCAATGACATTGAGAAAGGGAACAAAGAAGGCCACGGCCACCCAGGCGGCCTGGAAGAGGATGCGCAGATTGTAGCTGCCCTGAACTTTGGCCTTGAGTAGCTTCTGATCCTGAATTCCCGCGGCGTTCTGCACCATCAGGCACATGAGCGCGAAATTGAGGATGGCCACCGCCGTGCCCCCCAGAGCGCCCAAAATCACGCGGTAGTTGAATTGTCCGATGCCGCACAGGCGCAGCACCCCGAAGACGGCGATTTCGGCGGCGGCGCATATGCCGCATCCGGCAGCCATCCGGAGCACCTCTTTTTTGGAAGCGGGCTGTAATTTCATAGAATCCTCCTTGGGAAGTCGGGGCAGCGCCGGGCTTTGAAACGCGGCGTCAATCGTGATTGTTAAAGGATACCGGCGGGGGCTCCTGATCCTTTTTCTTGTCGGCGAGGGCCATGGCCTTGACCGTATCCCGCACACCTATGGCGGCGGTAATCAGCCCGAAGAGAATGCCCACCCAGATCACCCACTGGCCCCAGCCCCAGTTGTCCCGCAGCCAGACTGCCAGCATGATAAATCCGATCAGGGGAAACACCACGGAAATACCGAACTGAGGCAGCCAAATCAGCAACCGCCACTGCTTCATTTTTTGCCCAGCCTCCCCGTAAGCGCACAATGTCCATAATCACTTTTAGTATACACGATTCTGCTGGAAGATTCAAGGATAAAATATGAAAAATTCAAGAATATGCTTTTTTTGTAAATTCTTGGCGGGCATCTTTCTTTTTGCGTCGAAATGTAGTAAAATACGAACATCTTGCCCTCCCGCCGCATAAACTGCTTCGGGGTGATCCCATGCTTTGCATTGTGGGCTTTTTTGCGGCCTTCGGAATGCTCTGCGCCGGTATGGTGCTTCTTGGCGCTTTTCTCGGACGGCAGGAGGGCTTCCTGCTGACGCGGGGGGACGGAATGTATTTTCTCTGGCTGAGGGCCATGGGAATTTTCAAAGGAAGAATTTATCGGGTGACTTCTCCAAAGCTCTGGCAGCTTATCCGGGAGCATGCGGAAGAAATCACCGGCTGGGACGAGGCGGCCCGGCCCATGACAGGAGCGGAAGAAATTGACAGATCAGGATATGGAGATTCTACAGGGGACCATCAGCGCGGTGGTGTACCAGAATTATGAAAACGGCTACAGCGTCCTCCGCCTTTCGGTGGGGGGTGGCCAGTCCGTCACCGTGGTGGGCACCATTCCTCTGCCCGTGGTGGGGGAGCAGCTGATGGTCACTGGCCGCTGGAGCAACCACTCCAGCTACGGCAGGCAGTTTGAGGCGGAATTCCTGGAGCGGCTCATGCCTCAGTCCTCCATGGAGATACTGGCCTATCTTTCCAGCCGGATCATCAAGGGCATCGGCCCAAAGCTGGCCGCCAGAATTGTGGACTGCTTTGGGGACGAGACGCTGCTTGTCATGGAGCGGGACCCTCAGCGGCTGAGCCAGGTGCCGGGTATTTCCCGGGAAAAGGCCCTGGCCATCGGGGAGGAGTTCCGGCTCCAGGTGGGGATGCGCCAGCTGATGGAGTTTTTTGCCGCCCATCAGCTTCCGGCGGAGCTGGCGGTGCGTACCTATAAGCTCTATGGGGACAGCACCATGGATTTGCTGTACGACGACCCCTATCTGCTGATGGACGAGGGGCTGGACGCCTCCTTTGGGGCGGTGGACCGGTTTGCCATTGAGCTCGGGGTGGCGGGGGACGATCCCCGCCGGGTGGAGGCCGGGCTCCTGTTCGAGCTGAGCTACAACCTCACCGCTGGCCACAGCTTTCTGCCGGAGCAGAAGCTGATTCTTGCCACCGCTCAGCTGCTCTCCGTGGAGGCGGAAACGGTGCGGCAGGGAATCCAGCGCGCCCAGGAGGGGCAGCGGATCGTCCCCGATACCCTGGTGGGCATCCGGGTGGACTACCTGCCCCAGCTGTACGAGGCGGAGCAGTGCTGCACCCAGTGCCTTCTGAGCTTTGCCGCCAATTCCTTCCCGGAGCCTGCCAATTTGGACAGCCTTGTCCGCCGGGCGGCGGAGCGCGGCGGCCTGAGCTATTCCTCCTACCAGGAGCAGGCCATCCGGGACGCTGCCACCTCGGGGCTGCTGCTGATCACCGGCGGCCCGGGCACCGGCAAGACCACGGTGCTCCGGGGCATCCTGGATTTGCTGGGGGAGCTTCACCTGCGGGTTCTGCTGGCCGCCCCCACTGGCCGGGCCGCCAAGCGGCTGACAGAGGTCACTGGGGAGGAGGCCTCCACCATCCACCGGCTTTTGGAGGCCGGTATCGACCAGTCCACCGGGAAGATGGTCTTCGCCCGGGACGAGGACAACCCGCTGAAATGCGACGCGGTGATTGTGGATGAAATGTCCATGGTGGATGTGCTGCTGCTGTCCAGTCTGCTGCGGGCCATTCCCCGGGGAAAGCGCCTGATTCTGGTGGGGGACCCGGACCAGCTTCCACCGGTGGGACCGGGCTTTCCCTTTTCGGATATGCTTCGCAGCGGCGTGCTTCCCGTCGTCCGCCTGACGGAGATTTTCCGCCAGGCCCAGCAGAGCCTGATTGTGATGAACGCCCACCGGGTCAACCAGGGTCAGCTTCCGGAGCTGAAAACCGTAACCAGTGATTTCTTTTTTATGCGCCGCAATTCCGAGGAGGCAGTCACCTCCCTGATTCGGGACCTGTGCGTCACCCGCCTTCCAAAAAATATGGGCATCCAGCCCTCTGAAATTCAGGTTCTCTCCCCCACCCGGAAGGGCGGCGTGGGCACGGCGGCGCTGAATAAGCTGCTCCAATCCGCCCTGAACCCCTCCGATCCGGAGAAGCGGGAAAAAGCCTACGGAGAACTTATTTTCCGGGAAGGGGACAGGGTGATGCAAATCAGAAACAATTATGATATTGTATGGAAGAAGACCGACGGCTCCGCCGTGGGCACCGGCATCTTCAACGGGGACGTGGGAACCATCACCGCCATTGAACCCAAAGAGGAGCTGCTGCGGGTGCGCTTCGACGACCGGGAGGCGGAGTACGACTTCACCCAGCTGGGGGAGCTGGAGCTGGCCTATGCCATCACGGTTCACAAAAGCCAGGGCAGCGAGTACCGGGCGGTGATTTTGGCCGCCTGGAACGGGTCAAGCTATCTGCTCAGCCGGAGCATCCTCTACACCGCCATCACCAGAGCCCGAGAGCTTTTGATTATTGTGGGCCGGGAGGAAACCGTGGCGGTGATGACGGAAAATGCCAAGAAAAACCGCCGCTACACCGGCCTGAAGCTCCGCCTTCAGGGAGGGCAGGCTTGATGGGCGTTCTTCGCCGGGGATTGGAGCTGCTTTTTCCCCGGCGGTGCATCCTCTGCCGCGGGATGCTGCCCAAAGAGCAGATCATTTTGTGCGCCAGCTGCCGCTGCAGTGCCCCGGAGTACCCTTCGCTGCCCCTGAATTCGGGGAAGAAGGGAAAAAACTCCCGCCAGTTTCTTGACAGTTTCGCCGCTGTCTGGTACTATGATGGGGATGTACGCCGCAGCCTTCATCGCTTCAAGTTCCGTGGGGCCGCTTATCTGGCGCCCAAATACGCTGTGCTGCTGGCGCAGCTGCTGCGCCGGTGTGGGCCGGAGGAATTCGACATCCTGACCTGGGTTCCCGTCAGCCGTCGCCGCCGCTTTCACCGGGGCTATGACCAGTGCGAGCTGCTGGCCCGGGCGCTGGGCAGGGAGCTGGGGATACATTGCCAGAGGACGCTGTACAAGCATCGTCATACCCCGGCTCAGTCCGGCCTTTCCGGCTTTGAAGCCCGGGCGGCCAACGTGCTGGGGGCCTTCCGGGTCTGCGGCGGCGAAGCTCTGCGGGGAAAGCGGGTGGTTCTGGTGGACGACATCCGAACCACCGGGGCAACCCTGAATGAATGCGCCCGGGTGCTGCTCACAGCCGGGGCAAAGGAAGTACATGCTGTCGCCGTGGCAGCAACCTATGATAAAAAATAACCAAGCAGGTGAATGATATGCAGTTTTTTTCCAATGACCTGGGCGTGGACCTGGGTACCTCCAATGTACTAATCTATGCCGACGGCAAGGGCCTGGTGGTTCGGGAGCCTGCGGTGGTTGCCCTGGACCGGAACACCGGAAAGATTCTCCAGGTGGGCGCCGCCGCCAGAAACATGCTGAACCGTACCCCCGGCAACGTGGTTGCCATGCGGCCACTGCGGGACGGGGTGATCTCCGACCATGAGATGACCGTGCGGATGCTCCAGGAGATGTTCAAAACCGCCACCAAGGCCTCCGTCTTCACCCCCAAGCCCCGTGTGGTCATCAGCGTCCCCAGCGGCGTCACAGAGGTGGAGGAGCGCAGCGTCATCAACGCGGCCATCGAAGCCGGCGCCCGACGGGTGTTCCTGATCGAGGAGCCCCTGGCCGCCGGATTGGGTGCTGGCCTGGATTTGAAGGACGCGGCGGGCCATCTGGTGGTGGACATCGGCGGCGGCACCACAGACATTGCGGTGCTGAGCATGAACAGTGTGGCGGTATCCTCCTCCCTGAAGATCGCCGGAGACTTCTTCGATGAGTCCATTGCCCGCTATGTCCGCCGTCAGTACGGCATGGTCATCGGCCAGGTTACAGCCGAGGAAGTGAAGATTCAGATCGGTCAGGTCTACCCCCGTCAGGAGGAGATGAGCATGAACGTCAAGGGCCGGGACTCCAAGACCGGCATGCCCAAAACCGTGACCCTGACCTCCACCGAGATTTACGAGGTGCTCCGCCGTCCAGCCCGCCAGATTGCCGATGAGGTTCTCTCCGTGCTGGATCAGACCACCCCCGAACTGGTCAGCGACATTTCCGAAACCGGCATCACTCTCACCGGCGGATGCAGCCAGGTCTGGGGCTTCTGCGAGCTGCTCATCGAGCGCACCGGCATTCCCTGCATTCTGGCGGACGACCCGGATTCCTGCACCGCCTATGGCTGCGGCAAGAGCCTGGCCTGGATCAACCGGATGCAGGAGGGCCCCATCAACATCGCCCGCCGCCGGATGATGCGCAGCAAATTCTGACCCGACACATATTTTATGCCAAGAAGGGGCTGCCTCGGCATGATTTACCAAAATCATGGGAGACAGCCCCTATTTGTTCCTGAGAGGATTATTTGTAAGTCCCGCATTCTTTGATATGCCATACTGTGATCACCTCATGTATAGGTTATCACAGCGCATTTTGTTCTATTGATATATAGCGCAGAATGCGCTGAAATTGACCATATCCAAGAAAGAGGGGGGACGGCATATGGTAGCAGCAAAATACTCCCACGGTCACAAAACCGTGGGAGTGTTTTCAAGCTGTTTATACGTTAAACAGGAAATTCACAATGTCCCCGTCCTTCATCACGTATTCCTTGCCCTCGCTGCGCACCAGGCCCTTTGCCTTGGCGTTGGCCATGGTGCCGCAAGCCTTCATATCCTGGAAGGCGATGACCTCCGCCCGGATGAAGCCCCGCTCGAAGTCGGTGTGAATCTTGCCCGCCGCCTGGGGAGCCTTGGTGCCCTGCTTGATGGTCCAGGCCCGGCACTCGTCGGAACCGGCGGTGAGGAAGGAAATCAGCCCCAGCAGGGTGTAGCTGCTGCGAATCAGGCGGTCCAGGCCGCTTTCTGCCACGCCCAGCTCCTCCATGAACATGGCCTTCTCCTCCGGGTCGTCCAGCTCGGCAATGTCGGCCTCCAGCTTGGCGCAGATGGGGAGCACCTGGCTGCCCTCTGCGTCGGCCAGCTGTTTTACCGCCAGATAGTGCTGGCTGCTCTCGGGGTCGTTGACCTGGCTCTCGGAGAGGTTTGCCACATAGATGGTCTTTTTCAGGGTCAGCAGGTCGCTGGTGCCGATGAGGGCCATGTCCTCTTCGCTGCACTCGAAGGTCCGGGCCAGCTTCCCCTGGTTCAGGTGGGCCAGCAGGTCGGAAAACACCTCGGCCTCATGGAGGAAGCGCTTGTCGCCGCCCTTGGCCGCCTTCTGGCATTTGTCGATCCGGCGCTCCACCATTTCAATGTCGGCCATCACCAGCTCCAGATTGATGATGTCAATGTCCCGCAGGGGGTCAGTGGAACCCTCCACATGGGTGACGTTGGAGTCCTCGAAGCAGCGAACCACATGGACAATGGCGTCGGTGGTGCGGATGTTGCTCAGGAATTTGTTGCCCAGGCCCTCGCCCTTGGAGGCGCCCTTCACCAGTCCGGCAATGTCGACAAACTCGATTACGGCGGGAGTCACCTTCTTGGGCTTGTGGAGCTGGGCCAGCCAGTCCAGCCGCTCGTCCGGCACGGACACCACGCCCACGTTGGGGTCGATGGTGCAGAAGGCGTAGTTGTCAGCGGGAACCCCCGCGTTGGTGATGGCGTTGAACAGGGTGGACTTTCCCACATTGGGCAGCCCCACGATACCTAATTTCATATATTTCAAAACTCCTTTATTTGCAATGGTTTTTTGGATTCGGGGGGTGCCTTCCGCACCAATTCCGCACCAATTTTTCGTCAGCGCACCAATTTCAGCTTGCCGTGGCGGTGCTTTGCTCAAACTGTTTTACGGCGTTGGTGAGAGAGGCATCGGTAACATGGACATAGCGATCCATGGTGGTTTTGATGCTCGAATGACCGAGCAGCCTTTGCAGGACTTTCGGCATGATCCCGCGTTCAATTGCGCGAGTGGCGTAGGTGTGCCGCAAAGCGTGCATACAGAACCGCTTGATTTTTGCTTCATCGCACAATTTGTACAGGTGGGTATCATAGGAGCTGTTTTTGTTCGGCTCACCGGTACGGTAGTTGACAAACACCAGATCCCGCATACAAAGGTATCTGGTCTGACCGGTACGGCGATCCACATATTCCAGAATCTGCGAAAGCAGTTCCGATTCCTTACGGGTGTGCCGTTCCTCGTAGCAGGATTTCAGCACATCGTATGCCCGGTTCGTCAGGGGAATGGTTCGGTAGCTGCTTGCCGATTTGGGAGGACCGGCGCGCCAAACACCTTCGCTATGGCGGTATTCCAGAGTCTTGCTGACAGTCAGCGTCCGCTTCTTCCAGTCGATGGAATCCCATGTAAGGCCAATCATTTCCGAAGTGCGCAGCCCGGTCTCCAACAGCAGAACATACTGTCTGTAATTGTGAGAGCGTTTCGCGGTTTCCAGAAACTTCTCCTGTTCTTCCACGGTTAAGAACTTTATGTCATCCACAGCGCGGACGGGTTTCGTATAACGAACCCCGTCCATCGGATGTTTTGTGAGCATATCATTCGTCACCGCAGCGCGGAACATGGTGCCCATTGCAATATAGGTCTGGCGAATGGTGGAACCTGCATAGGTTGCCTCCATCCGATTCAGAACGATTTTGCAATGCATGGGTCTGACATCGCACAGGCGCATACTTCCGATCACCGGCTGGATGTTCCTTTCGTACCGTTCCCGGTAATTCCTCCTCGTATTGGGAGCCAGGTCCGCGATCAGATTGGTGATCCAGAACTCGAACCAGGCATCCACCGTCATTTCGGAGGAGGGGTTATAAACATCGTGCTTGTCTTCGTACTGTGCGTCTGCCAGCCAGTTGCGGGCCTCCGGGAGGGTATCAAAGTGCTTCTCCCGTCTGGCACCGTTCTTGGCTGAATATCTTGCGGAGAACTTACCGTCTTTTCTCTGGCAGATACCCTTGCCGCATTCTTTGCCTTTTAGGTTTTTGCCCATTTAATGAACTCCTTTCCTGACAGAAGGAAACGCGAGTTCATCACGACACCTTACTCTATCATAATTTCGCGTATTTTTCAATATCTTTCGGCGTTTTTGGTGCGCACCAAAATCGGTGGGTTTCATAATCAAATTGCCACCCGCCCTTCGATAAACTCCTCAAATGCCTTGCGTTTTACCAGTTTCTTGGTACCAACATAGAGAACAAAGGGGCAGTTCGGTTGTTTCAACAGTTCATCAATCTTGTTGATTCCGATATTGCTGTATTCGGCTGCTTCCCGGATGGAAAGCAGCATTTTCCGGTCGATAGGCAGGGAAGTCACCTGCTGGTTTTGATTCGTCATAGGCAGTAATAATCCTTTCTCAGATTTCCATGCGCTCGCCGTACTGCTGCGCATGGCGATTGTGTTGTTCTTTCATAAATATCGTCCTTTCTATATGGAATGACAGAATGCAGGAATCAGATTTCCTGTTCCTGTTTGTGGGATGTGTGTTGCTGGGGTTGCTCCAAATTCTTGCGGGCAGAGTCCACATAGGATTTAATTTTCCAGAGCTGCTGAGAATCCTCCCGGATGGATTTGAACTGGGCGTAGGTTTCTTCATGCTCCTGTTCCAATCTGGCATACTCTGTATCCAGCTTATGATGCTCAAACTTTCCATCTGGGAATTCTGCGGACAGTTTTCGGCGGGCTTCATAGAACTGTTTCAGCTCAGCGGCATGGTCTGCCTTGTACTTCTCTTTGGAGCGGGTGAACTTGATTTTCTGCAAACCATCGTACACGGGCTTTATCTCACGATAGGTGCCCAAATACTGCGGCAGCTTGCGGATTTCTATCATGCGGGTAGTCTGGATGTCCAGTTTTGTTTTCAAAGAATCGGAAGACTCCCGCAGAGTATCCACCCGATTTTCCAGTGTGTCCAGATCGTGAATCCCGTTTTCCATGAGGTAGTTGAACAGGGCGTTCATTTCCTTCAGATTGTTGATTCTGGCTTTCTGGGAATAGGCTCCGGCGTTTCGGTGGTCAAAATAGGCTTGCAGCAGAGAAATCAAATCCGGGGCTTTGGGTTTGGATAGTTCATCCTTTACCTCTTTAAGCCATTCTGCCAGAGCGGTAATCTTCTTTCGGATATCCCGGATGGCAGCATTGGTCGCCTTGATCCAGCGGTTGAACTCGCCTTTCTCAGTGGGGATGCCTTTGCGCTCCATTGCACGGACGGTGGGGCCTTCGTGGACGGTTGGCAAGAGATCAACGCCCTGCCGCTCATAGCTGCGGTGGTCGATGCGGCAGGGCAACTCTTTTCCAGCAAACTTGGCATTGCACAATTCCGCCCATGTCTGCCGCCAATGTTCCAGTGTGTCGGGGCTGCCCCAGTCGGTAGTGGGGACGGCATTGAACACATAGTCGCCGGTTCCGTCCGGGATGCGCTCTCCGTTTTCGTCCAGCACATATTCCCGCCGCTGCTTGTTGCCCCACTTTCCATCCGGCTCGACGGGACGAATGGGGCACATCACATGGAAGTGGGGATTGGTAATACAGCCATCCTCCTTGTCCGGGGAATGCACAGCGAAGTCCACGATCATGCCCCGGCTCACAAACTGCTCCAATAAAAACTGCCTTGCGAGATTGATGTTCTCCTCCATGGAAAACTCGTTCTGCAAGGCAATGTCAAAGCTGTATGCAAGCTGGGCTTTCTTTCCGCGCTCCACTTTTTCTACGGCGTTCCAAAGGGTTTCCCGGTCTGTGTACTCCGGCGGAGCGTGGACGGGCAGCAGGATTTCAGAACAGATCACACCGCCCTTGCGGGTGTAGTCGCTGTTTTCGCCGTAGTATTCGCTGTGGAGCTTCTCTCCGGCACGGTAGGCGGCAGCGGCAACGGCGGATTGTCCGGCACTTCGCTTGATTTGGGTCACATGAAAATGAAATAGTGCGATGGTCAAGCCCTCCCTTGGTCATGGGCATGGATTGCTTCCGCAAGCAAAGTCTGAACCTCCGGCAGAGCAAAGACGGATTCTACAAAAGCATAGAACTCCACCTCGGTCAGAGCCTTCACCGTGGGAGCAACGCTCTCTACAGCAGCACCACGGGTGATAAGCCGATGGGTGCGCTTTCGCTGTTCGCCTTTCTCACAATAGGCAATCCGGTTTTCATACTGCTGTGCCTTGTGCTGAAGCTGGGCAAGCTGCCGTTCACAGGCAGCTCGTTCGGTTTCCAGTTGGGATAGAAATTTCTGTTTTGGCATTTTTGAAAGACCTCCTTAAAGACTTGGATAAAAAATGACCGCCAGAATGTACTGACGGTCAGACTTACGATACGAAAACTTGGTCGGCGGGGACGGTTTGCAAAACCGTTTCTGCTGACCAAGTCTGCAAGGATAGCCGCTTTCGCGGCGCAAGGGGTGCAGCCCCTTGTTCGGAACGAAGTGACGCAAAACAGCCCGGACACCTGGATGTCCGGGCTGTTCGGTCTCACCGAGCGCACATACGGGGAAACCCCGTATAGAAGTGCGCCCTTAAGTTCCTAAGGGATTTCCCCATATTACCGCCAATCGCTGCTTGATCCGGTATTGCAAGTGGTGACCATTCGGTTATCTGCTTCAAAAGAGAGATATTTGCGCTTTTTGCTGCGTACATACGTACGGCGGGACATTAGTTGTCCCAGCCCCCTGGTACGTACGTACGCAGCGAATCACCGGAAAAACCATTTATATCAGGTCTTGCGATTGCCTCAATACCCATGAAGCCCCATACCCGCCGTCCGGCAGGATTGGTCACATTGTTGCAGT
>CAZYWM010000016.1:27044-29669 GCA_964651615.1 uncultured Oscillospiraceae bacterium | reverse complement strand
CTTCCGTGGCTTTTTGATCGTGGGCGAAAAGTGCTATACTCGGAAAAACGTCTTTACGCTGTTCAATCGCTTATAATTGATCCAGTGCCTTTCACTCGTTTGCTCAATAAAACTGCTCCACAGTTCTGCGCGCACCGGTGTCAACATCCTCAAAAAGGTATTGCACCAATTCTCCCTTGCTTTTCCGGGAAATGTATTTCATGGGAGAATTCACGCCCATTGGCCATTCCGCCCCCTGAATCCAGCGAGGGCGTTTTCCGTCTGTTACGTGGAACAGACGTTCCACTTCCTTTTTGGCGCTCTCCCGGCGTTTGCCTTTCAGCTTTATTTCCATTGCATCCAAAACGATTTTCTCCACGAGTGGCCGAACCTCTGGCCCCTCAAAGCAGTCTCTGCTTACATCCAGATACAGGCCAAACATTTCATGATACACATTTGTATAGGAGAGCTCCGGATGATAGTAGCTGTAAACTTTGTGTATCGTGCTCCAAACATTCAAATTAGCCCCAATTGTGCCATCAAACCGATGCACAAGATGCCGACGTACAACTTGTAAGAAATCATATCCACAATTCCGAAAAGCCTCATAGGAATAGCGCTGCCAAAGCGGATGGCTCCCATTATGGGCAGCTTCCTCAGGAACCAGGTTCCTGATTTCATTTTGCAGCGCCGTGTCAGACTTTAATTGGGCAAGAAATTCCGACATTTCCATTTGCCCTGTTAACATCTGCTCAATCGTATTCATGTGTAATCGCCTCCTTTGAAATGAAATTCCTGACACGCATCAGATATGCAATAGAATATAAGGCAGCTGGCAACACCGACACGGTTGCAAACGCCCTGAAATTCACGGTTATTTCATCAAGTGGTTTGCGAATAGGGGATTGATAAGGTATCCAAATAAAAATGAAACTTGTCAGAACAAACAGCATGATATGAATCACCAGCATTATCCTGTAGTACTGCACCCCCCAAGGAAGTGGCCTTCCTTTCTTTACTCTGTAGTGCAAAAAGAGATATAGCATTAACTCAACAAGTACTCCAAGGAAAGTGAAAATGGATTCTGCCAGGCCAATCTCTTTCAGATAGTACTTCAACGGATGAACCGAGCCCAAATCACTAAAATAACGTAATTCATCAAAGGACAATTTTACTGTTAACGCGATGCAAAGCATGCAGTATGCCGTTACTAATGTACCTAAGATACAGGCTGTCCGGTGCAGCACTTTCAGCGCGGTTGATTCGCCCGCGGGGGTTTGCGATTTCTTTTTCATGAGCCTCCACAGCTCCATTATTTTGGTGACAATTGAATGCTTATGATTTCTTCCATTCCGAATCGATTCAGAAGATAGTGCTCAATTTTCATGCCATTGCGCTGCCAGCGCGATAATTGGCAATCCGGATTCAAAAAATCTAAAATGAACCGCAGACGATTACCGGGCCGCCCCAATTCATGTTCCAGGACCTGCTGAATTTCCCGGTATCGGTAATACATAGCATTTCCTTCCAACATCACTTCCGGCACAATTGTTATGTCAATTAGTTTTTCACCCTCAAAATGAAGCGCGATGAGGAAATCGGCATCAAAAGAAAACATCTTTGACTTTATGACAACCTGGGCTTCTGTGGGGATATGAAGGGGAATCCCTTTTTCTCTCAAAAAATCGATAAACACACTTTTTGACTGTGAAAGGGGAATTTCAATGCCAAAAGAGTCCAGCTTCAAATTGTTCCACATGCTTTTTTTGCTCATAAGTGGTGTTCCTCCTTTTCTTCCGATGGAGTCAGTATGCTAAGCGAAAATGATCATTCACCCTGTCAATCTCTAAAACATATGGGACTCTCATTTTTATATAATAGGTGGGATGCTCTCCCAGCTCTGCGGCAGCAACCTCCGAATTACTATAAAAATAAATTTGATCGACAGGATACCTTTCTTCCCGTTGGTATCTTACCACAATTACACCTTCCTGGACAATATGCGCTTCCTCAGTTACAACAGAATATGGCACTGAATATTCATTGGGGTCAAATAAGAGGACATCCTCCCATGTTGCGTCCGGCTTTTCGGAAAGCATTCTCTCGAACTCCTCTTTCGAGCGGAAACGATCGTAAACTGCCACTCTGGAAACGATCAGCCGGTCATCCAGGAAAATAAACGCGTTGCTTCCATCGGTCAGCTGTAAAACAGCATAATATCCCTGATCGGTTTTCCTGACGCATTCCAGGCGGAACATTCTTCTAAGCTCCGCATAGCGCATTTCTTTCTGCTCCATTTTTTGCGTCAGTTTATCCACCTTTTCCGGCGGGTACTGCTGGGTTATAACATCTTCCTTCTTCACCAGATTGTCATAATCCGGCATTCTATGATTGAAACAGAACACGCAAAGCAATACTGCAATAATTATAATGACTATAAGTAAGCATCGTTTTTTCGTCATCATTTTTCCTCCTGATCGCCGCTTGTCCGTTCAGCAGCTCAGACAATGCGCATTCCTGTCACCGCTGCGCTCTGCGGTAATCCAAAACCGTGCAGCCGCTTTCTTTTGCCAGCGCGTCAAGTAAGGCCTGGTCAAAATCTATCAGAACAAATTTATTGAGATTGCTTGCGCCAAACAAATAGCT
>CAZYWM010000016.1:0-26944 GCA_964651615.1 uncultured Oscillospiraceae bacterium | reverse complement strand
GTCCTGCTTCCCCATGCAAAACCGTGCATAGGCGCTGTTTCTTACATAATTTTCAGTCAGGTAGGCTTGAATCGCGGAAAGGTCTCTTCGCTGAACCATGTCCAATTTTTCACGAAATGGCACGCATTCTTCTTCAACCTTTACGCAATACTGCTCCTTCTCCTTTTCGTCCTTAAAAAGGAAGCTGCACGCGCAGTTTGTTTCTACTGCAAGTTTATGCTGACGCAGAATCGCTTCGATGACTTTTGCCGCACTTTCTAAATTCCCGCTGCACAAAAACGGCTCAAATTTCTCCGGGTCATTCCAAAGGATTTTTTCATAGCGTATCGTGTCCAACCAGCAAATTCCATCGGCGAGCTGCTGCTGTGTCGTAATTCCGTTTAGAAAGTCAAAACCCTTGGATTTGAGAATTTGTAACTGTTCTTCCATGGAAATTATGGCAATATTTCCATTTCTCATATAACAAGGGTTCCTCTCACCAATCAGCAATACAACAGAATACCTTGGAATACATCCTCCCGGCGTAAACCACTGTTCCATGAGCGCTCCGTACATTGAAAACAGGCCAATCTGCAAATGATAAGGACAAAAACTGCGCGGCTCATACTCGAACTTAATGACTTGAAATACGCCATCCCCAATGACACGGAAATAAGCGTTTCTCCTGCGGTGGAAGCCGTTTTCAACACAAAGGTTCTTCAATTCTTCTGATAGCGCAGCGCTCAGCATAGATAGGCTCCTTTCCAGCTGCTTTGTTAAAATTTGATCTCTTCTGTAACAATGTGATAATCCGCTCCGGAATAGTAAGAGACAGAAAGAACTCCTTCCTTCTCAGAAAAAGCCGCGTCAAAGAGAGGCATCGCGGCGGATGCAAATTCTTGAGAAAAATGGGTTATTTCTTTGTAGTAGGAATCGTCAAAAATGCTCCTGATAACGATTCCTTTTGCAGTGGCAAGCGCAACGAAATTGTCCTTCTGGTCCAGAATCGCGGTAAAGCTTTCTGAAAAGGTTTCTTGATTTCGGTCAAAGAAAAATCCCCACAGAGTGCCGACGCCCGTACCTGCCTGAACGGTATAGCGGATATACCCTGATGGCAAAACATCAACATGGGGCAGCCTGGCTGATTCCTCTGACCGCAAAGGAACGCCATCTTTCCCATAAAAACAGCACCGATAGGTACCGTTTGGCAGCTCTTCAACGGAATAACCATCCGTTTCAGGTTGAGGGGAAAGATCATTATTTCTTCCTTGCGGAATCAATCGCATTCCAAAAGCAAGCAGGCTGATGAAAAGGATAATGATAATACCGACTTTTTTCATCGGAACCTCCTAGTGTCCTATGGTGCCGGAAAATTTATTTCTATATTTTATTTTGACGAACTGCTGTATCATAGTTGTAACATATCGGAAAAATCCTGTCAATCGCAATTGCGCAAATGCAGAAGAAAACCGACATTTTGCAATAAAAAGTGCCCCGGAAAAGCTCCGGGGCATTTGAACAGGGAATCAGCGCTGTTCCGCGAGATTCCTTTTTGTCTTAACGGGATGAAACCAGTTTTTGCAAGTCCTGCACCAGACCTGCGTCCACCATCTTTTGCAGGCTCATCAGGATGCCCAGCTTGGCGTGATACCAGGTCAGGCCGCCCTGAAAATAGACAGCGTAGGGCGGACGGATGGGCCCATCGGCGGAG
Organism: uncultured Oscillospiraceae bacterium; assembly: GCA_964651615.1. GTDB lineage: Bacteria > Bacillota > Clostridia > Oscillospirales > Oscillospiraceae > Faecousia. The sequence continues at coordinate 25,254 of CAZYWM010000016.1, read as the reverse complement.
AGCTCGATGGAGCTGCCCTGGACGAAGGCTCCGGCGGCCATAATCACCTTGTCGTTGTAGCCCGGCATATCCCAGGGCAGGGGATCGGCATAGGAGTCCACCGGGGCGGCGGCCTGGATGCCCTTGCAGAAGGCGATCATTCCCGCCTCGCTGCCCAGCTCCACCGCCTGGATGATGTCGTGGCGGCTTTCCGTGGCGTTGGGCACGCAGGGGAAGCCCAGGGGCTCATAGAGATTGGCGGCGAACACGGCGCCCTTTTCCGCCGAGGCCACCACCGTGGGGGCGAGGAAAAAGCCCTGGTACAGTGCGGTCATCAGCCCCAGGTTGGCACCTACCTCCTGGCCCAGGCCCGGGGCGGAGAGTCGGAAGGCGCACCGGCTGACGCACTGCGCTGTGCCGCAGATGTAGCCGCCGATGGGGGCCAGGCCGCCGCCGGGGTTCTTAATCAGGGAGCCAACCACCATATCCGCCCCCACGTCGGAGGGCTCGATGGTCTCCACAAACTCGCCGTAGCAGTTGTCCACCATCACCAGAACCTCCGGCTTGATGGACTTGCAGAAGGAGATCAGCTCCCCAATCTGGCTGACGGAGAAGGTGGGCCGGGTGGCGTAGCCCTTGGAGCGCTGGATGGTGATGAGCTTGGTCTTCTCGTTGATGGCTTCCCTGATGCCGTCGTAGTCGAAGCTGCCGTCTGCAAGCAGGTTCACCTGGCGGTAGCTGACGCCGTATTCTGCCAGGGAGCAGGGGCTCTCCCGGATGCCGATGACCTCCTGCAGTGTGTCGTAGGGCAGACCAACGGGGGAGAGCAGCTCGTCCCCCGGCAGCAGATTGGCGCTGAGAGCCACGGTGAGGGCGTGGGTGCCGCAGGTGATCTGCGGGCGGACCAGGGCGGCTTCCGTGTGGAAGACGTCGGCGTACACCTTTTCCAGATTGTCCCGGCCCAGGTCGTCGTAGCCGTAGCCGGTGGTGGCGGCAAAGCAGGCGGCGGACACCTTATTTTTCTGCATGGCGGCAATGACCTTGGCCTGGTTGTATTCGGCCACCTGGTCAATGGCGGCAAAACGGTCCTTCAGCTTCTCCAGGGCCTGCTCTCCGTAGGCGTACACCGCCGGAGAGATGCCCATGGTCTGATACAGTTCCAGCAATTGTTCCATAAAATCCATCCTCTTTTTTAGAATCATTACAAGATTAGCCCCCAAATTATACAAAAATCCGCCCTGCTTGTCAACAGGGCGGAAGGAGGTGATTAATCCCGGCGGCGGTTGCGGTTTCCAAAGAGGGTCAGCAGCCGCAGCAGCTGGGCCAGGGAGACGGCGGTGGCCGCCACATAGGTCAGAGCGGCGGCGGTGAGGGTTTTCCGGGCGCCGGAACGCTCCTCGTCGGTGAGAATTCCGCCCTGCTCGATGGCGGCCAGGGCACGGCGGCTGGCGTTGAATTCCACAGGCAGCGTCACCAGCTGGAACACCAGGGACAGACCGAAGCAGGCGATGCCCAGATAGATGAAAAAATTGGAGAGCTCTCCCAGGGAGGAGAAGAGCAGCCCAATGAGGATCAGGGGCATGGCCAGCCTGGAGCCAAAATTAGTCACCGGGATGATGGCGGCCCGGAGCTTGATGGGGGCATACTGCTGGGCGTACTGCACGGCGTGTCCGGCCTCGTGGCAGGCCACGCCGATGGCGGCGGTGGAGGTGCTGCCGTATACACTGTCCGACAGACGGATGACATTGGAGGTGGGGTCGTAGTGGTCGGTGAGATTGCCGCTGACGCGCTCAATCCGCACCCCCCGCACACCATTTGCCGCGAGAACCCGGGCGGCGGCGTCTGCCCCGGTGATTCCCCGGAGAGAATGCTGCTTGGAGTAGCGGCGGAAGGTGCTGTTTACATGGGCGCTGGCCCAGAGAGAGAGAATCAGGCAGGGAAGGACCAGATAGACATAGGTCCAGTCGAAGCCGTAGTAGTAATAAGGCATAATTTGCTCCTTTCCACAGGGATATTTCCCCAAATTTGTTAAGTGTGATTTTATTATATCACAGAATCAGAAATTGGCAACGCGGCGGACCGGGAGTTTACAACGAAGGCGGAAAATGTTCACACTTTGTTCATATAATGCGGGCCGGAAACTGTTATACTTGGAACGTGAAAGTTTGCGCAAAGAGGGGGATATGATGAACGACCCGAAAAAGAGACGTTATCTGTACCTGATGCTTTCCGGCTTCGGAGCCATCAGTTTGAGCATTACGGTGTTTTTTGCGCTGTACCGTCTGCGGGGCATCGGGGAGCTGTTCCAGACCATCACCGGAATTCTCTCCCCCTTTATCTATGGCGGCGTGGTGGCCTATCTGCTCCGGCCTATCTGCAACACCTATGAGTCGTTCCTGACCCGCCATCTGCCGGAGAAGCTGAAACGGTTTTCCACCGTTGCGGCGGTGGTGGGGAGCCTTGTGACCATGCTGCTGCTGGTTTATGCTCTGGGTGCCATGATTTTACCACGGGTGTACGAGAGCCTGGTCGCCCTGGGCAAGACCATTCCATCCCGGGTGGAGGGCTTTATCGGCTGGGCCAATTCCACCTTCGGGGACAACGAATACATGGACACCCTCTTCGACTTCCTTAACACCAGCTACGAGAAAATCTACGATGAAATCGACGGCTGGTTCCGCAACGACCTTCTGCCCCAGGTCAGTACCCTGGTCAGCAGCGTCAGCTCCAGCGTGTTTGCGGTGCTGCGCAGCATCTACAATCTGGTGATTGGCCTGATTGTGGCGGTATATATCCTGTTCAGCCGGAAGCGCTTTGCCCGTCAGGGAACTCTGATTGTCCGCAGCCTGTTCAGCGAAAAGTGGGCGGGCGCGGTGCTGGAGGAGGTTCGCCTGGTGGACAGGATGTTCGGCGGCTTCATTGACGGCAAGATTCTGGATTCCCTGATCATCGGTGTGCTGTGCTACTTTGGCTGCTCGATTTTGCGCATTCCCAATACGCTGCTGATTTCCGTGTTCGTGGGCGTGACCAATGTCATTCCCTTCTTTGGGCCCCTGATTGGCGCGGTTCCGGCCACATTGCTGATTCTGATTGAAAATCCGCTGAAGGCTGTCTGGTTTGTAATTTTCGTGGTGATTTTGCAGCAGCTGGACGGAAACGTGATTGGCCCCAAGATTCTGGGCAACCGCATTGGCATCTCCGGCTTCTGGGTGATGTTTGCCATCATCTTCTTTGGCGGCATATGGGGCCTGCTGGGCATGATTATTGGCGTTCCTTTGTTTGCTGTGATTTATGATCTGGTGCGGAAACTGGTGAAGTTCGGCCTGGGAAAAAAGGGAAAAACCGAGCTCTGGGAACAGTACGCGGCGGATTATCCCAACGAGGACATGCCCCAGGGCCCCTCGGAAAAGTCGGAGCCGCTGCAGTGGAATTGGGAAGCGGCCCAAAAGCGCTGCGCCCAGCTGCGGGAGCAGGGAAAGCATACCTGGGCGGCCTGTGCCGGTTGGTGGATGAAGGTCTGGCCCACGGTGAAGCGCTGGGGACAAACTGCTTGGAGCTTCCTGAAAAGGATATGGGATTGGCTGTGCGGCTGGTTCCGGAGCATCACATCAAAGATACAAAATAAAATGGAAAAGTAAGCAATAAAACCGCCGCATCACCTGCGGCGGTTTTTAAGACGGAGGAAGAGAAGCATGAATTACGCGGAAATCAAAAATTGTGACATTGCCAACGGCCCCGGGGTGCGGATCAGTCTGTTTGTCTCCGGCTGTACCCACCACTGCCCCGGCTGCTTCAACAGCGAGGCCTGGGATTTTGACTATGGCCAGCCCTTTACCCAGCAGACCATTGACCGGATTCTGGAAATGCTGAAGCCTGACTATATCCGGGGCCTGACGCTGCTGGGGGGAGAACCCTTCGAGCCGGAGAATCAGGGGGCGGTTGTGGAGCTTCTGCGGCAAATCAAGGAAAAATACCCCCACAAGAGCATCTGGGCCTTCTCCGGATACCTGTTTGACCGGGACATTCTCTCCGGCCGACTGGGTCCCTGGGAGATTACCAGAGAGTTTTTAAGCTACCTGGATGTTCTGGTGGACGGCCCCTTTGTGGAGGCAAAGAAGAACCTTGGCCTGCGGTTCCGGGGGTCTGAAAACCAGAGGATTATTGATGTGCCCGCCTCTTTGGCTGCCAACCAGGTGGTGCTGTGGCAGGACTGGCAGGGAGAGAAACGGGGGTTGAACGGATGAAAATCGCGGTAAAGAAGCTCCGGGAGGGGGCCATTCTTCCCACCTTCGGCTCGGAGGAGGCGGCAGGGGCGGATTTGTATGCCTGCCTGGACGCGGATGTGACCATTGCCCCGGGGCAGACTGCTTTCATTCCCACGGGGCTGGCCATGGAGCTGCCCAGAGGCTTCGCCGGGCTCATCTATGCCCGCAGCGGCCTGGCCTGCAAAAGGGGACTGGCCCCGGCCAACAAGGTGGGGGTGGTGGACAGCGACTACCGGGGGGAATTCATGGTAGCCCTGCATAACCACGGAACGGAGCCTCAGACCGTTTCCGCCGGGGAGCGGATTGCCCAACTGGTGGTGACTCCGGTGCTGATTCCGGAATATACTGAGGTGGAAAGCCTCTGTGAAACCTCCCGGGGCACAGGCGGCTTCGGCTCCACGGGGAAATAAAAACGGCTGCCGAAGCAGCCATTTTGGTTATTTGGTGAGGGCCGCGCATTCCTGGCTGACAGAGGCTTCGCAGGAGCGCATGGCGAGAATGGTTTTTTCCAAGGTCTCGTCCAGGGTCCAGCCCAACCGGGCAGTGCCGTCCTGAATGACCTCCCGGCTGCATCCGGCGGCGAACTTCTTGTCCTTGAATTTCTTTTTCAGGCTGGAAAGCTCCATGTCCATAACGGATTTGGAGGGGCGCATCCGGGCGGCGGCGCCGATCAGACCGGTGAGCTCATCCACGGCGAAGAGCACCTTCTCCATTTGGTGCTCCGGTTCCACGTCGCTGCAAAGGCCGAAGCCATGGGAGCAGACGGCGTGCACCAGCTCCGGCTCAGCGTTAATTTCCGCCAGCAGCTCCGGCGCCTTTTTGCAGTGCAGCTGCGGGTATTTTTCAAAGTCCACATCGTGGAGCAGGCCGGCTAAGCTCCAGAAGTCCGCTTCCGCGCCGAAGCCCAGCTCCTGGGCGTACCAGCGCATCACGCCCTCCACCGTCAGGGCATGGAGCAGATGGAAGGGCTCCTGATTGTATTTTTGCAGCAGGGCCAGGGCCTGGGGCCGGGTGACGTTGGTGTTCATATCTATAATCCTCCAAAGTTAGAATGGAATTATTATAGAATTCTCCTGGCCTTCTGTCAAGAACCGGAGAATGTTCGTGAGGTGATTGTTGTGACCAATATTCTCGATTACATACGCTGGCGGGGCGATCTGAGCTTTGAGCAGGACCCGCCCAATGCCATTGACTCGCTGATCTTCTCCTATCTGGTCTATGTCCGGTTTCCGGAGGAGCTGCTGGCCAACCCGGAAGTGCCCCTGGGACGGATCGAGGCGGCGCTGTCAGCCCTGCCGGATGTCCGGGAGCGGGCCAATGCCCATCAGCTGGAGCTCCTTCATGAGGCAGTGAAATCCAGGCGCTTTGGGAAAACCGCCCTGGTCCGGTTCCAGAATCAGTTCATTCCGGAGGAGGATACCCAGTTCGCTGCTGCCGCGTTTGCGCTGGACGATGGAAGCCTGATGGTCAGCTTCCGGGGTACGGACAATACCCTGGTGGGCTGGAAGGAAGACTTCAATATGTGCTTCCAGGAGGCGGTGCCCGCCCAGCGGCTGGCGGTGGAGTATGTGCGGGAGCTGTATGAGGCCTATGGCAGGCCTATGCACCTGTGCGGTCACTCCAAGGGCGGCAATCTGGCGGTGTATGCGGCGGCCAAAAGCCCTGCCATGATCCGCGGGGTTATCCGCCAGGTTTATAACAACGACGGCCCCGGCTTCATGGAGGGGATGCTCTCCGACCAGGGCTACCTGGAAATGGTGCCCCGAATCCACACCTATGTGCCTCAGTCCTCCATCATCGGAATGCTCATGGAGCACGCGGAGCCCTACCGGGTGATCAAAAGCGTCCAGGTGGGAATCTTGCAGCACGATGTATTCACCTGGGAGGTGATGGGCAGGGAATTGATTGGTGCAGAGGAGCTGACCCCTGACTCCAAATTCGTCAATGCCACCATCAAGCAGTGGCTTCTGGGCATGGATTTGGAGGCCAGAAATCAGATGGTGGACGCGCTGTTCAAGCTGCTGACCTATGGCAATGTGGAGCGGGCGGCAGACATTTTCCTGCCAAAAAACATCCGCCAGTACATGAAGCTGTTTGGCAGCGATGAGAATATCCGCCGGATTTTAACGGGGGAATTTGTCAATCTGCTTGAAGCCGCAAAAATGACCCTCAAGCTCCTGCCGAGCGAAACGGAAAATCCCGGAGAGAATGAGGAAAATGACCCGCAGCCACTTCCCTGTGGGGATGGCCAGTAGTTGATACTCCCAATAAAGCAATGCCCGGGCACATTTTGAAGTGCCCGGGCGATATTTTGGTGATTATCTCTGGATTCTGCCGGAGCCGTCGCCGCCGGCCAGCTTTTCCACCTCGGCTACAGTGACCATGTTGTAGTCGCCCTCAATGGAGTGCTTCAGCGCGGAGGCTGCCACGGCGAACTCCACCGCTGCCTGGGTGCTCTTGCCATTCATCAGGGAGTAGATCAGGCCGCCGCCGAAGCTGTCGCCGCCGCCCACACGGTCGATGATGTGCAGGTCGTACTTCTTGGAGAAGCAATACTCGTCCTTGGCCACGTTATACAGCATGGCGCTCCAGCCGTTGTCGAAGGCGGAGTGGCTCTCCCGGAGGGTGATGGCAACCATCTCGAAGCCGAACTTGTCGGCCAGCTGCTTGGCGACGGACTTGTAGCCCTCGTGGTTCAGGTTGCCGCCGTAGATGTCGGTGGCCTCGGCCTCAATGCCGAACACGTCCTTGGCGTCCTCTTCGTTGGAGATGCACACGTCCACATACTGGCACAGATCGGTCATGGCCTCTCTGGCCTGGGCACGGGTCCACAGCTTGCCCCGGTAGTTCAGGTCGCAGGAAATCTTGCAGCCATGGGCCTTGGCGGCCTTGCAGGCTTCCCGGCAGATTTCCACCACGTTGGGTCCCAGAGCCGGGGTGATGCCGGTGAAGTGGAACCACTCGGCACCCTCGAAAATGGAGTCCCAGTCGAAGTCGGAGGGCTGAGCCTCCTGGATGGCGGAATGGGCCCGGTCGTAGATGCAGACGCTGCCCCGCTGGGAAGCGCCCTTTTCGTTGAAGTAGATGCCGACCCGGTCGCCGCCCCGGACGATCTTGGAGGTGTCTACGCCGTAGCGGCGCAGGGAGTTCACTGCCGCCTGGCCGATGGCGTGGGTGGGCAGCTTGGTGACATAGGCCACGTCCTGCCCGTAGTTGGCCAGGGACACCGCCACGTTGGCCTCGCCGCCGCCGAAGGTGAATTCCACATGGTCGCACTGGACGAAGCGCTCATAGTTGTAGGGCTGGAGGCGGAGCATCAGCTCGCCAAAGGTGATTATTTTTGCCATTTTATGTTCCTCCCAAATTATATTTCGCAGGGGTGCCCCTGCCGAAGGGTATGTCCCGTTAATGGTTACTTCGCCCGGGCGGCCTTGACGATCTCCACGGACTGACGGCACAGCTCGGTGATCTCGTCCCAGGCGCCGGCCTGGATCAGCTTGTCGGGGCACATATAGCTGCCGCCGCAGGCCGCAATCACGGGAGCGGCTGCATACTCAGCCAGATTCTTGAGGCTGATGCCGCCGGTGGGCATGACCTTGAACATGGGGAAGGGAGCTGCCATGGCCTTGATCTTGGCCAGGCCGCCGCTCTGCTCGGCGGGGAAGAACTTCAGCACTTCCAGGCCCAGACGGTAGGCGGCATGATAGTCGGTGGGGGTGGTGCAGCCGGGGAAGCAGGTGATGCCCTTTTCCTGGCAGTATTTCACGATTTCAATGTCCAGACCGGGGGTGACGACGAACTTGCCGCCGGCGGCAATGGTCTTGTCCACCATCTCGGTGGTCAGCACCGTGCCGGCGCCCACCAGCATGTCGGGGTGACGCTCCAGCATGATCTTCATGGCTTCGTCGGCACCGGCGGCACGGAAGGTGATCTCGGCCACGGGAACACCACCGGCACACAGAGCGTCGGACAGGGGACCAGCGTCCCGGGTGGGATTGGTCAGCTTAATCACCGGGACAACGCCGATGGCACTGACCTTTTGCTGCAATTCATTCATTTTTGAATCCTCCCTAAGTTGAATGCTCGGGGAAAGCCCGAACTTTTCTAAATACATCATACCGAAAACTGACGAAAAAGTCAATTATAAGGACTCAACTTTCTGATTTTTGTGAATTGTATCCAAAACGGAGAAAGAGCATTTCCCTCCTATTGATGCACAAAAGCGTCCGGGGATACACAAAGATGACCTGTCCGGCGGCATTCACGCGTTTCAGGGGGGAATGAAGGGAAATGTATTTGGTTAATTTGACAAAACAGAAAAGGCTTTTCAGGCTTTTTTGCACAGATTCATACCTTGTTTTTTGTGAAAAGCTGGCATAGAATGATTCTGTAAAATTCGGTTGATTGAGAAAGCCTCCTTTGGGGCGGGAAAGAAAGGGTTTTGAGTATGAACGAGGTCATCAATGTCCCTGAAATTTTCGGCAGTGATGTTTTCAATGAGGCCACCATGCGTCAGCGGCTCTCCGCCGGGGTTTACAGCGCCTGGCGCACCTGCATCGATACCGGGGCGGAGCTCCAGCTGTCCACCGCCAATGCCATTGCCGAGGCCATGAAGGATTGGGCCATCGAAAAGGGAGCCACCCACTATACCCATTGGTTCCAGCCCATGACCGGCATCACCGCCGAGAAGCACGACAGCTTTATTTCCCCCACCGGCGACGGCCGGGTGATTATGGAGTTCTCCGGCAAGGAGCTGGTGCGAGGGGAGCCGGATGCCTCCTCCTTCCCCTCCGGAGGACTGCGGGCCACCTTCGAGGCCAGAGGCTACACCGCCTGGGACCCCAGCTCCTGTGCCTTTGTAAAGGACGGAAGTCTGTACATCCCCACCTGCTTCTTTTCCTACAATGGAGACGCCCTGGACAAAAAGACCCCCCTGCTTCGCTCCATTGAGGAGGTCTCCCGGGAGGCCATCCGGATTCTGCGGCTCTTTGGAGACAGCCAGACCCAGCGGGTCGTCACCTGTGTGGGAGCGGAGCAGGAGTATTTCCTCCTGCCCAAGGACCTCTATGCCCAGCGGGAGGACCTGCGCATCACCGGCCGCACCCTGTTTGGCGCCCAGCCCCCCAAGGGCCAGGAGCTGGACGACCATTATTTCGGCACCATCCGCACCCGGGTCTCCTCTTTTATGAAGGATTTGGATGAGCAGCTCTGGCGGCTGGGCATCCTGTCCAAGACCAAGCACAACGAGGGAGCTCCCTGCCAGCATGAGCTTGCCCCCATTTACAGCGACGCCAACAACGCCTGCGACAGCAACCAGCTCATCATGGAGATTATGAAGAAATGCGCCGCCAAGCACAATCTGGTGTGCCTGCTCCATGAAAAGCCCTTCGCCGGGGTCAACGGTTCCGGCAAGCACAACAACTGGTCCCTGGCCACGGACACCGGGAAGAATTTGTTCAGCCCGGGGAAGACGCCCAGGCAGAACGCGCAGTTTCTGGTGTTCCTGGCGGCCTTCATCCAGGGGGTGGACGAATATCAGGATTTCCTTCGGTGCACCGTGGCTTACGCGGGCAATGACCACCGGCTGGGAGCTCACGAGGCGCCTCCCGCCATTGTGTCCATCTTCCTGGGGGAGGAGCTCAACGCGGTGGTGAAGTCCATCATCGACGGCACCAACTATCAGGAGCCGGGCAAGAGCCTGCTTCGCATCGGCGTGGACGGCATCCCCTCCATTCCTCAGGACACCACCGACCGGAACCGTACCAGCCCCCTGGCCTTTACCGGCAACAAATTCGAGCTGCGTATGGTGGGGTCCTCCCAGTCCATCGCGGGTCCCAACATTGCCCTGAATACCATTATGGCGGAGCAGCTGGGGCGGTTTGCCAGTGAACTGGAAAATGCCAAGGACTTTGATGCCACCCTGCAAAAGCTGGTCTGCCGGGCATTGACTGAGCACCAAAGGGTGATTTTTGACGGAAACGGCTATTCCGAGGACTGGAAGCGGGAGGCGGAGCGCCGGGGGCTGAGCAATCTGCCCTCCACCGCCGAGGCCCTTCCCGCCTACATCAGCGAGAAAAACCTGGACCTGGTGGTGCGCCACGGCATTTTCAACGAGACGGAGTTCCGGGCCCGCCATGCCATCCATCTGGAATCCTACCGGAAGATCGTGAACATCGAGGCAAAGACCATGGTGGATATGGCGGTTCATCAGATTCTGCCCGCCGCCTCCGCCTATTCCAAGGCACTGTGTGACGCTGCTGCTGGGAAGAAGGCCATGGGCGCCTCCTGCCGCAGTGAGCTGGATTTGATCGGAAAGCTCTCCAAAAACCAGGATGATCTCTATGACCGGGTGGAGCAGCTGAAAAAGGAGCTCACCGCCATTCCGGCAGACCCCGCGGAAGCGGCGGCCTATTGCCGGAAGGTGGTAATCGCCTCCATGGATGCCCTCCGGGCCAGCGCCGACCGGCTGGAGGAGCTGACCGCCAAGGACTATTGGCCCTTCCCGACTTATTCCGATCTGCTTTTCTATTAATATGTATCAGCACGGGTGCGGCTTTTACCGTACCCGTGTTTTTGCGCCAACGGAGAGGGCGTACACAAAAAATTTCTATTTTTATGGTTGTCCTAATGGGGATTCTATGCTAAAATACAGTCGATGCAATCTGCACAGGCGCAGACAGAAGGAGAAAAGGAGTGTTTTACATTGGCTGAAGTCAAGTATAAGCGCATCTTGCTGAAGGTAAGCGGTGAGGCCCTTGCCGGCGAGGCGCATAGAGGACTGGATTTTACGGTAATCAATTCTGTGTGTCAGGTGATTCGGCAGTGCCGGGAGCTGGGGGTCCAGATTGGCCTGGTTATCGGCGGCGGTAATTTCTGGCGGGGCGTGAAGGACGGCGCGGACAAGATGCAGCGCTCCCACGGCGACGCCATGGGAATGCTGGCCACTGTGATGAATTCCATCGCCGTGGCGGATGCCCTGGAAAAGCACGGGCTGGACGCCCGGGTGCTCACCGCTGTGGAAATGAATAAATTTGCCGAGTATTTCACCCGGGATACCGCCGAGCGGTATCTGAATGAGGGCAAGGTGGTCATCTTTGCGGCGGGCACCGGCAACCCCTATTTTTCCACGGATACCGGCGCGGTGCTGCGGGGGGTGGAGATCGAGGCCGACGCCATCCTGCTTGCTAAAAATGTGGACGGCATCTACTCCGCCGATCCCAACAAGGACCCCAGCGCCGTGAAATTTGACGAGCTGACCTACGATGAGGTTTTGGCCCGCCACCTGCAGGCAACGGATACCACCGCCATGACCCTGGCGATGGATAACCATATGACCCTGGTTTGCTTCGCGCTGAAAGACCCCCAGAATATTCTCCGCGTGGTCTGCGGAGAAAAAATTGGAACGATTGTGAAGGAGGATTAACAAATGAGCGTGGATTTCAAGGAATTTTCCAGAAGAATGGACAGGACAATGGATCATTTGGGCGAGGAATTTGACGCTGTCCGTGCCGGGCGGGCCAACCCCAAGGTTCTTGACCGCATCACCGTGGAATACTATGGCAGTGAGACGCCCCTGAACGGCGTGGCTACCATTTCTTCCCCCGATGCCCGTACCCTGGTGATCCAGCCCTGGGACGGCAAGCTGCTCAAGGACATTCAGAAAGCCATCCAGGTTTCGGACTTGGGCATCAACCCCCAGAACGACGGCCGGGTGATCCGCCTGGTCTTCCCCCAGCTGACGGAGGAACGCCGGAAAGATCTGATCAAGCAGATTAAAAAGTATGCCGAAGAAGCCAAGGTGGCCCTGCGGAACATCCGCCGGGACGGCATGGACTATGTGAAGAAGCTGAAAAAGAATTCCGAAATCACCGAGGATGACCAGAAGAAGGCCGAGAAGGATTTGCAGGACCTTTTGGATCAGTATATCAAAAAAGTGGATGCCGCTGTGGCAGCCAAGGAAAAGGAACTGATGGCGATTTAAAAAGCCAGTCTACCCCGGGGCAATACGCCCCGGGGGCTGGAAGGCTGAAAAGAGGGAGTGCTGGGCTGCTTCCTGTTTTTAGCCTTCCATATTGTGGTTTCATGAGAAAGAGGTGCATGTTATGGCGCTTGCAAACAGGCCCGCCCCGCCCCGGCACATTGCCATCATTATGGACGGGAATGGCCGCTGGGCAAAAAAGCGGGGCCTGCCCCGGACGGCGGGACACGCGGCGGGGGCGGAAACCTTCCGCCGGATCGCCAACTACTGCCGGGAGCTGGGCGTGGAATATCTGACGGTCTATGCCTTTTCCACGGAGAACTGGAAACGCTCTGCCGAAGAGATTTCCGGGATCATGCGGCTGCTGCGCAGATATTTGGAGGAAGCCCTGGCGGACATGGACAAAAACCGGGTGCGTTTCAAATTTTTCGGAGATCTGTCCAAGCTGAGCCCGGAGCTGCAGGCGCTCTGCCGCAACGCGGAAAACCGCTCCAGCGAATATGACGTTCAGGTGAATTTCTGCCTGAATTATGGAGGGCGGGACGAGATTATCCATGCTGTAAAGGGCTTTATGGCCGATGTGGCCGCCGGAAAGGCCAGGGCGGAGGACCTGAATGAACAGGTGCTGGCGGGCTACCTCTACTCCGCCGGCGTCCCCGACCCGGAGCTGATTATCCGGCCCTCCGGGGAGCAGCGGACCAGCAATTTCCTGCTGTGGCAGTCCGCCTATTCGGAGTATGTGTTTATGGATGTGCTGTGGCCGGATTTCTCCACCGGGGATTTGGACCGGGCCATCGAAGAATATCATCGGCGCAACCGCCGTTTTGGAGGGGCATAGAAACATGAAAAAACGCGTTATGACAGCCGCCGTGCTGATTCCGCTGCTGGCGCTGGTCGCACTGGTGGCTCCTAAAATCGTCGCGGCGGTGATTTGGGGTGTGCTGCTGATGATCGGTGTCTACGAGCTTCTGTATTCCACCGGCCTGGTGCAGCATCCCCGGATGGTTCTCTACTCCGCCCTCATGGCGTTTTTTACATCACTGTGGAGCCACTACGGCGCCAACGAGGGAATTGCCCTGCTGGGGCTGCTGGTTTTCTGGATTCTGCTCTTCTCCGAGCTGATGGCAAACCACGTGAAGATCAGCCTGGAGATGATTGTCTGCTGCTTCTTTGCCGGGGCGGTGGTGCCCTACCTGCTCTCGGCGGTGATTCGGATTCTTGCCATGTCCGATGGTCGGTATCTGATCCCCATTCCCTTTGTGGTGGCCTTTCTGTCCGATGGAGGCGCGTACTTTGCCGGAAGCATGTTCGGCAAGCACAAGCTGGCTCCGGTGGTCAGCCCTAACAAAACCGTGGAGGGCGTGATCGGTGGATTGGTCAGCGCCGTGGTGGGTATGCTTATCTATGGAGTGATTGCCCAGCTGGCCTTCCGGTTCAAGGTCAATTATGGAGCGGCGCTGCTGTATGGCCTTCTGGGCAGCGGCGTGGGGGTGTTTGGGGATTTGTGCTTCTCCATCATCAAGCGCCTGTCCGGCATCAAGGATTTCGGCTCCCTGATCCCCGGCCATGGGGGCTTCTATGACCGCTTCGACTCCATGGTGACGGTTGCGCCGCTGATGGAGGCAATGATTCTCCTGCTGCCGGTCATTGGCTGAGAGATATTGAGATACAGGATATAAGATACAAGATGAGGCACTTATCTTGTATCTCCTCTGTGTGTTTTGGAGGAAAATAATGATAAAGACAGTCAGCATTCTGGGCTCCACCGGCTCCATTGGCCGGCAGAGCCTGGATGTTATCAGCCGCCTGGAGGGAATCCGGGTGGCGGCCCTCACCGCGGGAAGCAGTGTGGGCAAAATGGCGGAGCAGTGCCGCCAATTTCATCCGAAGCTTGCGGTGATGGCCACCCAGGCGGCGGCGGAGGAGCTCTCCCGGGAGCTGAATGACCCCGCCGTTTCCATTGCCTGGGGGGAAGAGGGCCTGATCCAGGCGGCGACCCTGGAAGAGGTGGACTGCGTGATTACCGCTGTGGTGGGCATGGTGGGGTTAAAGCCAACCCTGGCTGCCATCCGCGGGGGAAAACGAATCGGTCTGGCCAACAAGGAGACGCTGGTCTGCGCCGGAGAGTTGGTGATGGCGGAGGCGGAGAAGTATGGGGCGGAGATTGTGCCTGTGGATTCAGAGCATTCCGCCATCTTCCAGTGCCTGATGGGCTGCGGCGACCGGCGGGAGATAAAGAGAATCCTGCTCACCTGTTCCGGCGGCCCCTTTTTCGGCATGGAACAGGAGCAGCTGAAAAATGTGACCAAGGCCGACGCCCTGCGCCACCCCAACTGGAAAATGGGGCCAAAGATCACTGTGGACTGCGCCACTTTGATGAACAAGGGCCTGGAGGTCATTGAAGCCATGCGGCTGTACCATCTGCCGCTGGAACAGGTGGACGTGCTGATTCACCGGCAGAGCATTGTCCACAGCCTGGTGGAGTTCCGCGATGGGGCGGTGATGGCGCAGCTGGGCACGCCGGATATGCGCCTGCCCATCCAGCTGGCCCTGACCTACCCACAGCGCACTGCCTGCCCTGTGGAGCCGCTGGATTTGACAAAGTGCGCCGCTTTGACCTTCTGCCCTCCGGATTTGGAGAAATTCCCCTGCCTGGCCCTGGCCCGGCAGTGCGCGAAAAGGGGCGGCACCGCCTGCCCGGCCATGAACGGCGCCAACGAGGAGGCGGTGGCCATGTTCCTGGCAGACGAGATTGGATTTTACGACATCTATCGCCTGGTGCACTGGGCGGTGGAGCAGGTTCCCTTCATTGCGTCTCCCACCCTGGAACAAATCCTGGAGGCGGACCGGCAGGCAAGGCTGGCCGTGCGGAAATCGTCTGCCGCAGGGAAAATGCGAGAGCGTTAGAGATGAGGGAAGCTCCGACTATCTCGTATCTTATATCACATATCTTATATCTTTTTTGTGAGGCGTAGTATGACCGTTTTCAGCATTCTTTTTGGCATTCTTCTGTTCAGCTTTCTGATCTTTATTCATGAACTGGGCCACTTTGTGGCGGCCAAATCCTTTGGCGTCCAGGTCAATGAATTCTCCATGTTTATGGGCCCCGTGCTTTGGAAGAAGCAGAAGGGGGAGACCCTGTATTCCATCCGTCTGATTCCCATCGGCGGATTCTGCGAGATGGAGGGGGAGAACGGCGACAGCACAAATCCCCGCTCCTTCATGGCCGTCGCCTGGTGGAAGCGGCTGGCGATTCTGGTGGCGGGCCCGGTGATGAACCTGCTGTCGGGGCTGCTGCTCTTCGCCTTCTTCTTTGCCCCCCAGCAGCGCTATATCCTCCCTGTGGTGGATGTGGTGGAGCCGGGCAGCGCCATTGCCGCCGTTGGCGACAATTGGGAGGGCATCAAGGAAGGCGACCGGATTTTGAAGGTGGACGGCGAAAGAATCTATATGTACACGGATTTTGAGCTGGTTCTCACCGCCAATTCCGACGCGGAAAGAAACCCCGAAAACCGGCATGATCTGGTGCTTCTGCGGGATGGAGAGCGGGTTGAGCTGAAGAATTTTCCCATGCAGAAGCGAACCTTCCAGGATGAGAATGGCTCCTCTCAGCGCTACGGCTTCAGCTTCGGCTCGGTAGAAAGAACCATCCCGACCCTGCTGAGGCAGACGTGGAATGCGGCGCTGTCCAATGTCCAGATGGTGCGCATCAGCCTTGGAATGCTTTTCAGCGGGAAGGCGAACTTAGATGACATGAGGGGGCCGGTGGGTATTGTGGAGATAATGGCCGAGGACAGCGCTAAGTCCTCCAGCCTGTACTACGCAATTTTGAATATGCTGAGCTTAGGCGGCCTGATTGCTGTGAACCTGGGAATTATGAATTTGCTGCCCATCCCTGCCCTGGATGGTGGGCGCTCTGTGGGGACCCTGCTCACCGCTGCTGTGGAGGGAATTACCAAGAAAAAGCTGGATCCCAAATATGAGGGCTATGTCCATGGGGCCGGTATGATCGTCCTGCTGGCCTTTATGGGGTTCATCATGTGCAAGGATATTTTTAGAATATTTAAGGGGTAAAGAAGATGACAAGACAGATTCTTGTGGGAAACGTCCCCATCGGGGGCGGCGCCCCCGTGTCCATCCAATCCATGCTGAATACCAAAACCACCGACGTGGAAGAGTCCCTGGCGCAGATTAAAAAGCTGGCTGCCGCCGGCTGCCAGATTGTCCGGCTGGCGGTGCCCAACCGGGAGGCTGCCCGCGGCTTCGCCGAAATCTGCAAGCAGAGCCCCCTGCCGCTGGTGGCGGACATTCATTTTGACTATCAGCTGGCCATCCTGGCGGCGGAGGGCGGCGCCTCCAAAATCCGCATCAACCCCGGCAACATCGGCGGGGAAGATCGGGTGAAGGCTGTGGTGGAGGTTTGCAAGGACAAGAAAATCCCCATCCGAATCGGCGTCAACGGCGGCAGCCTGGATAAGGCGCTGCTGGAAAAATATGGCCATCCCACCCCGGAGGCCCTGGTGGAGAGCGCGTTCCAACATCTGGAGCTCCTGGAAAAGGAGGGCTTCTACGATACCTGCGTGTCCATGAAATCCTCCTCCGTGCCCAATATGGTGGCGGCGGCCCGGCTCTTCCGGAGCCGGTGCGATTACCCCCTCCACATCGGTGTGACGGAGACCGGCCCGGTGCGTCAGGGCCTCATCAAGTCCGCCATGGGAATCGGCGCGCTGCTGCTGGACGGCATCGGCGACACGCTGCGGGTCAGCCTCACCGACGACCCGGTGGAGGAGGTCTACGCCGCCAAGGACATTCTGAAAGCCGCCGGACTGCGCAAGGAGGGCGTAGACATCATCTCCTGCCCCACCTGCGGCAGAACGAGAATCGACCTGATCGGCCTGGTAAACAAGGTGGACCAGGCTCTGAAGGACTGCCAGAAGCCCATCACCGTGGCGGTTATGGGCTGCGTCGTCAACGGCCCCGGAGAGGCCCGGGAGGCGGACATCGGCATCGCCGGCGGCGACGGCTGGGGCATGATTTTTGAGAAGGGCGTGCAGGTGGAAAAGCTTCCCTATGACGAGCTGCTGCCTGCCCTGCTGGCACGGATCGAAAAGCTGTGATGAAGCGCAGGGCGCTTCACCCCAATGCGCACAGGGCTGGGCAGTCGCTGTTTTTGCCCTGACCCGCCCGGTAACGCTTTTGCTTCCCCAAACGCCAATTAAGAGATTTATGACGTCGAATTGATTAAAAATGAAAGAAATCGTTTATTTACTGGATATGTTTTCGGACTATGAGCCGCCTGAGGGGATTGCCAAGGCCCTGTCTCAGGCGGCCATTGCCGCTGCGGATATTCATGCGGAAAGCCGCCGGGTTCATGTGGCGGCCCACAGCCCCAGCTACATACCTCGGCGGCTTCTGGAAACCGCGGAGCGGGACATTGCTGCCCTCTATGGCCTGGCCCGGGTGGAGATCACCCTGACGCACCCGCAGACCGAGCTGCAAAAAATCGAGCCGGAGGAGCTGATGATGCTCTTCGTCAACCGCAACTCCATGACCCGTGGTTCTTTGGCCGGGGCCAAATGGATGTGGGAAGGGGAGAAGCTTACGGTGAAGCTCCGGGCCAATGGCAAGGCCTCCATCGAAGAGCTGATTCCCCAGGTTCAGCAGGAGCTGCGGGAGCGCTTTGCCGCTCCCGTGACCATTGCGGTGGAGGCGGGAAGCGACCTGGAAGGGAAGGCGCTGTTCGACGCGGTAGACAGTCTGCGTCAGGCGGCCATGGAAGCCTATCCCACCAGCCAGGCCAGCCAGGCCAAGCAGCAGACCTCCGAAGCAAAGCAGGAAGGGCCCACCTTCTATGGCAAGCCCTTCCGGGGCAATACCGTGGCCATGAAGGACATGACCATGGATATGGGAACCATCATCCTGGAGGGCAAGGTGTTTGCCATCGACCACAAGGAGCTGACCAAGCGCAACGCCTATGTGGTGAAATTCGACATGACGGACAATACGGGCTCCATCCGGATCAGCCGGTTTCTGGAGGCCAAGGAGGCCAAGCCCATCATTGAAAATGTGCAGATCGGCTCTGTTCTGCGGATTCAGGGCAAGCTCATCGAGGACCGGTTTGAAAATGACATGGTTCTCAAGCCCTATGCCATGATGCCCGGCTCCATGCCCAAGCGGAAGGACCTGGCTCCGGGAGAAAAGCGGGTGGAGCTGCATCTGCACACCACCATGAGCAATATGGATGCCCTGACGGATACCGCCACGGCGGTGAAGCAGGCCGCTGCCTGGGGCCACAAGGCCATTGCCATTACCGACCATGGCGTGGCCCAATCCTTCCCCGACGCCATGAAGGCCGCCAGCAAGGCCAAGGTGGCGGGCACCGACCAGAACATCAAAATTCTCTATGGCTGCGAGGGCTACTACGTCAACGACGTGGATGACCGGATTGTGGTTCATGGCAGCCAGGAGATGGATTTTGACGACGAATACGTGGCCTTCGATCTGGAAACCACTGGCCTCAGTTCCCGGAAGGACACCATCATTGAAATCGGCGCCGTGATTTTGAAGCGGGGAGTGGAGATTGACCGGTTCCAGACCTTTGTGGACCCGGAGCGGCCGCTGGAACAGAAAATTGTGGAGCTCACCGGCATCTCTCAGGACATGCTGGTGGGAGCCCCCAAGCTTCAAGAGGTGCTGCCAAAGTTTCTGGAATTCATCGGCGGACGGGTGCTGGTGGCCCATAACTCCGATTTTGATACCGGCTTCATCCGGGCCGCCTGTGCCAAGCTGGGGTATGAATACAACTTTACGGCGGTGGATACCCTGATTCTGGCCCAGAACATGCTGCCTCATCTGAACAAGTTTAAGCTGGATATTGTTTCGGCTGCCCTGAGCCTGCCGGACTTCAACCACCACCGGGCCGGGGATGATGCCATGACCTGCGGCCTGATTATGGACCGGCTGATGACGAAAATGGAGGAGGAGCTGGACATCCACACCCTCCAGGAGGTCAATCCCGCCATGGTGTCACTGCGCTCCAAAGGACGCATCACCGACCGCCATGCCCGGCACATCATCCTCTTTGCCAAAAATCAGGTGGGTCTGCGCAACCTCTACCATTTGATTTCCGACTCCAATCTGAAATATTTCAAGCGGGTGCCCCGGATGCCCAAATCCGAGATTCTCGCCATGCGGGAGGGCCTGATTATCGGCTCCGCCTGTGAGGCGGGAGAGCTGTTCCAGGCCATTCTGGACGGCAAGAGCGAGGACGAGCTGAAACGGATTGCCTCCTTCTATGACTATCTGGAAATCCAGCCATTGGACAACAACCGCTTTATGCTGGAAAAGGGGATTGCCAAGGACGAGGAGGACCTGCGCAATTTCAACCGCACCGTGGTCCGCCTGGCGGATGAGCTGGGTAAGCCGGTGGTGGCGACCGGGGACGTTCACTTTCTGAACCCGGAGGATGAGATTTTCCGCCACATTCTGCTGGCCACCAAGGGCTTCGAGGATGCGGACAAGCCCAACCCCCTGTACTTCCGCACCACCGATGAAATGCTCCGGGAGTTCAGCTATCTGGGGGAGGAAAAGGCCTATGAGATTGTGGTCACGAATCCCAACAAGATTGCCGATATGTGCGAGAGCCTTCGCCCGGTGCCCCACAACCTGTTCGCTCCCAAGATTGAAAACTCCGTGGAGGATTTGAAGAGCCTGGTTTACGGCAAGTTCCGCAGACTCTATGGGGACAACCCGCCGGAGCTGATGACCAAGCGTGTGGAAACGGAGCTCCACGACATTATCAACTGCCATTACGATGTGATTTACATGTCCGCCCAGAAGCTGGTGCAGAACAGTCTGGAGCACGGCTACTTGGTGGGCTCCCGGGGCTCTGTGGGCTCCTCCATTGTGGCCTATATGTCCGGCATCACCGAGGTGAATTCCTTCCCGCCCCACTACCGCTGCCCCAATCCGGAGTGCAAATTCTCCACCTTTGACGTGCCCAAGGGCTATGGCTGCGGGGCGGACCTGCCGGACGCAATCTGCCCCAAATGCGGCACCAAGTTTGAAAAGGACGGCTTTAACATCCCCTTCGAGACCTTCCTGGGCTTCGGCGGCGACAAGGTGCCGGATATTGACCTGAACTTCTCCGGCGAGTACCAGTCCAAGGCCCATGCCTACTGTATCGAGATGTTCGGAAAGTCCCATGTGTTCCGGGCGGGCACCATCGGCACCGTGGCGGAGAAGACCGCCTTTGGCTATGTGAAAAAGTACCTGTCCGAGCGGGGGAAGACGGCTTCCCGGGCGGAGGAGGGGAGACTGGCAGCCGGCTGCGTGGGCGTCCGCCGCACCACCGGCCAGCATCCCGGCGGCCTGGTGGTCATTCCCCAGGAGAACGAGATATGGGATTTCTGCCCGGTGCAGCATCCCGCCGACGACCCCAATGCCGACCAGATCACCACCCATTTTGAATACCACTCCATGGAGGAAAATCTGCTGAAGCTGGATATGCTGGGCCATGATGACCCCACCATGATCCGCATGATGGAGGATATGACCGGGGTGGACGCCAAGAAAATCCCTCTGGACGACAAGCGAACCATGTCCATCTTCACCTCCTCCAAGGAGCTGGGCTACGAGAACGATAAGATTTTGGGCCCCACCGGGGCGGTGGCCATTCCGGAGTTCAACACCAGGTTCACCCGGGGAATGCTGCTGGATACCATGCCCACCCGGTTCGACACCCTGCTTCGGCTCTCCGGCTTTTCCCATGGCACCGACGTGTGGCTGGGCAACGCCAAGGATTTGATAACCTCCAAGACGGCCACCGTTGACCAGGCCATCGGCTGCCGTGACGACATCATGCTCTATCTGATCTCCTGTGGAATGCCGGAGAAGCGCTCCTTTAAGATTATGGAGGCCGTCCGAAAGGGCAGGGGACTGCCAGAGGGGGCGGAGCAGGAGATGATCGACGCCGGGGTGCCGGACTGGTACATCGGTTCCTGCAAGAAGATCAAATACCTGTTCCCCAAGGCCCATGCCGTGGCCTACGTCATGATGGCCTTCCGGATTGCCTGGTTCAAGGTCTACCATCCTCTGGCCTTTTACGCCGCCTATTTCTATCGCCGCAGCCAGAAGGGCGGCTTTGATGCCGTGCTGATGACCAGGGGAAAGGAGGCGGTGATGGCCAACATCGACGCCATTGAGGGCAACGAGAACGCCACGGACAAGGACGAGGACCTGCTTACCACCATGGAGGTGGTGTATGAATACTACCTCCGGGGCTTTGAGTTTTTGCCCATCGACATCTACAAAAGCCACGCCACCAAGTTCTTAATTGAGGATGGAAAGCTCCTGCCCCCCTTTGTCTCCATTTCCGGTCTGGGAGAAAACGCCGCTTGGGATTTGATGAACGGCCGGGAGGGGAAGAGCTTCCTGTCCATTGAAGAGGTCGCCCTAGCCTGCCCCAAGGTTTCCAAAACCCACATCCAGATGCTCAAGGACGCCGGCGCCTTTGGAAACCTGCCGGACACCAGCCAGATCAGCCTGTTCTGACATCCTGGGCAGAAAATTGATGCTTGAGGATTTGCCACGCGTCCCCACGGAGAATGCGGCAAATCATCGGCGAAAGTGTTGCAAAAACAAACTGGGAGGGAAACATATGAGTCTCATCGCGAATCTTTTCTGGTTCATCTTCATCGGCCTGATTTCCGGCCTGGGCTGGATTTTTGCGGGCATCATCTGCTGTATTACCATCGTCGGCATTCCGCTGGGCCTTCAAAGCTTCAAAATGGCAGGCCTGACCTTCTGCCCCTTTGGCAAAGAGGTGGTCTATGGGGGCGGCGGGGTGTCCTTTCTTGCCAATGTGCTGTGGATTGTCTTCTTCGGCTGGGAGCTGGCGGTATACTACCTGGTGATGGGGCTGATCTGCTGCGTCACCATTATCGGAATCCCTCTGGGCCTGCAGTGTTTCAAAATGGCAAAGCTGGCCCTGATGCCCTTTGGAGCCACCGTACAGTAGGAAAAGTGCCGCTCCGCTCCGTGGGGCGTACGGGAGATGGGGTGTTTTGTCAAATGCTGTGTTTCAAAGAAAATCATCTGTTCGCCTCTCGGCAACAATGCCGGACTGCGGGGCAAAAGAGAATGATTTTAGCACAATAACAAAAGTTTTCCTATGATTTTTGTTGACATTTTCAGAAAAGTGCGTATAATACAACCTGTATGGTTACGAAAAATGATTGTATGATTCCCAGCTGCGGCGATTCGCCCAAAACCGGAAGGATTCTGGTGGGGACCAAGCAGCTGAAAAAGGCCATCCTGAGTGGAGCTGCCCGGCAGGTTTTCCTGGCGGAGGACGCAGACCCCGCTGTGACGGAGCCCTTGGAAAGCCTGTGTAAGCAGTATGGAATCCCATATTCCTACGTCCGCTCCAAGGCGGACCTGGGACGCTCCTGCCACATTGAGGTGGGGGCCGCCGCGGCAGCCATTGCCGACTAATCCGGTTCTATCGGAATTTTCCGTAGAATAAACACCCGCCCTCCGGGGCGAGAACAAAAGAAAGGAGAAAATAGATGCCTACTTTTAATCAGCTGGTGAAAAACGGCCGTCAGCAAGTCACCTACAAGTCCACTGCTCCCGCTCTGCAGAGAGGTCTGAACACCCTGGAGAACAAGGCTACCACCCTGCCCTCCCCCCAGAAGCGCGGTGTATGCACTGCCGTCCGTACCATCACCCCCAAGAAGCCCAACTCCGCACTGCGTAAGATCGCCCGTGTGCGCCTGACCAACGGCATGGAAGTTTCCGCTTACATCCCCGGTGTCGGCCACAACCTGCAGGAGCACTCCGTGGTTCTGATTCGCGGCGGCCGTGTCAAGGACCTGCCTGGCGTTCGTTACCACATCATCCGCGGCACTCTGGATACCCAGGGCGTTCAGAACCGGATGCAGGCCCGCTCCAAGTACGGCGCAAAGCGGCCCAAGGCTGGCAAGAAGAAATAATTTCTTCCGCTTTCCAAAACCTGAATTTATTCCACGCCCTTTCGCAAGGCAAGGCCTTGCCAGCGTTTTAATATAGAGTATTAAACCTCTGGCAGGCACAACGAAAGACTCACTTTCGAGTACCGATGAAATCATTATTTTATGAAGGAGGGAAGCAAAGTGCCCAGAAGAGGTAATGTTCCCAAGAGAGAGGTTCTGCCCGATCCTCAGTACAATTCCGTTCTGGTTACAAAGCTCGTTAACAGCATCATGCTGGACGGCAAGAAGGGTGTTGCCCAGAAGGTCGTCTATGGTGCTTTTGAAATTGTCGAGAACAAGACCGGCAAGAACGGCCTGGAAGTCTTCCAGCAGGCTATGGAAAATATCATGCCCGCTGTGGAGCTGAAGGCCCGCCGTGTGGGCGGCGCAACCTATCAGGTGCCCATCGAAGTCCGTCCCGACCGCCGTCAGACCCTGGGTTTGCGCTGGATCACCCTGTACAGCCGTGGCCGCAGCGAGAACACCATGAAGGAGCGGCTGGCCGCTGAGATCATGGACGCGGCGAACAACACCGGCTCCTCCGTGAAGAAGCGTGAGGATGTCCACAAGATGGCCGAAGCTAACAAGGCCTTCGCCCATTTCCGCTGGTAATCAAGGAGAAATTCAAACATGCCTAGACAGTATTCTCTGGAAAACACCAGAAACTTCGGCATCATGGCTCACATCGATGCCGGTAAGACCACTACCACCGAGCGTATCCTGTTCTACACCGGCCGCAACTACAAGATCGGTGAGACCCACGATGGCTCCGCCACCATGGACTGGATGGCTCAGGAGCAGGAGCGTGGTATTACCATCACCAGCGCCGCCACCACCTGCTTCTGGAAGGGCTGCCGGCTGAACATCATCGACACCCCGGGCCACGTTGACTTTACCGTTGAGGTGGAGCGCTCCCTGCGTGTTCTGGACGGTGCTGTCACCGTTCTGTGCGCCAAGGGTGGTGTCGAGCCCCAGACCGAGACCGTTTGGCGTCAGGCTGACGAGTATAAGGTCCCCCGCATGATCTACGTCAACAAGATGGACATCATGGGTGCCGACTTCTACCGGGTCCTCGAGATGATCGACGAGCGGCTGAAGTGCAACGCCGTGCCCATCCAGCTGCCCATCGGTTCCGAGGCCTTCTTCCGGGGCAACGTTGACCTGCTGACCATGAAGGCAAACGTCTTCTATGATGAGCTGGGCAAGGACGTTCGTGTGGAAGACATCCCTGCCGACATGGTTGACATCTGCGAAGAGTACCATGAAAAGCTGATGGACGCCGTCACCGCTCTGGACGATGACCTGGCCATGGCTTATCTGGAGGGAGAGGAAATCTCCGTCGATCAGATCAAGGCGGTTATCCGCCGGGCCACCATCGCCAATGAGATGGTTCCCGTGGTCTGCGGCACGTCCTACAAGAACAAGGGTGTGCAGGAAGTGCTGGACGCCGTTGTGGACTATATGCCCAGCCCCCTGGACAAGAAGGGCATCAAGGGCACCAACCCCGAGACCGAGGAAGAGGACTTCCGTCCCGCTTCCGACGAGGCTCCCTTCTCTGCTCTGGCCTTTAAGATCGCCACCGACCCCTATGTGGGCAAGCTGTGCTATTTCCGGGTATACTCCGGTATGCTGGAAAAGGGCACCACTGTCCTGAACTGCACCAAGGGCACCAACGAGCGCCTGGGCCGTATTCTGCAGATGCACGCCAACCACCGGGAGGACATCGATGTGGTGTATGCCGGTGACATCGCCGCCGCCGTGGGCGTGAAGAACACCACCACCGGCGATACCCTCTGCGACCCTGAACATCCCATCATCCTGGAGTCCATGGTCTTCCCTGAGCCCGTGATCCGTGTGGCCATCGAGCCCAAGACCAAGGCCGGTCAGGAGAAGATGGGCATTGCCCTGGCCAAGCTGGCCGAGGAAGACCCCACCTTCCGGACCTACACCGACGAAGAGACCGGTCAGACCATCATCGCCGGTATGGGCGAGCTTCATCTGGAGATTATCGTTGACCGTC